>QHYR01000112.1 GCA_003223315.1 Acidobacteriota bacterium | reverse complement strand
ACCTATGGCAGCAGTCTCCGATGGGTGCTGGACCATCAACGCTTCGTCCTGGGGATAACTCTCGGCACGGTCTGCCTAGCGGTTTACTTATACATCGTCGTTCCCAAGGGCTTTTTCCCCCAGCAGGACACCGGCCGCTTAAACGGAAATGCCCGCGGACCCGAGGATATTTCGTTCCAATCCATGAGCCAGAAGCTCATCCAATACGTCGATATCGTCAGAAGCGATCCGGCGGTCGATGTGGTCGCCGGCTTCATTGGCAGGGCGAACACGGCCAACCTCAATATCACCCTCAAGCCGCTCTCGGAGCGAAAGGTCAGTGCCGACCAGGTGATCAACCGTTTGCGGCCCCGCCTGGCCCAGGTCCCCGGAGCAACACTCTTCCTCCAAGCCGTGCAGGACGTGCAAATCGGCGGCCGTGCCGGGAACGCTCAATATCAATACACCCTGCAGGGCGATAATCTGAAGGATCTTATGACTTGGGCTCCGATCTTGGAGCAAAGGCTCCGAACCGTGCCCCAGCTTCGGGATGTCAACACGGACTTGCAGCATCGCGGATTACAAGCCGAGCTGGTGATCGACCGCGCCACCGCCGGGCGCCTGGGCATAACCGCCAACACCATTGATAACGCGCTCTACGACGCCTTTGGCCAGCGGCAAGTCTCCACGATTTACAAAGGCATCAATCAATATCACGTGGTGATGGAGATCGATCCCAAATTCCAGCAAAGTCCGGACGCGCTCAACAATATCTACGTGCGTTCTTCTACTGGACAGACCGTTCCGCTCAGCGCCTTTACGCACTACCAGCAATCAAACACGTCGCTGGCCATCGCTCATCAGGGACAATTTCCCGCGGTTACCATCACATTCAACCTGGCGCCGGACGTTCCCCTCGGAGACGCCGTGACCGCTATTCAGGACATGGAGCGAAAGATCGCTTTGCCCGTCAGCATTCGGGGGGGCTTCCAGGGCACGGCGCAAGCCTTCCAGGCCTCGCTCTCCACCGAACCGCTTTTGATTCTCGCCGCCTTGGCCACCGTCTACATCGTCCTCGGAATCCTCTATGAAAACTATGTCCACCCGCTCACCATCCTGTCCACGCTGCCTTCGGCCGGCGTGGGAGCGCTGCTGGCCATCCTGGTCACGAATAGCCAGCTCGACATCATCGCCTTGATCGGCATCATTCTGCTGATCGGCATCGTGAAGAAAAACGCCATTCTCATGATCGATTTCGCCATTCAGGCCGAACGCAATGAAGAAAACAGCCCGGAACAATCCATCTACCAGGCTTGCCTGCTGCGATTCCGGCCCATCATGATGACCACCATGGCCGCACTGTTCGGCGCCGTTCCCATCGCCATCAGCCGGGGCAACGGCGCGGAAGTACGCCGGCCGCTGGGTATCGCCATTTGCGGAGGCCTGATCGTCAGCCAGATGCTTACCCTGTACACCACTCCGGTGGTTTATCTGTATCTTGATCGCTTCCGCGCCTGGATCAGCGGCGGCAGACGCCTGCGCCGCCTCGACACGGCCCCCGAACCGGCCACCCACGCCCACTCCGCCACGGACTGAAGCGCGGCTGGCGAGCTCCCCTTTCTGATAATCCCGTTATCCGTCGCCTGCATGGTGGAAACACGGCATCCTGCTCTCCCGGGGGCGCCGCTGCGGATGGGGTACGCAAGTACCATGAGTTTGGCCAATTCGGTTCATTGGCATCTCTGC
Source organism: Acidobacteriota bacterium (assembly GCA_003223315.1). GTDB lineage: Bacteria > Acidobacteriota > Terriglobia > Acidiferrales > UBA7541 > Palsa-189. Next base: position 15,614 of record QHYR01000112.1, on the reverse strand, counting down.
CTCGGAAGTGCGAATCTCTACCTGCCATGACTCACACCCACGAGCGACGCCGCAGGAGTCGGCACAAAACGAATATTCCTATCTACGTGCGCCATTCGTCGCCCCAGGATGGTTCTCTCGAAGAGGCCTTGCTCACCGTGAACGCATGCAACGAAGGAGTTTATTTCTTTACTACGGAGAGTCTGTATCAGAAAGGCATGCGCCTTTTCGTCACTTTTCCGTATTCCACGACTCCAGGCGCTATCAACCGGGATTATATTGCGGTCGTGAAAAGGGTGGATCCCCTCGAAAACAGATATTACGGTATCGCCGTTAAATTGCTTGGGACTCTTGCACTAGACCGTATGTAGGAGCTAACTTCAAAACAGTCCTTGCTCCCCCCTGTCTCCACGGCCTCACTCCAGCGCCCGATTTGCCTCTGCTACTGAGCCTCTGCGTAGACGAGCTTTACGTCGGCGGCGATGCGCTCTACCTGCGCATAATCCGGATGCTTCGCATGAAGTTCCGCCGTCAGCAGCTTCCCGGCTTCTTCGGCGGACTTGCCCTGGCGCTTGAGTTCGAGCGCGCGCCCCTGAAGCTCCTGGAGCATCGCACGTTGCTTCGCGATCAGGGAACCGTCTCCGAGTTCTCCGTGATCCGGCACAATCAGCCGCGGCTTGAGCGGCTCAAGCTTATCCAGGACGGCAAGCCATCCTTTCATGGTCGCCTCTTCCGGCATGATGGGAAAGAGCTTGCTCTCCACGATGTCTCCGGGAATCAGCACGCTGTCCTCCTCAACGAAGATCAGCATGTCCCCCTGGGTGTGCGCCGGTCCCAGGCAGAATAGCCGCGCCGTTACGCCGCCCAGATCGAGCTTCATCTCCCCATCAAAGAGAATATCCGGCGTGCGCAGCTTCACGTCCCGCAGCAACTCCTTGTTTTGCTGGGACATTTCGCGGAAGCGCGCCATGTGTGCCGGCAGCCGCTGATTCAGCTCTTGCTGCTGCACTGTGGGCCGAATCAGCACCGTATTCGGTGGGAAGGCCTGTTCCCCCGTGGTGTGCTCCGAGTGATAGTGCGTGGTCGTGAGGTAGAGATTCGGCCCTTTTGCCAGCCTTTGCACCACGCGCACCACCGTTGCGCCGTTGCGCGCGCCAAGCCCTGTATCGATCACCAGCGTCGCGCGGTTTCCCACCACAATCCCGATGTTCGGCCATCCCACCAGCGCGTAGACGTGGTCGGAAACCCGCGTCAGCGTCTTCTCGTCAACGAGCGGCTGCGCCGTTTGCGCCCTCGCCGCTCCGGCGGCCAGCAAGCCGAACGCCGCGGTGAACAAGCACAGCATCGCGCTCGAACCAGGAAGCCTTGCACTTCGAAAATAGCTCATTCGCAGAAACCTCGCTTCCGCACGTTATACACCCGCGCCCCTTGCGAGTGAACTAAGTTGTCTCCGGGCGCCTCGCGCCCGCTTCGCAAAAACGCCGCCGCGCGTCCCGAACGCCTGACCGCGACACCCCTACTACGGTTTTTCGACACCATCATCCCTTGACAAGCTCGGCAAAGGAGCGTAGAACTCCGGTCAACCGTCGGAGACGAACACAGCAAGAAGGGCTAGGTTCTCTCCAAATTTTCCGGTGTCATCACTGACCGGGGTGCGCGATGAGGATTCCTTCCGGCCCGCCGATTTGCGACAAACTTAGGCATTTCATACGTCCCCTCTTTTTACAACCTGGAAGACCAGACCCGGCGGAGCCGAAGGGCGATACGGGGCCACAGAACAGGGAACGTTCATAAACTTTAGGCACTTGCCTCAGTAATTCGCTGGGGTGCCGGCCGGTAGCTCGGCTGCGGCCGGGCCGGCTTGAGCAGTTACGTCCTACAAGGAGGAGCCATGGTAAACAGGTCAGGAAGAAGAAGTCCTTTCGCGTCGCCAAACCTGGCGGCGTTTGTCATTGCATTGATTGGGTGCGCGGTACTGGGGAGTTGCCTGGCTCTTGCCCAGGGCTTTACTGCGACCGTCACGGGCACAGTTACGGACACATCCGGAGCCGTGTTGCCTGGGACCGCGATTTCGATCAAAAACCTGGAGACGGGCCTGACGCGCGCGGTAGAGGCTGACCTGGGCGGTAATTACAGTATCGCGTCGCTCCCGGTGGGCGAGTATGAGCTGACGGCAGAAAAAATGGGATTTCAGCGGGAAGTGCGGCGCGGAATTAACCTCGTCGTGGCTCAAGAAGCCGTGGTGAATTTGACGTTACAAGTGGGAAGCATCGTGCAGCAGGTCACGGTGACCGAGGCTGCTCCCCTGGTGAACACGACGACGACCTCGACGTCCGGAGTCATCACCGAGCAACAGATCAAGGAACTGCCGCTGAACGGGCGCAGCTTTGACCAGCTCTTGACGCTGAACGTAGGCACAGTTGATAACCGTTCCAATATCAACAACGGCGCCTGGACGTCTTTTTCCGTGGCGGGCAAGCGGCCGGAAACCAACCGATTCATATTGAACGGAGTGGACTACATTGGCGCTAACGCCACCGGCCAGTTCATCACGCCGTCGGGGTCCAGTGTGCATGGAGCTGTGTTCGAATATCTGCGCAACGGCGCCTTGGACGCACGGAACTACTTTGAAAACGCCAAGGGTCCGTTCAAGAGGAATCAATTCGGAGGAGAAGTGGGAGGTCCGCTGAAGAAGGACAAGGCGTTCCTCTTCGTAAACTATGAGGGATTTCGGGAGCGCTGGAACGTGCCCAACGTGGCGAACGTGCCGGACGCGCAGGCTCGCCTGGGCAATCTGCCTTGCTACATTGTCAGTCCTGCGGCCGGGTGCCCAAATCCCGCTGCCTATGTCGTCGCTACCAACAAGACCGGCACGATGCAGCCCGGGATGCTGCCCTACGCCAACTACTTCTGGCCCGCCCCCAATGGGCCAGAGTTGCTCGATCCTTCGACCAGGCCCACCGGAACTGCCCAGGCCATCGGCAATCCGTTGCGAAGCGTCCGGGAAGATTTTGGCCTGCTGCGTTTTGACACCACCATTTCCAGCAAGGATTCCTTCTCGGCCAATTTCAACGGGGACGATGGACGCAGAGGCGCGCCCCCTGCCGACCCGGTTTTCACCACGCTCAGTACCCAACGCGCTTATTTGGCGAGCTTGCAAGAGACGCATATTTTCTCAAATACCATCGTGAACGTCGCCACCCTGGGTTTCTCGCGCGCCTGGGGAACTCAAGTAAACGTTCCCGCTCCCGGCTACACCATTCCCTCGAACTTGATTTTTCTTCCCGGAACCAATCCCGGTTCGATCACCATTGGAGGCGGGACGGCCACCGTCGTCGCGGCAGCCTTGGCGCAGCCGACGGGCAACAGCCGCAGCCGCGATACAAGAAATCACGTCACCGGGGCCGATGACCTGCACCTCACCAGGGGCAATCACGCTTGGAGCGCAGGCGTGTGGATTCAGCGAATCCAGCAAAACCAGATCGGGAACGCTCAGTTCACGGCAGGAACCGCCAACTATGACACACTCCTAGCATTCCTCCAGGATTCCCCAAAGCAGTTTCTTGCGGCCTCCAACCCGCAGCCGCTCTACTTCCGCTCGACGGAAACAGGCTTGTATATCCAAGATGAAATCAAGCTCAAACCGAATTTCACTTTGCGTCTGGGCGTGCGCGAGGAAATGACCAGCGGATGGAATGAGGCCCACGGACACGCTGCCAATTACCTATACGATGCGAACGGAATCGTCCAAACCGACCCGCGAATCGATTCGTCGGCGTTCCTTAAAAATAACGCCAAAATGCTCTGGGAGCCCCGCATTGGTTTGGCCTGGGACCCGAGCGGCTCGGGAAAGTGGTCGGTGCGGGCAGGCTTTGGAATATACAACGACCTCCAGGATAATCTCGCTCACCGGCTCAACGCCGATCCGCCTTTCAACGCGCGCCTGACGCTCACAACACCACTGCTTACTTACATGCAGAATCCGATCCCCTTTGGAACGCAGCCTCCGCCCAGTTGCCATACGCTCGCCGATGCCGGTACGAACTGCTCGATCTTTTCCCCCGGGGGTCTGGATCCGTTCATGCACACTCCCACCCTCCAGCAATGGTCTCTTACGATACAACGGTCTATCTCGCAAAACCTCATGGTGGAATTGAGCTATGTGGGCAGCCAAGCCTACCACGTTGTGGGCGCGGAGGACCTGAATATGGCCGTGCCGCAGGTTTGTTCCGACCCGACGGGATGCTACAGTGGCGGAATCAATGCAACAGGAACGAGTGGAGGCATCCCACTATGCGGCGGCACTACGCCATGCCCGAAAGTACCGCAGGGCATGACGTACCTGCCCGCCACGCCCCCCAAAACCTTCGTCACGACGGGCACTACTAAGCTCACGCAGCGTCCGAATCCCTTTGTAGGCCCCATGCAGAGCTGGTTCTATAACACCACTAGCAGCTACCATTCGGGATCAGTCTCGCTGACCAAGCGCGCCACCCGCGGACTCGCTTTCAAGGCCAATTACACCTTCTCGAAACTTCTGGATATCGAGTCCGCTTTCCTGGCCACCTCCGGCGCGAATGAGCCTCCGACCGTCTTGAATCCTTTTGACCTGAATATGAATAGGGGACTAGCGTCCTATAACCTCAAGCACCAGTTCAATGCCAACTTTACTTATCAATTGCCGTTTGGGCGCGGCCAGCACTTCGGCGGGGGAGCCGCCGGCCCGGCGGACAAAGTGATCGGCGGCTGGCAGTGGAATGGCAGCATCACCGCTCAGGGCGGATTCCCCTTCACCCCGACGGTTGGCTCCAATGTCTCTGGAACCGGCGATACCCAAAATCCCGACGTGCCAAACCGCAATCCAGTCTTTAACGGGCCGGTGGTTTTAGGGACCGACGGCTTCCGCACCACGGGACGCTACTTCGATCGCAACGGTTTCTCGTTGCCGCTTGCAGGGACCTTCGGAAACGTGGCGCGTGGATCGTTCATCGGACCGGCGTTCTACAATTTTGACACGTCGCTGTTCAAGAACTTCAGTTTCACCGAAGAGTACAGGTTGCAGTTCCGGGTGGAAGCTTTCAACCTGTTGAATCGCACAAATTTTGCGTCGCCGAACCCCGTGACTTTTTCGGGGAATAACTATAGCTCCTCCGCGGGGGTCATCACGCAAACGGCCAACCCCTCGCGGCAAATCCAGTTTGCACTGAAGCTCCTGTTCTGATCGAGATCCGAAGATTGGACCGGAGTAAGCGGAGCCAGAGGGCGATTTCATAAAGGTTATGCACTTGCGTAGTCACTCTCGGGGGGGCCAGCCGGCACCTCGGCTGCGGCCGTGGTTCCAGCATAAGCAGTTGCGTCATACAAAGGAGGAGCCATGTTAAACAGGACCGGAAGAAGTCCCTTCGCGCTGCCGAGATTGGTAGCGTGTCTCATTGCATTGGTTGCCTTGATCGCCTTGGGCAATTGCCCCGTTCTTGCCCAAGGTTTCGCGGGGACCATCACCGGCACAGTTAAGGACACTTCCGGAGCCGCGGTGCCGGGCGCAGCAGTTACCGTCAAACACCTGGAGACCGGGCTGACGCGCGCGGTGGAGGCTGACGCCACTGGTAATTACAGTATGGCGTCGCTCCCGGTGGGCGAGTATGAGCTGACCGCGGAACAAATGGGGTTCCAGCGGGAAGTGCGGCGCGGAATTAACCTCGTTGTGGGTCAGGAAGCCGTGGTGAATTTGACGTTACAAGTGGGAAGCATCGTGCAGCAGGTCACGGTGACCGAGGCTGCTCCGCTGGTGAACACCACGACCGTCTCGACTTCCGGATTGATCAGCGAGCAACAGATCAAGGAGCTGCCGCTGAACGGGCGCAGCTTCGATCAGCTTCTGACGCTCAACGTAGGCATGGCTAACAACAGCGCGAATACACTCAACAACAGCGCCTGGACGGCTTTCTCCGTGGCGGGCAAGCGGCCGGAAACGAATCGATTTCTGATCAATGGAGTCGATTACATCGGTGCCAACGCCTCGGGCCTGTTCATTACCCCGTCCGGCGCCAGCGGGATGCTGCTTGGAGTCGACGCCGTGCGGGAATACAACGTCCTGCCGGATAGCTATGGCGCCGAGTATGGCAAACGCGCCGGCGGACAGATCAGCATCGTGACCTCTTCGGGAACGAACCAACTGCATGGAGACCTCTTCGAGTATTTGCGCAATAGCGCCTTCGACGCCCGCAACTTCTTCGACGCAACCACTACTACGCCACCCTTCAAGCGCAACCAGTTTGGCGCATCGCTGGGCGGCCCAATCAAGAAGGACAAAGTGTTCCTCTTTGGAAATTACGAAGGTTTTCGCCAGCGGCTGGCCGTGAGCAGCGACGCGATTGTCCCCGGTACCAACGCTCGCCTGGGCCTTTTGCCAAATGGCACGTCCACCGGTGTAAACCCGGCGATGGTGGCTTATGCCAATGCTTTCTGGCCGGCGCCCACTGGTGCCGACTCACCCATCGACGGCACAGCCCATAGCGTAACCAATCCTCCGCAGTCGGTTCGCGAAGATTTTGGCTTGGTGCGCTTTGACTACACGATCTCTGCCGCCGATTCCTTTTCGGCAAACTACAACATTGACAATGGCTTCAGAAGCGTTCCGCAAGTGGACCCCATTTTTATCCAGCTCTCTGATATACACAGCCAAGTCGTCAGCCTGCAGGAAACTCACATCTTCTCTCCCCGCGTCGTGAATGTTGCCACCTTCGGCTTCACGCGCGCGTATGCTGCGCAGGTAAACTCATCGCCGTCGATCCCCGCAAACCTGGCGTTTCTCCCCGGCGGTAATGCCGGCTCGATCATCATCGGGGGTGGAGTGATCACAGCGCAGCCCTCCGCGGTTGCGGCGGCGTCCGGCAACAATCCCTACTTTGGTGCAAGAAATCACTTTACCTATGCTGATGATGTGCACTTCACGAGGGGCGCGCACGCCTGGAGTGCGGGCGTTTGGGCACACCGGGTTCAAGAAAACCTCGCTGGGGCGGCTCAAGGTTCAGCAGGAAACGTTGCCTACCGCACTGTCTCGGACTTTCTCCTGGACAAACCGAGTCAGGCTATTCTCGTCCGCAATCCCGTTCCGGTTGGCTACCGTTCCTGGGAAGGAGCGGTGTATGTCCAGGACGAAATCACCCTGCGGCGGAATCTCAATTTGCGCCTCGGGTTGAGGGATGAGATGACCGACGGCTGGAATGAAGCGTTTGGCCGGTGCACCAACTATTTCTTTGATCCCGGCTTCGTCATCCAGACCAATCCGCACGGCTTTGACCAGAATGGCCAGGGCTTTGCCAATTCGTGCTTGGCGAAGAACAACGCCACGCACTTGCTGCAGCCTCGCGTCGGTCTGGCCTGGGACCCGACGGGCAAGGGAACCTGGTCGGTGCGTGCCGGCTTCGGAATCCACAACGATCTCGTGGATAACCTCGGCATACGCGCCTACCCCAATCCACCCTTTAATGCTCGCGAGCAGGTGACAATACCCAGCGGCAGCGGGATACTTGCTCTACTTCCGTTCCAGAAGAATGCGGTCCTGCCGCCCACTTGCAATGCGCAGTCGCCGTCGCGGCCGCCCGCCTGCTCGATCTATCAACCGGCTGGCTTCGATCCGAATATGTTCACTCCCACCATCCAGGAATGGAGCCTCACGGTGGAACATCAGCTCAGTCGCAACCTCATGCTTTCGGTTGGTTACGTGGGCAGTGAGTCCTATCACACCAATATCACCCTGGATAGCAATTCGTCTGAGCCCCAGGTCTGCGCGAACGCGGCAGGATGCCTCAGCGGCGGCCTGATCGCAGCCACCTTGAGGCAAACTGTGCCTCAGGGAACAACCTACATGCCCGTGGCAGCGACGCGCCCGAACCCCTTTGTCTCCAACAGTATCGCCTGGTTCGATGAGGGTACTGCCAGCTACGACTCGCTGGGCGTCTCGCTACAAAAGCGTGCCACACGCGGACTTAGCTTCAAGCTGAACTACACCTATTCGAAGGTGTTGGATTTGAATTCCGCTATTCTCGCTCCTGCCGGTGAAAATGAGCCGGCGGACGTCTTCAGCCCCTACAACCTCCCGTTGAACCGAGGGCCCGCTTCCTATAGCCTCCTCCATCAGTTCAACGGCAACTTCAGCTATCAATTGCCGTTTGGTAATGGTCAGCACTTCGCAAGCAACTCCCACGGCGTGGTGAACCAGTTGATCGGCGGCTGGCAATGGAATGGGATCGTCACTGCCCAGGGCGGTTTCCCGTTGACGCCTCTGGTTGGCTCCAATATTTCCGGAACCGGCGACACCAATCCAGTCGACGTCCCCGACTGGAATCCCAACTTCAGCGGGCCGGTGGTTTTGGGGAAACCGGATCAATATTTCAACCCCAACGCGTTCCTGATACCTCTCGCCGGGACTTTCGGGAACGTTTCGCGCGGATCGTTCCGTGGTCCGGGCTTGGTTGACGTGGACACTTCATTTTTCAAGAAGTTCCAAATCAGCGAGCGATATACGCTCCAATTTCGGGCCGAGCTCTTCAACATCCTGAATCGGGCTAATTTCGCGTACCCCAACTCGATTGTTTTCGGGACCAACAATTGCAAGACGGGCCTGGATCGCTTCGATTGTTCGCTCGGCGGGAACGGTATCCCAAGCAGCGTAAGCTCCTCAGCGGGAGCCATTACCGCGACGTCCACCTCGCGGCAAGTTCAGTTCGCGCTGAAGCTGCTGTTCTGATTCAGCCCGCGCCGCGGACGAGGGCGTGCTCGAAAGCTAAGTTGGGAGTTCTGATTGCCGGTCTGGTGAGAACCCACCGGGCAGGGCCCTCACCGGCTCTCCCTCTTCAGCCGCTTTTGAGGCGCTTTAAAGACTTGACGAATGCTCTGCCGCGCAGATACCATTGTTCATCCGCGCCGCAGTCGCGCGGAGCGATCTTCATGCAGAGTGGCTGAGGGGTTCGGGCCCGACGACGCCACGACAACCGGACTAGCGCAGTTCAACTGGTCGCAGGTGCCAATTCCCGCCCGGCTTGCGGGGGACATGAAGCTCGGAGAAGCGCTTTTTCGCCTCGTTCCCCCACACCCGGAGCGAGGCATTTTTTTTGGCGCGCAGGGCCCGGCGCAGCCCGGAGACCGCTATGAGCGAACACTACACGTTGCGCTGCCGCGAATGTAATCGCGACTGGGGCAATCGGCCCGGCTCGATCTGCGAAGATTGTCTGGCCCCGCTCGAGGTCAAGTACGACCTCGATGCCGCGCGTACGAGTTTCACCCCCGAGAATATCGCCCGGCGACCTGCCAATCTGTGGCGCTATGCGGAACTCCTGCCCATTCCCGCAGGTTACAAGCCAGAAATTCCCGTCGGCATGACGCCCCTGGTCTCCGCCGCGAGGCTTGGCGCGCAGCTTGGCTCTCGCCGCCTCTACATAAAAAATGACGCGGTGAATTTCCCAACGCTCTCCTTCAAGGACCGCGTTGTGGCCGTGGCGCTGGTGCAGGCGAAGGCTTTCGGATTCCAAACCGTCAGTTGCTCTTCCACCGGAAATCTCGCCAACGCCGTCGCCGCCCAGGCCGCACGGCAAGGCTTCGACTCCTGGATTTTTATTCCTGCCGATCTAGAGCCCGCAAAGATTCTCGGTACGCAGGTTTTTGGCGCGCGGCTGGTGCGCATCGCCGGAAATTACGACCAGGTAAACCGGCTGTGTTCGCAGATTGGAGAGCGCTTCCATTGGGGCTTTGTGAATATCAATCTGCGGCCTTACTACGCGGAAGGCTCCAAAACAGTAGGATATGAGATCGCCGAGCAACTCGGCTGGCGTCTGCCCGACAATATCGTCGTGCCCATGGCCGGCGGTTCGCTGATCACAAAAATCTATAAAGCCTTTCAGGAATTAATCGCCCTCGGAATCGTGGAATCGAAAACCGTGCGATTCTTCGGGGCGCAAGCCACCGGATGTTCGCCCATCTCCAGAGCGGTAAAGCTGGGCAAGGACGAAATCGATCCGCAAAAGCCTTCCACCATCGCGCGCTCGCTGGCCATCGGTAATCCCGCCGACGGCCTTTACGCCACACCGAGGGAATTTTCGGGGAAACAGCCGCGGGCGTGACGATCGGATGCGCGAAGGCCTTGATCGCACAAGGCCGCATACGTCCCGATGATGAAACCGTGCTCTGCGTCACCGGCAACGGCCTGAAAACCACCGATGCGCTCGCCGGGCGTTATGCTCCGGAGGACGCCATCGAGCCGCGCCTGGCCGCCTTTGAAAAATTTATGGGACGGGCCATGGCCGTTTCCGCCGTCTCTTAGTGCCTTCGGATGTCTCCGGTTCCAACGGACGCTTTTTTCGCAGTCGTTCCAGCTTCGACCGCCAATGTAGGATGCGCTTTCGATAGCGCCGCGATCGCCCTCGGCCTTTATTTGCGAGTCTCGGCCGCTCCCAAGGAATCCGGCTGGGAACTGAGCTATAGCGGCGCGGGTGCCGATCAGGTCCCGCACGACAGAACCAATCTGTTTGTCAAAGCCATGGAGCGCGCTGCCGCGGCCAGCGGTGCGCCTCTGCCTTCCGTGCGGCTCGATGTACAGAACGAAATTCCGCTTGGCGTCGGTCTCGGTTCAAGCGCCGCGGCGATTGTCGCAGGGATTCTCCTGGCAAACGAGTTCTGTGGCAGCAAGCTTGCACCTGCTGACGTTCTTCGGCTGGCCATCGAAATCGAGGGTCATCCCGATAACGTGGCTGCCGCGCTGCACGGCGGTTTTGTCGTAGCTGCCGCTCCGCAAGAGTCCGGGAACGTGCTCATCGCCAAGGCGGACGTTTCGGCGAATCTCGATTTTGTCGCCGTCGTTCCGGAAGTGCCGCTCCCTACGGAAAAGGCGCGCGCAGTGCTTCCCGCGCAATATTCCCGCCGCGACGTTGTGGCCAATCTGCAGCGCACGGCTTTGCTTGCGGCGCGCTTCTTTTCGGGCGGCGAACTTTCGCCGGAATTATTCCGCGATGCGCTGCACCAGCCTTACCGGAGTCCGCTGGTTCCGGGAATCGCCGAATGCCTCGCATTTCGGCACGCCGGTCTGGCGGGAGTCTTCCTGAGCGGCGCGGGCTCGGCGGTGATGGCCATTGCGCGGCACAGCGCCGCGGAAATCGGCGATGCTCTGGTGGCCGAGTTTCGGCGCATGGGCACGCCCGCGCGGGCACTCTTGCTGAAAGCGGATAATCGCGGGGCCCGGATTTCATCCGGCGACCTGCGAACAACCGAGGCCGCCAGATCGCGCTTCACAGCTCAGAAAACATAATCAGCAAAATTCCTAAGAAAAAATCCCAGGAAAAGAAATCAGCGAAGCAGCTCTTCGAGCTGTGTGCGCAGGTCGGTCTTGGCGTCGCGGTATTTCACGATCACCGGCGTGTAGAGAGAGAGTCCCCAGTCCTTGCCGCGTCCGTGAGAAATCGCTCGCGAGCCCGCCACGACCACGGCTTTTTCAGGAATGATCAAGGGCTGATCGTCGCGTGCGGTCAGCACATTTCCGCTGGCCAGATCGTACACGGGCGTAGAGCGATTCAGGATCGTCCCAGTGCCCAAGACGGCTCCGCGTTTCACCAGGGTGCCTTCGTAAACGCCGCAATTTCCGCCCACCAGCACATCGTCTTCGACGATTACGGGCATCGCGCCGACCGGTTCGAGAACTCCGCCGATTTGCGCGGCCGCGGAAATGTGGCAGTTCTTTCCGATCTGCGCGCAACTTCCGACGAGCGCGTGCGAATCAATCATGGTCTGTTCTCCGACGTAGGCGCCCACGTTAATGAACATGGGAGGCATGCAAGTGACGCCCTTGCCGATAAAGCAGCCGTCACGCAGGCTCGATCCACCCGGCACGATGCGCACTGCGTTGGCCAGGCTGACGCTTTTGAGCGGATAGGTAGCCTTGTCGAAAAACGCCTGTCCCGCGCCATTATTCGAGATGGCCACGACTACACCCATGCGGAAGCCGAGCAGAATGCCCTTTTTTACCCAGCCGTTTACACGCCAGCCGGTCGGCGAAGTTGTATCCGGTTCGGCGGCGCGAATACTGCCGTCGTTCAGACCATCCTTGAATTTCTGGAAGAGTCGCAGATGTTCGTCGTTATATCGCTCGGGAGGCTTATCGAAAAGCGATTCAATTTGCTCTTGCAACATGCCTCTCTCCCACCAGGCCCAGGCACTCCAGCACGCCGCGAATTTTCTCCTCATTTTCGGGCCGGGGAGCGCACAGAGGAAGCCGCCACACCGGCTCGAGCAGGCCCATGGCGGCCATGGCTGCCTTCACGGGAATCGGACTCGATTCGATGAAGTTCACCTCCATCAGCGGCAGAATTCTTCGCTGCAACCGCCGCGCCTGCTCGAAATTATGTTCCAGGCAATTACGAACGAGCTGGGTCATCTCCGCCGGAATTTCGTTGGAGACCACGGATATGACGCCCTTGCCTCCGAGAGCGATGATGGGCAGCGCCAGCGCGTCGTCGCCCGAAAGCACGACGAAATCCTCGGGCAAGTGGCCGACAATCGAAGCGACTTGAGTGATATCGCCCGAAGCTTCTTTGATTCCGACGACGTTGTCGATTTCCGCCAGCCTCTTCAGCGTGGCGGTGTCCACGTTTGTGGCCGTTCTGCGCGGCACGCTATAGACAATCAGGGGCAGCGAAATTGCCGAGGCGATTGCGTTGTAGTGCTGGTAGAGCCCTTCCGGCGTGGGTTTGTTGTAATACGGAGTTACCGAAAGTATTCCGTCCACGCGCATCGATTCCAGTTCCTTGGCCAGCGCGATCACTTCCGCCGTGTTGTAACCGCCTGCTCCGGCGAGCACGGGAATGCGGCCCGCGGCCTCTTCCAGCGTGATTTCCACGACTCGCAAGTGCTCGCGCTTGCTGAGCGTAGGATTCTCACCCGTGGTACCGCAGGGCACCAGAAAGTCGATTCCCGCATCGACCTGGCGGCGCACCAAGCGGTGAAGGGCCCGTTCGTCGAGCGAAAAATCGCGCCGGAATGGAGTGACTAACGCCGTGCCGCATCCTGCAAACATGTGGCCTCCTCACAGCCGGTCGAACAAAGCATCGCTAAACTCAAACCAACCCTTTTTCCCGATCACCCACTTGGCCGCGGTGAGCGCGCCGCGCGCAAAGCCTTCGCGGCTGCGCGCGGTATGGCGCAGGGTGATGGTCTCGGCCGCGGAATCGAAACCAATTTCATGGGTGCCGGGATGAGCGCCCGCCCGATTCGAGCTTACATCCACGCGCCGGTTCGGATCGGCCTTTTTCATCTCTTCCACCAATTTCAGCAACGTGCCGCTGGGCGCGTCCTTTTTTGTGGAGTGATGAATTTCCCACGCCCACGCTCCGTACTCCTGGTAAGGAGCAAATTGCCGCGACGCTTCGGAAACCAAATGCAAGAAGATATTAACTCCGATCGAGAAGTTCGGACTCCACACCAATCCAATACGGCCCTTTTCCACGGCCGCTTTGGCACGATCCATCTGCTCGGTCCAGCCCGTCGTGCCGATCACGGCATTGACTCCGGCCGACGAAAGCCGCTCGATATCCGTCAAAACCGCCGCCGGAACGGAGAAATCGACCGCCACGTCGATGCCCCGAAAGCGCTCCCGAGTGATGCCCTGGCCATTTTCATTTTCGGCGATATCGAGGCGCAGCGAAACGTCAAAACCATACTCCGGTGCCAACTGCTCCACCATATGGCCCATTTTGCCGTAACCGATGATCGCCAGATTCATAATCGCCTTGGAATTTCCTCAGCTCCCTTAATTTTGGCGCGCTGTAAGGCCGCTCTCTAATCGAAAACAGCCGGATCCACATTGCGAAAAAATTCCTGATGCAAAAGTTTCACCGTTTTCTCCGCATCGCGAGCGGCAACGACGAAACCAAGATTCAGCAGTGAGGCGCCCTGCGAAATCATACGGATATTGATGCCCTGTAAAGCGCCGAAAGCGCGAGCGGCCACGCCGGGCGTATAGCGCAGATTGTCGCCCACGATGCAAACAATGGCTTGATCCTGTTCGACGCTGACCTCGGAAAATTCTCGCAGAGCCCGGCAAATTTCGGGGAGCCGCGCCGGATCGTCGATGGTCAACGAAACACTGACTTCAGAGCTGGCCAGCATGTCTACGGCGGTTTCCGCGCGGCTGAAAAGCTCGAAGATGCGATGGAGAAATCCGTGGGCCATGAGCATGCGCGTGGAGCGGATATTAACGATGGAAATCCCGCGCTTGCAGGAAATGGCTTTGATGACGCTGGAACAAGGCACCGCATCGGCGACGATTCGCGTGCCGGTTATTTCGGGCCGCCGCGAGTTCAACACCACTACGGGAATATTTTTTTCCATCGCCGGCAGCAGGGTCGAGGGGTGCAGCACCTTGGCGCCGAAATAGGCGAGCTCCGCAGCCTCCGCGAAGGAGATGGTCTTCACGCGGCGCGCTTCAGGCACGAGTTTTGGATCGCAGGTCATGACGCCGTCTACGTCGGTCCAAATCTGGATCTCCTCGGCGGCGATGCCGGCGCCGATAACGGCGGCGGTGAAGTCCGAACCTCCCCGGCCGAGCGTGGTGGTCACGCCATTCTCGGTTGAGCCGATGAAACCACCGAGAACCGGCACTTTGCCCTGGCTGATGAGCGGCAAAATCTTATCTCGCGCGCGAGCGTAGGTCTCCGAGTATAAGGGCGTGGCGGCCTTATGGCGCCCATCGGTGAGCACCACGCAACGCGCATCCACATGCGCGGCGTCCATTCCGAAATGCCGGAACACCAGCGCGATCAAGCGGCTCGACAGCCGTTCTCCAAAACTCGAGAGAGCATCCACCGATTCGGGACCGAATTCACCGGCAGCCGATAATTGCCCGAGCAAATCAGCCATCTCGCGAAAATGGCAGCCGAGAATCTGCCGGAGTTCGTCCTGAGCCGACGCCGGAAGCAACGCCGCGAATTCGCGCTCGTGCATTTCCCTGAGCGCGCGTAGCCTTTCGAGCGCCCGCTCTTTTTTCCCAGGCTCTCCGGCGGCCGCCTCTTCGCCCATGGTCAGAAGCTGCTGCGTGGTCGTGCCCATGGCGGAGACCACGACCACGGGTTTGCGGACAAGCGCCTCACTGACGATTCCCGCCACGCGCTCAATGGCGGGAGCCGCTTCCAGTGACGAGCCGCCAAATTTCATCACAATCATGCCGCCATCACCTTTGTCGCATGCGCGCCGTCAGCCCTCATGTGACGGCCAGAAGCTTTTTTACCATCTGCTGATAAATGTTGCTCGCGGCCAGGAGCTCTTTCTTGGATACGCGCTCCTCGCTCGTGTGCGCCACATGGATATTTCCCGGACCCAGCAAATAAGGTTTGCCCCAGCTCTTGCCGAATACCGGCACGTCCGTCGTATAGGCAACGATGGCGGTCTCAAACCCATCGAGCCGGTCGAAATGAATCGCCGGGATGCACAGAATTTCGCGGACCTCGGCTCGATCGCCGACTGCACCGATCACGGCATCCCGAACCAGGGCGGCATCGCCGACCAGCCGGACGGCAATTTCGGCCGTTGCCGCGTCTGGAATAACATTGGGCGCGCGGCCGCCGGAGATGACGCCGATGTTCAAAGTGCTG
>QHYR01000283.1 GCA_003223315.1 Acidobacteriota bacterium | reverse complement strand
CCGCCGTCCAGGTCGTCCGTAATCCTCTTTTTCCAAGGACGGCGAATGATTTGCGTGGTGAGGCGGCGCGTGATGCGAGGCTGGGTCATGATGTGGTCGGCAATCTTCCAGGCGCGCTCCAGGAGCCGATCCCGGGGCACCACTTCATTGACCATTCCGAACTCCAGGGCCTTTTGAGCATCAATCGCCTGGCCCGTGAGCAAAGCATAGGCTCCGCGTTTGACGCCCAGCAGCTCCAGGAAACAGCTATGAATGCCATCGCCAGGAACGGAGCCGATGTCGTAGTGGAGATCAAAAATGATGGCGTCTTCACTGCAGATGGTGATGTCGCACATGAGGCAAATTTCCGTGTGAAAACCGGGGCCATTCAGAACACCGATGGTGGGAATTTCCAGATCGTTCACTAAGGAGCTGACATTGATCCTGCCGTCTTTATAGGCGTACTCGTAGGCCCAATGCTGCAGATCCTCCTGTTCGAGTTTGAAGCCTTCGGGATCCGCCTCCATCATGAACTCTTTGCCCGTGCCCGTGAAGATCATCACTTCGTTTTCAGGATCCGCGGCGATGGTCTTGAAAAGCTGGCCGACGGAACGATGATTTTCCACGCTCAACTGGATGGGTCCGCCTGCGGTATGCGCTTGAACGAGAATGACGCCGTCCTCGCGGCGTTCGAGTTTGTAATGCTGCTTGAATCGCTCCTTGTATTCCTCAAATTTCGGGGTGGCGACAAAATCCACTAATGACATGACTCATCTCCTTTCGGTAGTCCGGCCAGCTATGCAGAGCAGCGCGCGAGGAAGAGCCGGAAAATATGCCGAGCGTGGCTGATTCAGCGGGCCCTCGACTCGGGGCACGTTACGCGACCGCGAAGGTTGGAGTCAACGGCCGATTTGTGCGACAGCCATCCAGCCGCTGGCGGGCTAATCGGTCAGTTTCCGAAAACCCCGTTTCTCGGGAGTCACAGGGGGAATGCGATGCCGATCGCGAAACGAGATTTGTGTGCTATGGCTGGGAAATACAAAGCAGTGTAGCCTGCTAGTATTGCAGCGTGGTCCAGATGCTTGTGCCAAATCGGTTTCGTTGGAGCGCGACGGATCTAGCGTCACTGGCGCTGTTTTGCGCGCTCTCAAGCGCCTGCCATGCCCAAAACAATGCGGTGGTCTGCCGCGACGGCAGCGGCAGTTTCGAAGCCGCATTTCCCACCGGGGTGACGGTTCGGGTAGGAGCGGCAAGAAGGGATGGACTAGCCACCCGAGCATGTGAAGGAATGCTCCTCTGGGACAAGCAGAAGCTGGGAGTTGCGGCCGCGGCTGCTCAGGTGGACGTGGATGGATTCGGCATCGATGTAGGCCTCGGACAATCTGTCGTCACCCTCCAGGTGAAGAAAATCGATGCCGAGTGCTGCATGACGTTGCACATTTATTCTCTACAAAAACCGCCGAAATTGCTGCGCACGATTACGGGAGGAAGCTTCTTCAGCACCGCCGACACCGATCTCGACGGTCAAATCGAAATTTGGACGAACGAGGCCGCTGCGATGGAGGGCTTCGAGAACCACAACGCGGACAGGCCGGACCTCGCCCCCACGGTGATCCTCCGCTTCGTGCATGGCCGCCTGTTGGATGTAAGTTCTGAATTCCAAAGCTATTTTGATAGCGAAATCGCGAGGGTACGAACGCAGCTTGATCCCGAGGATCTTCGGGATTTTAAGAACAGCAATGGCAGATTGGCCCCAACGGCGCATTTTTCGCCGGAGGACCTGCGCCACAGTGAAAGCCTGGAGCGCACAAAGGTCAGAGTGTTGCAAATCATCTGGTCTTACCTTTACAGCGGCCGCGAACAGGATGCTTGGAACTCCTTAGCGGATATGTGGCCGGCGAGGGACATCGATCGAATTCGCGCAGCAATTTTGAGCGCACGGGCTCGAGGAATCCGCGCTCAAGTGGATGGCGTGTCAGCGAAGGTTCCCTCGAAAGCTATAGCCACAAAGGTCTTTGACCTGCGAACCCAGGCCGCCCCGTCAGCCGGGATCCCGTGGGCCCACCGCAGCGGAGGAGAGGACGGGCCGGCTATCCTCCCACCCTCCCCAATCCTGATTGAACGCAGGGCTGCAGAGCGAGAATCGGAGGCGAATCTGCCAGATTCAGAGCTGTTGTTGGATTTGGTGATTGATTCTGCCGGTAAAGTTCGGTCGGCGGAATCGGCTGAACCCTCGTTTGAGCTCTTCCTCAAGAGCGAGGTTGCCAGATGGAAGTTCATTCCCGCGCTCAGCGCCGGGCGCGCCGTCACAAGCCGGGTATATTTCCTCGTTTCTGCGAAAAGATAGCTCTGCCGCAACGCATTCGGCACTCGACGAGGGAGAACGCCGATCGTTTCAGTTCAGCGTCACGCCAGCTTGGAACGTTTGGAGGTTAATGGCAGGAACCGAACTACTTCGCAGCCGGCTTGGGGGGCTCGATTTTCGTAAGCGTGCCACCTTCTGATTCGTAGGTTTGTGCGCCGACCGCTCCCGCGACTCTGAAACCCTTTCTCTCGAGCAGATCTGCCGCGCGTCCAGCTCTGCCGGCATGGTTGGAGACCAACACGATCAACCTGTCCTTGGGGATTTCGGAGAGGTGTTTTTCGAGATCCCCGGCTTGAATGCTGAGATACACGGGGAAACCTCCGTTTGAAGCAATTTCATCCGGCCTGCGCACATCGATCAATAGCACCCGATCGGGGGCTGCTAATAATTTGTCGAGTTCGGATCGGGTGAGCTTTTTCGCTTTGGAATCAGGAGCCGTGCCTGACTGTTGCGCGAAGCCCATGGCAGCAGCCAGCAGGATGAGTAGAATTGCCTTTTTCATCGGCTTGTTAGCCTCCGCAGAACGGGATTATACAGCGACTTCGGCAAGGTTGAGTTCGAAGAGTGTAACTCTAGTTTGCCGAAGGTTCCTCGACATGATCCATGACGAGGACATTCACAGCACTTCTGCCTCAGGAGGCTAGGAGGTGGATTTGACTTCGGAAGCACCCGCATGACGCAATTGCTTTTCGAGTTCGGGACGCGCCGGGTCGGGCGGGTCGGTAACGCCGACGAGGATTTTGCCGTGCCAGATCGCGGGATCGGAAAGCGATTTCCCAAAATGTGGCAGCCGGGCGGTGAAGAGGAGCGTGATCAGCGTCCAGAGGATCGCGCCCAGCATGGTCATTTCGTAGATGATGATGCCGTTGGTCCACGAAGTAACGATGGGCATCCCGCCGGTGTTTAAAGGATAGGAAAGCTGGGTGAAACGAGTCAGCCAGTAACCGAGTATGGCACCGACAATCCCGCCGATAGAAGCCAGGAGGAAGATGTGCGTCTGCGAATGCTCGTCGGAAAAATCATAGCCGTCAAAGGGCTCGCCTGTCACGACGACGACCTGGCGTTCGCCGACGCCCAGCGATCCTGCGGCCGTTTTCAATGCATTGACGGCGCGCTGCGCCGCATCCGGATCGGAGTAGAGGGCGTAGATAGCTTTCATCGCGGCGCGTCCGTGACAAAGGGTTCTGGTTCTGTGAGGCCAGCTCTGGCGGTGGCGGCCCCGGGTTGAAAGGTCGCGGCGCGGCGGCGAACCACGGGCGCCTTGCGAATGCCCGCTTCCAATTCCCACATGGAGATCATGGGCACGAGCTTGGAGAAAAGCAGATAAAGCAGGCCCATCATGCCGAAGCCGGCGACCATCAGCGTGATCTCGACCCAGGTGGGGCGATAGGTTCCCCAGGAATAGGGCAGGAATTTGTGTTCGAGCGGGGGCACGATGATCAAGAAGCGCTCGATCCACATGCCGGCGACGATGGTGCTGGAGGCGATCACGGTGCCGGTGATGGTGCGAAATCTTTTGATCGCCAGCAGCGGAAACGGAATGATCAGATTACAGGTGATCATGGTCCAGAAGAGCGGCGCGAAATTCTGCCGGACACTGGACCAGAAGACGTTCATCTCCGCGACGTCGTTGCCATACCACGTGGTGAGGCGCTCGGCGAAAGTGAAGTAGAACCAGAGCAGGCTCATGGTGAGGAGGAGCTTGCCGAGATGGTCGAAATGGATGGGCTCCAAATACTCTTCGAGGTGTAGGAATTTTCTCAAGAAGGCCATGGCCAGAATCAGGGCCGCGACGCCGCTGAAGATGGCGCCGCAGACGAAGTAGGGCCCAAAGATCGTAGAGTGCCACATGGGCACCGGCGTCATGGCGAAATCCCAGGAGACGATGGTGTGTACAGAAACAGCCACGGGAATGATGGCGATGGCCATGATATGCATGGCGCTTTCCAGGCGATGCCATTGGCGCGGATTGCCTTGCCAGCCCAGCGACAACAGGCCGTAAAGCCTTTGGCGCCAGCCGTGGGCCAGATCGCGGGCCGCGGCGGCATCAGGGATGATGGGCAGAAAGAGGAAAATCGTGCTGCCGGTCAGATAGGTGAGAATGGCGAAAAAGTCCCAAAGCAGCGGCGAGCGAAAGTTGGGCCAAATATGGCGTTCGCTGGGGTACGGCACCAGCCAGTAAAAGAGCCAGGGCCGGCCCAGGTGGCAGATGGGAATGATTGCGCCGATGAACAGCGCGAAAACCGTGATGGCTTCGGCGCAGCGGGTTACGGGCCGGCGCCAGCCTGCGTTCGCCAGGCGCAATATGGCGGAGATGAGCGTGCCGGCGTGACTGATGCCAATCCAGAAAACGAAATTGGTAATGTCGAAAGCCCAAAAGACGGGCCAGTTCAGGCCCCAGACGCCAAGGCCGTGATAGACCTGATAGCTGAAGGCGAAGACGCCCGCCAGGACCATGCTGCCAGTGAGGCCCACGGCCAGCCAGTATCCGGCGCCGCTGCGAAATAAAGGCCGCAGCAGATCTCCGCGAATTTGTTTAGCCGTTTTTTCCATCTTGCCAGGAGTCCCGCTGGAGATAATTCACGTTCGGCTTCGTGCCCAGCTCGGCGAGCAGTTTCGTGGAACGATTGGAGCGCGCCAGGCGCGAAACTTCGCTATTGGGATCATTCAGGTCGCCGAAGACCATGGCCTTGGGCGCGCAGGATTGTACGCAGGCGGGATTGAACTCGCCATCTTTCAGGTCGCGTTTTTCGCTCTCGGCCTGAATCTCCGCGGCGCGGATGCGCTGCACGCAGAAGGTGCATTTTTCCATGATGCCCACGCTGCGCACGGAGACGTCGGGATTGAGTTGCAGATGGAGAGGCTTCTCCCATTGCGGATTGAAAAAATTCAGGAAGCGCACGGTGTAAGGGCAGGCGTTGGCGCAAAAGCGCGCGCCGATGCAGCGGTTATAGACCTGCGCGTTGAGGCCTTCGGGGGTGTGATAACTGGCAAAAGTGGGGCAGACGGGCTCGCAGGGCGCATCGTCGCACTGCTGGCAAAGGACGGGCTGGAAGCGAAGGCGCACGTTGGGAAATTGGCCTTCCCAATAGCGCTCCACGCGAATCCAGTGCTTGGCTCGGCCGCGGGCGGCCTGGTCGGGGCCA
>QHYR01000040.1 GCA_003223315.1 Acidobacteriota bacterium | reverse complement strand
ATCAGGATCGTTTTGGGCGTGATCGCACGCCGCAAATCATCCGGATCTATGCGGCCGTCTTTGGCCACGGGCAAATACGTCACCTGATAGCCATACTTCTCCAGGCGCTTACAGGTATCGAGCACAGCCTTGTGCTCGGTAACTTGGGTGATGATGTGATTTCCTTTTTCGCGGTACATCTCCGCGACGCCCTTAATGGCCAGATTGTTGGATTCGGTCGCGCCGCTGGTGAAGACCATCTCCTTCGGCGCGGCGTTAATCAGCCGGGCAAGCTGCCCGCGGGCGCTTTCCACGGCCTCCTCGGCTGCCCAGCCAAACGAATGATTCCGGCTCGCCGCATTGCCGAATTTTTCATTGAAGTAGGGCAGCATGGCACTCATCACGCGAGGGTCCACTGGCGTGGTGGCGTGGTTATCCATGTAGATTGGCAGCTTGACGCTCATTTTCTCCTCAACATTCTATCGCTAAGCCCGGACCGAAGCCACTCAAGCAGAAATCTCCAATGCTTCGAGAGACTTAGGGCCACTTGCCCCCGTTCCGAATTGCAAACTGAGAATCTCTCGAAGGCCACTGATCTGCAGAGGTATTCTCGTTGCATGGACTCACAACTTAGCCCAAGAATGGCAGTTTTTCGTATTCGGTGGCAGCCGCTGGGTCGATTTTTGGCGATTCTGAGATTGGTCTGCGATAAAATGTGATTTCATTTTCTCATGGAACAAGTATTGGCTATCTATCCCGGATCGTTTGATCCGGTGACCAATGGTCACCTTGATCTGATCGAACGGAGCGCGAAGATATTCGATCGGCTGGTCGTGGCGATCCTTCGGAACACCGAAAAGGCGCCGCTTTTCACTCTTGCCGAACGGACGGAAATGCTGGCTGAGGTCACCGCTCCGTTCACAAACGTGGAGGTCGACTGTTTTCACGGCTTACTCGTGGATTATGCGAGAAAACGCAAAGCGCACGTACTCCTCCGCGGCATTCGCGCCGTATCGGACTACGAATTCGAGTTGCAAATGGCCATGATGAACCGGAAGCTCCAGCCGGGCCTCGAAACCGTCTTCATGCTGCCAGCCGTGGAATATAGCTTCCTGAGCTCACGGTTGGTTCGCGAGATCGCGCAGCTCGGGGGCTCGGTTAGCGGTCTCGTTCCGCCGGTGGTTGAACGCCGTCTGCGCGCCAAGGTAATCTAAGAGGGCCCTCAGGGGAACTACATGACGGAAAGATTTGCCAATCGCATCAATCGTGTCGCTGTCTCGCCAACTATGGCAGTTTTGGTCGAAGCGGAAAAATTGCGGGCCCGAGGCCTGGACGTCGTTGATTTCGGTCCAGGCGAACCGGATTTTCCTACGCCCGCCCACATTAAAGAAGCGGCCATCGAGGCTCTGGAGCGCAACCGTACCAAATACACTCCCACGGCGGGCATCGCACCGCTGCGCGAGGCGGTCTGCCGGTGGCACGCGCAACAGCTGGGTAGCTCTTACGAACCCAGTGAAAGCATCATCTGCGCGGGCGGCAAGCATGCCATCTACAACGCCGTCATGGCGCTCATTGAGGAAGGCGACGAGGTCCTGATTCCTTCGCCCTACTGGGTTAGCTTTCCCGATATCGTGAAGATTGCGGGGGGTGAGCCTGTTTTTGTGCCCACGGAGGCGTCCACGGGCTTCGGGCTTCGCGCCGAGCAACTGCAAGAGGCCATCACGCCGCGGACGCGCATGGCCATTATCAATTCCCCCAATAACCCTACTGGCGCCATTATCCCTCCGGCTGAATTTGAAAGGATCTATGAAGTTTGCCGGCGGCGGGGCATCTGGCTATTGAGTGACGAATGCTATTCGCATTTTACCTATGGTGCGGCGCGCCCTTACTCCATCGCCAGCGTTAAAGAATCCAAGCCCCACTTGATCATCGTTGGTTCGCTCTCGAAGACCTTCTCCATGACGGGCTGGCGCCTCGGTTATGGTCTCGCGCCCAAGCCCATCATCGAGGCCATGCTGAAGGTGCAGAGCCAATGCACCTCCAATCCCTGCTCCATCTCGCAGTATGCCGCCCTCGCCGCGCTTACGGGTCCTATGGATTCTGTGCCGGTCATGCTGGCCGAATATGCCCGGCGGCGCGCCCGAATCCTGGCAGGTTTGAGCGCCATTCCGGGCGTCTCCTGCCCTGAGCCCTCCGGAGCCTTTTATGCCTTCCCCGATGTCTCGGCGCATCTGGTCGATGGCTCGGGAGATTCCACGGCGCTGGCGCGGCACCTGCTCGAACGCGAACACGTGGCCGTGGTGCCGGGCGACGCCTTCGGAGCGCCTGGCTATCTGCGTTTTTCCTATGCCACGTCCATCAACCGCATCGAGGAAGGATTGCGCAGGCTCGAGCGTTTCTTCGCGTCCGCGGCCGTCGCTCCGTGACGATTTCGCCTTCCCGCCTGGCGCCCGTCTTTGTTCCTCGCATTTGGGGTTCTCGGACCCTGGCTCCCTTATTTGACGGCGCGCCGGCGGCTGCCGAACCGATTGGGGAGGTCTGGCTCACGGGAGATCTGTGCACTTTTGCCTCCGGCCCCCTCACGGGGCGCTCTCTCGGCGAATCGTGGCGCGGGCTTTCGGCCGACTGGAAAGGGCGCCGGCTGCAAGCTAGCGCGCGCATTCCCCTGCTTGTAAAGTTCATCTTCCCAGGGGAAAAGCTTTCCGTGCAGGTTCATCCCGATGACGAATATGCCCGTTTGCATGAAGCGGCGGCCGGGGGGATCGGTAAGACGGAAATGTGGTATGCGGTTGCCGCTCGGCCCGGCGCGGAACTCCGTCTGGGTCTAGAGCCGGGCGTCACGCCGGAAATTTTCCGTCAAGCACTGGCGGATACCGACGTGGAGCGGTGTTTGACGCGCCTCTCTGTGCAGACCGGAGACGCCTTCTTTGTTCCGGCAGGAAGCGCCCACACCATTGGACCCGGAGTGCTGCTGTGCGAGGTGCAACAGCATTCCGATATCACCTATCGCGTCTTCGACTACGACCGGCGACAGGCTGATGGCTCGAGCAGGCCTCTGCACATTCGGCAGGCTCTCGACGTATTGCAATTTGGCACCCAGCGGTGCGGAAGAGTGCAGGGGGTTCCAGTCCAACAAGAGTTGGTAAAGAAGACCTACTTGGCGGCCTGCCCGTATTTCGCCACGGAGATCTTGGAATTTGCCGGCGCCATTGACGTCAAAACGTGCCCAGATCGCTTTGAATTGCTGGTTCCACTCGCGGGGCACGGCAGGATCCAGTGGCGTTCAGAATCGATGCCTTATACGACCGGTGAAGCCTGGATGGTCCCGGCCGCGCTGGGCCAATATCATCTCCTCGCCCAATCCGCCACGAAGCTGCTGCGCACCTATGTCCCCGACTTGGAGCAACTCTCGCACGAACTCGCCGAGAACCAGCTCAGCGAGTCTCAGCGCTCCGCAATTCTTCGCCAATGAGTTCGGCCGCGCCAGCCGCTCACGCCATCATTCTTGCCGGCGGGCGAGGAACCCGTTTTTGGCCGCGCAGCCGCACGCGCTTGCCAAAACAGCTGCTCAACATCGTCGGGCAGAAGACCTTGCTCGAGCAAACTTACGAGCGCCTCGCCCCGCTATTTCCCCGTTCCCATATTTGGGTGGTCACCAATCACGAGCAAGCTGGTGCCGTGCGCCGCCAGTTGCGGCAGGTGCCTTCGCGACACGCGCTGATCGAGCCCTTCGGCCGCAATACCGCCGCGGCCATTGGCTTGGCGGCGGTGCATTTGTTACAGGAAGAGAGCGGCGGGGATGCGCTCATGGCCGTATTGCCCGCGGATCACTTTATTCGCAAACCCGCGGGTTACCGGCAGATCGTTCGCGCCACTTTGAAAGTTGCGGCGCAGCCGGGAGCTCTCGTCGTGCTTGGAATTCCGCCTTCGCGCCCGGAAACCGGATATGGCTATATCGAACGAGCTCCTCGCGGCAAGTCGCGTCCCTATGTGGTTCGCCGATTCACGGAGAAGCCTTCTCTCAAGCTGGCTCGCAACTACGTCGCATCGGGACGTTATCTGTGGAATGCCGGAATGTTTTTCTGGCGCGTATCCACATTTCTTGAAAACCTTGAGCGCCATCTGCCCAAAACGCATGCCGCCCTGATGCGCCTCGCCGAAACAATTGGCACGACGCGCTATGCGACAGTGCTGGAACGCGAATATTCCCGGCTCAAAAATATCTCCGTTGACTACGCCATCCTCGAGCCCGCCTCGCGCGATCCCAATCACACCCGCGTCTTTGTCATCCCCGCTGAGGTTGGGTGGAGCGATATCGGCTCTTGGGCTGCTGTTTACGAGCTCTTAGCCAAACGCCCCGGCGCGAACGTTTCGACCGGCCGCGTGCTTGCTCTCGATGCCACAGGGAATCTCATCTGGAGCCCCTCTAAGTTCGTCGCCGCGGTAGGAGTTTCCGATCTGGTTGTGGTGGAGACTTCCGATGCGCTCCTCGTCTGTCCCCGGGAGCGAGCGCAAGATGTGGGACGCGTGGTGAAATGGCTCGAGCGGCATCGCCTGCAAAAACTGCTCTAGTGCCGTTCCAACTTGTTGCTACGAGTTTCAGCCAGCGCCGAACCAGGTCGGTTCGGTGCCAGCTAAGAAGCGAGGCGCTGTTTGAGATAGCGCCCCCTGGTCCCGATTTCAAGTAACGTTCTCATCGGCGAGTGTCGTCAGTGCTCAAACCTCCTTCCTAGTAGATTCATCGCCAGGGCCGGCAATAAGCTGGTTGCTTAACAAAACATAGGCGTAGGTCATCGCACCTGCAACCATTTGGTCAAAATAGTTGGAACGAAACTAGCTTCCCTGCGCTTCGCGCCCGTCCGCTCCTTCGCATATACTGTGCCCGTGAATACGATCCGCTTTGGCACCGACGGTTGGCGCGGAGTTATTGCCGACGACTTTACGTTTGAAAATGTCCGCAAGGTCGCCTTTGCTATCGCTCGCTACGTTGTGCGCGCCGAAAAACTCGAGCAAGGCGTCATCGTTGGATACGATAACCGCTTCGGGTCGGAACGCTTCGCGCAGGCTGTTGCCGAAACGATGGCCATGGCCGGTGTGCCGGTGTGGCTCTCAACGTCTCCTTGCCCCTCTCCGGCAGTTTCGTTGCTGGTGCGGCAGCGCGGAGCGGCGGGAGGCGTAATGATCACGGCCAGTCACAATCCTTATCGCTGGAATGGAGTCAAGTTCAAGGCCAGCTACGGCAGCTCGGCATTGCCGGCCATCGTGGAGCAGATCGAACAGGAGCTCGCGATTGTGCAGGTCCAGGGCCTTCCGAAACTGCCGCCCCGGCCGGCTCAAATTCAACCCCTCGACCTCCTTGCGCCTTATCTGGATACCATCGATAAGCTGGTCGATTGGGAAAAGCTGCAAGCCGCGCGGCTGCGCTTCGTCGTCGATCCGATGCACGGCGCCGCCCGCGGGCTGCTGATTTCCTTGATGCGGCGCCATGGCGTTGCCTGTGAGGAGATTCGCGGCACCCGCGACCCTCTCTTCGGCGGCGTCCATCCGGAACCAATCGAACCCCATGTTGCGGCGTTGCGCGAAGCCATTCGCCGCGGCGGCTACGATGCGGGCTTTGCCGCCGATGGAGATGGCGATCGCATCGGGGCCATTCACTCCGACGGAACCTTCATCACTCCGCATCAAATCTTTTCGATTTTATTCTGGCACCTCGCCGGCACGCGGAAGGTCAGCGGCGATCTGGCCAAGACTTTTTCCACCACAAAGCTGCTCGATAAAATCGCATCCAGTTTCGGCCGCCGCGTCTACGAAGTGCCCGTCGGCTTCAAATACATCTGCGAGTTGATGCTCGAGGGCAATATTCTGATCGGAGGCGAAGAATCCGGCGGCATTGGAACCAAGCTCTATCTGCCCGAGCGCGACGCTACGGTAAGTGCACTTCTGCTCGCCGAAGTCATGGCCTGCCACGGCAGGTCGCTCGCCGCACTCGTGGCGCATCTGCATTCCGAGTATGGCGAGCACCACTACGGCCGCGTGGATCTGGAGTTGCGCCCCGGTCAAAAAGAACGCGCCATGGAATATTTCGCTGATTCCCATGTCGCCCGTCTGGGTGACTGGCCGGTGGTTCGCCGCGAAGATCTCGACGGCATCAAGTTATACGTCGGAGAAATCGGCTGGGTGATGGTGCGCGGTTCCGGCACCGAACCTATGCTGCGCGTCTACTCGGAGACGACGCGCGCGGAGAACACGCAACGTCTGCTAAATGAAGTAAGCGAGTTGGTGCAGGCCTTGTGAGCAGGATGAGGCGCCATTTTTACCAACTCGATGTCTTCACGGATAAGCCGCTCGCGGGAAATCCGCTGGCTGTAATCACGGATGGCGATGGCCTCTCCCCGCGGCAGATGCAGGCCATTGCGCGAGAGATGAATCTTTCCGAGACGGTATTCGTGCAGAAGCCCACCGGCAATCGCGCGCTGGCGCGCCTGCGCATTTTCACCACCAAACGCGAATTGCCCCTGGCCGGCCATCCGGTGATCGGCACCTGGTTTCTTCTGGCGCAGCTCGGCGTCGTGCCGGCGCAAGAGGGCAGTGTTCACGTCCTGCAGCAAACAGGCGCGGGCGTTCTACCTGTCGAGATCACGTTCCACGAAGGCCGTCCGGTTCGCGTTGCCATGACCCAGAAGCACGCTGAATTCCGCGCCGCGCGGGTCGATCGCGGCGCACTCGCTCGCGCACTGGCCATCAGCCCGCGCGGTCTCGAGCCATCCTTGCCGATCGAGTATGTCTCTACGGGCATCTTCAATCTTCTCGTTCCGCTCCGGCGGCGCTCCGTCCTGCAAACGATGGAGCCGAATCCGCCCGCCTTGCGGCGCGTACTTCGCGATTCGGGAACGATGGCCTATTGCTTCGCAGTCGAGAACAGAAACACCGTCTTCGCTCGCGGCATGCTTCCTTGGGAAATTGGGGAAGATCCTGCGACCGGATCGGCAGCCGGTTCGCTCGGCGCCTATCTGGTGCATCAAGGCCGCCTCAAACTGGCCACTCCGCTGGAGATTCACCAAGGCATCGAAATGCAGCGTCCCAGCCGCATCCGCGTGGAGGTGCTGGCGCAGCACGGAAAGCTGGTGCCGCGCGTGAGCGGCACTGCTGTCAGGATTATGGAAGGTCTACTGGAGTCCTGATTCACGCAAACGGGCCGGTCCGAAGACCGGCCCGCCGTACTTCGCGTTAGAGAACTCGACTAACGCACCTTCTTGGCCACGTCTCTGCGACGGTCGCGACGATCCTGCCGCAGATCTTTGCGATCGTGGTGAATATCGCGCGTGTCGTGGTTTCGATCCTTTACGTCGTGATGAATATCGCGCTTGTCGGCGCGAATATCTCTTCGATCCGCTCTCACCTGGGAACTATTGGCGCCGTACTTCGATTTGTCTTGCTGGAGCTGGCTGCGATCGGAGCGCACATCGCGACGATCCTGCCGAATATCGCGGTTATCTGCGTTGCGATCGCCCACGTCCTGCCGAACATCCCGCCGGTCCTGGCGGATATCGTGAGTGTCGCTCCGCACATCGCCCGGCTCCGTGCTTGAATTCTGCGCCCACGCGCCCGCCGCCAGTAGCCCGGCGATCGCGAATACACTAAGCCCCATTCTTGCTGTAGTGAGCTTCACAATTTCCTCCTTTGAAATGACTGGAACCAGCTTGCACTAGAAGAAACACCGGCGCTTTTGAAAAGTTTCGCTGTGTATGCAGACTGTTTCTGGTACGGAGGTACTAACGGGCCCGCGCAACTCGCGGCGCTTTTTCTTTAAGACCCGCTCTCTTGTTTCCTTTTTTCCGGCAGGGCGTGCAGGACGGAATCGAGAACCCCATTCACGAAGCCGGCTGCCTCTTCGGAGGAAAATGTCTTGGCCAGTTCCACGGCTTCATTTACCACCACCTTGCGCGGCGTCTTCCCGGAGCGCAGTTCGTGCACCCCCAGGCGGAGGATGGCGCGATCGATAAGCGCGAGTCGTTCCAGGCGCCAGTTGTCCGTGTGCGCCGAAACCAGCGTGTCGAGTTCCGGAGCGTTTTTCACAACGCCCTCGAAGAGATCATTGGCAAAAGCGCGAGTGGTTTTCTCCGCGCGAGCGATACGCCAGAAGCCGTCCTCAATGCGGCGCGGCTCCTGCCGGCCGATTTCCCACTGAAAAAGCATCTGCAACGCATACTGCCGGGCCTTGTGCCGCTGCGGCATCTCAGCGGCGCTTTCTCGTGAGCACGGCAGAAATAGGAGCGGCCGCCCGAAGCTGGCTTGATAATCGTGCCATCTCCAGCGCCGCTAGCCCCGCCTCATAACCCTTGTTCCCGCTCTTCAGCCCGGCTCGATCGATGGCCTGCTCGAGCGTATCGCACGTCAGCACACAAAAAATGATCGGCACGCCCGTGTCCATTTGCGCCAGTTGTACGCCGCGCGCCACCTCCGTGGCGATGTAATCGAAATGCGCGGTCTCTCCGCGCAGCACACAGCCAATGGCTATGATCGCGTCGTACCGCCGCGCCAGCGCCATCTTCTTGGCCGCCAGCGGAATTTCAAATGAGCCCGGCACGCGCACGAGGTCGGTCTGCGCCGCGGATGCACCGCCCTTTTCCAGAGCGTCCATGGCGCCGGCCAGCAGCCGCTCGGTGATGAAGCTATTGAACCGGCTGACCACTAAGCCGAAACGCAACCCCGATGCATCGTAGGAGCCGCGAATCTCATTGGGCTGAAAATCGTCACTCATTGGCTCTCTGCACCTGTCTCGCGGCTGTGCTCATTTGCCCTGAAATTGCGCGGCGCGCTTTTCCAAAAATGCCCGCGTGCCTTCGCGCATGTCCTCGGTCGCGCAGCTCATCCCGAAGAGCGCCGCCTCTAGAAACAGGCCCTGCTCCTGCGGCATCTCCAGCCCGCTCTCGATTGCTTGCATGGTGAGCTGCACGGCTACCGGAGCGTTTGCTGCGATCTTCTTGGCCAGGGACTGCGCCGCCGCCAAAAGCTCTTCCGGCTCATAAATGTGATTTACCAGCCCGATGCGTTGTGCCTCTTCGGCCGAAATCATCTCCCCGCTCAGGCATAACTCGTGCGCCACACCTTTTCCGCAAAGCCGCGCCAGCCGCTGGGTTCCGCCATATCCAGGAATGATGCCCAATTTCACTTCCGGCTGCCCGAATTTCGCCGTCCGGCTCGCCAGCCGAATCGAGCAGGCCAGCGCCAGTTCGCAGCCGCCACCGAGCGCGAAACCATTGATCGCGGCAATCGACGGCTTGCCCAGCGTTTCGAGCTTATGCAGCACGGCTTGGCCGTGCAAAGACGTCTCGGGGCCGGTCACCGGCGTTAGCCGTGCGAGCTCGTTGATGTCCGCTCCGGCGATGAAAGCCTTATCGCCCGCTCCCGTGAAAATCAGCACGTGAAGGTCCTTATCGTTGTGAGCTTCTGTGAGCAACGCATCCAGTTCGTCCATGGTCTGCCGATTCAGCGCGTTCAAGAGCTTCGGCCGGTTGAATGTGACCGTGCCAACGTGATCTTTCTTTTCGAAGATCAGATTTTGATATGCCATGAGCTCAGGCGCTCCTGGAGTTCAGATGGGTCTTCCCAATCGGCATCTCAGAGGAGCGCCATCGGCTTGGGATTTTCCGGATCGCTGTATTCGTAAAAGCCGCGCCCGGATTTGCGCCCGTTCCAGCCTGCCATGACCATGCGCTTCAGCAACGGAGGCGGCGCGAAGCGGCGTTCTTTAAACTCATCGAACATGATGTTGGCGATGTAATACGTGGTATCGAGCCCCACAAAATCGAGCAGCGTGAGCGGCCCCATGGGATGGCCGCAACCCAATTTCATGGCCTGGTCGATATCCGGGATGCTGGCCACTCCTTCCTCCAGCGCACGCACGGCGTCCAACAAATAGGGAACCAGGAGGCGGTTCACTACGAAGCCGGTTCGATCGCTCGTGCGCACCGCCGTTTTCCCCAGCCGGCCGGTAAATGCGGCGACCTCCTCGTAAACCTTTGGGTCTGTGGCAATGGTTCGGATGACCTCCGCGAGCTTCATAATGGGCACGGGATTGAAAAAGTGCAGACCCACGAAACGTTCCGGGCGACGCGTGGCTACGGCCATTTCGGTGATCGAGAGCGAAGAGGTGTTGCTGGCGTAGATCGTTTGCGCCGGGCAAACTGCATCCAAGGCTCGAAAGAGTTCCTTTTTCGGGGCAAGTTGCTCGGTGATGGCTTCGATGATCAAGTCGCAGCCCGCAAGCTCGTCGAGTTTTGTCGTTCCCCGCAGCCGGTTACGCGCGGCATCACGTTGCGCGGCAGTTAGCGTCCCACGCTGCACCAGGCGCGCGAGACTTTTGTCGATATTGGCGAAGCCCTTGTCGATCAATTCCGCCGACACTTCCCTTACGGCCACCTGCAGGCCCGCCTGCGCGGCCGCCTGCGCAATGCCCGAACCCATCAGGCCGCAACCCACCACGCCGATTTTTTCAATGGCCATTTTGTCAACGTCCCCGGAGCCGGGAGGCAATCACCACGTCTCCTCCGCGCCCGTGCGCTTCCGTTAAGCCCGCTTCAGCGCGGTTGATCAGCTCTGTGACAATGTCCTCGCTGTCATAATCGGGCCGCGCGACGGCTTCTGCCACGCTGGCGCTGAAACTGAGCACGCTGCCGTTCCAGGGTGGCGCGATCTGCGTGGCAGCTTTGCGCAATTTTTCCGCCAGAATTTGCGCGCCGGCCAACCCGGTGTCAGGCAGAATGAAGGCGATCGTCCAGGCTGTGTACTTGATGGCCAGATCGGTCTGCCGGATGAGCGCCTGGAACGCCCGCGCCAGTTGCTCCACGTAACGCTCGAGCTGGATCTCGCCCTGCTGCCGCAACACTTCCGGCCCGCCATCAATCTGGACCAATGCCAGCGCCAATGCAATGCCATTGGACTTGGCGCGATGCGCCTCGGCCATGAGACATTCCTGATAGGAGCTTCGCGCCAGCAGGCCGGTTTTTTCATCCGCGACTCCCACCGTGCGCGCCAGCGTGCGCAGGCGCGTGTGGTTTACACCGAGAAGAATTTGGTCCCCGACCGCCTGCAGGAAGTAAGTCTCGTGCGGCCGCCACTGGTGCGGAAAAGCATAACCCGCCACCACCATGCCTGCCTGCCTCTGCCTTTCACGATCCATCAACCCCACACCCAACACCGTTTGTAGCCCTAATTCCCGCAGAACCGGCGCTGCCGCCGCATCCAGAGGAAGCCCGCCGAGCGCATCCGGAGCCGCGCGATCCAATTGGCTAAAGAGCTTCACCAGCATAGCTCCGTTGGCCGGCTCGACATTTGGCGCGCAAAATTCCGAAGCCAACTCAGGCGGCTTTCCCGTAGGGCCGATCACGGCGATACATCGCGTCACCCGCAAATGAGTTCCGATCTCATTGATTCCGGACGAAAGGATGGCCCGCGCGGTCGGCAGCCGAAACAACGATCGGCCAATCTCAGAAATCTTGGCCAGGTCGCGCATGGTGTCTGAATCCGCCGCAGAAAGTGCGGGTTTCGCGGCGCGTTCCGCAGAAGGCGCCTGCTGCTCTGCGGCGCCCTCCGGCCACCAGTTCGCGAGCTGATAAAGATTGCGCAGCCGCTGATTCTGCTTTCCTTCTCCAGGGAAGAACTCAGTAATTCTTTGCAGCCGCTCCACTGCCTTGGTCTGCAAAGAGTACTGAAGAAAAATCTCTGCTTGCACAATCAAATCCTCGAGCGTCGGGGCCGCCTGTTCTTCGGGGGCGGGAAGCGAACCGCCCGGCGCGCCTTCCGGTGGTGTTTCCGCGGCCTGCGTGGCCGTTTGGCCGAGCCGGCTGCGCATACGTGCGAGGAAAGCAGGATCGGTATGGGCTTCGATCTGGCTGAGCCGCTTCTGATTGCGCGCGTCGTAGGGATCGATATCGACCAGCATCTCAAACGTCTCCGAGGCGTGCTGCATATCGCCAGCGGCGATGTAAACATCGAACAACCGCACCAGGGCGTCGAAATATTTGGTTTCGCGGTTCAATTGAGCGTAGGCGGCGGCACAGAATTCGGCGAGCGCAAGGGAGCGCACGTGAGAATCCACGAGAAGCTCAAGTTTCGCAGCAAAATCGCTCTCCCGCTGGGCCGCGCCCGTTTTTTTCAGAAGCTTTTGCAGCACGGCCACGGCTTCGGCATCCTGGTGCGCGGCCAGATAGCGGTCCGCCAGATCGAAAACCCGGTTGATCGTTTCGGGCTGGTCGGCGGGGAGCCGTTCGAGGATATCGCGCGCGCGATCTAAAGCTCCGGTGAAGGTCAGCGCTTCGCCAAGAGTACGCAGGAATGCCTGATCCTTCTCGCCTCGAGCAAACGGTTCCAGCATGCGCAGCGCCGCGGTTGGGTCTTTGCGGCGCAGCAGCGCCTGCGCGCACAGCAACGCCGGGCCGCGCTCCTTAGGGGCGAGCTTGTGGGCCCGCATCATCATATTGAGGCCTGCTTCCTGATCGCCGGAGGCCTCTGCGAGTTGTCCTGCGCGCAGCAATCCGCGCGCGGCAATGGTGCTCTTGCCCAACCGTTCGGCTAATTCCGCGATCGCTATCTGGCGCGCGGAATTATCCGGGTCGAGCTGCGCCACTCGTTCCAGGCAGTCGAGCGCGGCTTCCTCATTTCTATGTGCCAGAAATAACTCCGAGGCGAACGAATACTGCTCGATGGCTTCGTTCGGCCGGTTTTGCTTCTGCAGCAGCAAAGCATATCGGGCCAGGCGTTCTGGAGGCTGCTGGATGCCCTTCAGCGCCCGCGTAAAGACGGCCAGGGCTTTGTTCTCCTCATGCGTCTCGAAAAAGTGGTCGAAGAGCATGTTGTTATATTTGATGGCGCGATCGGTTTGACTAAGCCGCATGTACAAATCGCCCAGCGCCTGCAAGGCCTCGGGATGCCCGGGCATTTCGCTCAGGACTGACTCGTAGGCCTCCGCGGCGTCTTCGAGTTTGTTCTTCTCGAGATGCCGCTTGGCGCGGTCCAGATGTTTGCTGACGTCAACACTCATGCGCTATCTTCGGAAGCTGTCCGGATCGGCTTCCAGCCGTTCGCGGGCCAGGGCCAGAGACAATATATACCGTCCCAGATTCAGCGGAAAACGTTCTGGCACACCGCGGGTGCCGCACTATCAACTGATCCACCGGAGAAACCCGGCCTCCGTGCGGGAGATCCGCAGCGCTTTTCTGGCCGCTCGCCCGCAATTGTGGCAAACTGAGGTATTCCCAGCGAGCTTTGCCGCCTCGCTGTGGCGAGCGGCACGATTGCCTCGCCCCGGGATAAACGCATCCTCATGGATTCCCGCTTCATCCGCAACTTCTGCATCATCGCGCATATCGACCATGGCAAGTCGACGCTTGCCGATCGCCTGCTGGAGCTGACCGGCGCGCTCAGCCAGCGCGAAATGACCGCGCAGGTGCTCGATTCCATGGATCTGGAGAAAGAGCGCGGCATCACCATCAAAGCCAAGAGCATTCGCCTGCATTACCACGCCGCTGACGGACAGGAATATCAGCTCAACCTCATCGATACGCCCGGCCACGTCGATTTTTCTTATGAGGTTTCCCGGGCGCTGTCTGCCTGCGAAGGAGCGCTGCTGGTGGTGGACGCCAGCCAGGGCGTGGAAGCGCAGACGGTGGCGAACACGTTTCTCGCCGCACAGCACAATCTGACCATCATTCCCCTGATCAACAAAATCGATCTGCCCAACGCGCAGCCCGATGAGGTAAAAGCGCAGATGGAAAACGTGCTGGCCATTCCGGCCGCGGACGCGCTGGCCATCAGCGCAAAAAGCGGCCTGGGCGTGGAGAAAGTGCTCGAGGCGGTGGTAAGCCGCGTGCCGGCGCCGGTGGGCTCGGCGGAGGCGCCGCTTCGCGCGCTCATCTTTGATTCCTGGTTCGATGCTTATCGCGGCGCAGTAGTGCTCGTGCGCGTCGTCGACGGCTGCTTGCGTCCTCATCAGCAAATCCGCCTCTGCTTTAATAACCAAGTCTACGAAGTCGAGAGCCTTGGCGTGCTCACGCCGAAGCCCGTGGTCCTGGAAGCGCTGGGCGCGGGCGAAGTTGGCTTCGTCATCGCCAATATCAAGCGCGTGGCCGAGGCGCGCGTCGGCGACACCATCATCGAAGCCGATCGCCCCGCGCCACCTCTTCCCGGCTTCGAGGCCATCAAGCCGATGGTTTTTGCCGGGCTTTATCCCGTACAAGCGCACCATTATGAAGCGCTGCGCGACGCTCTCGGCAAGCTGCAACTCAATGACGCCGCTTTTTTCTACGAGCCGGAGAACTCTGTGGCGCTGGGTTTCGGCTTCCGCTGCGGCTTTCTCGGCCTGCTGCACATGGATATCGTGCAGGAGCGCCTGGAACGCGAGTTCGGCATCGACCTCATTACCACGGCTCCGAGCGTGCGTTACCGGATTACCACCACAAGCGGCGAAGTGCTCGAAGTCGATAATCCCACGAAGTTCCCTTCGCCGAGCCAAATCGCCAAAATCGAAGAGCCGGTAATCACGGGCATGATCATCACCGCCGACGATTCCGTCGGCGCCATCCTGCAGCTCTGCGAGGAAAAACGCGGCGTGCAAAAAGGCTTCGAGTATCTCTCGCCGACACGCGTCATGCTCACCTACGAATTGCCGCTCAACGAAATCGTGCTCGACTTTTATGATCGCCTGAAAAGCATTTCGCGCGGATACGCCTCGCTCGATTATCATCTCGCGGGTTACCGCGAAGGCGACCTGGTCAAGCTCGACGTGCTCGTCGGCGGCGAACCCGTGGACGCGCTGACGCTGGTCTGCCACCGCGAGCAGGCGTACGAGCGGGGCCGCGAGCTGGTCGCGCGCTTACGCAAACTGATCCCGCGGCAGATGTTTGAGGTTCCGCTGCAAGCGGCCATTGGCAGCCGCGTGATCGCCCGGGAGACCATCAGCGCGATACGCAAAAACGTTCTCGCCAAGTGCTACGGCGGCGACATCACGCGCAAGCGCAAGCTGCTCGAGAAACAAAAAGAAGGCAAGCGGCGCATGAAGCGCGTGGGCCGCGTGGATATCCCCCAAGAGGCGTTTTTGGCGGTGCTGAAGGTAGCCTCCTCGTCGGAAGAGTAGCCGGCGTTCAATCCGCTGTTTTCTCTCGGGGCGCGGTCCCGTGCTACGATCTTCCGCGTTCTCCCTCTCTTGTTTCTCTCTCTTGCACTTCTGCGCCGAGCCGGCCGCGCGCGAGTTGCACGCGAATGCGCTCGCCGATCTCCACTTGATCCGCGGCTTGCACGACGTTGCCGGCCGCGTCGTAACAAATCGCATAGCCTCGCTCCAACAGGCG
Source organism: Acidobacteriota bacterium (assembly GCA_003223315.1). Classification (GTDB taxonomy): domain Bacteria; phylum Acidobacteriota; class Terriglobia; order Acidiferrales; family UBA7541; genus Palsa-189. The sequence continues at coordinate 3,506 of QHYR01000040.1, read as the reverse complement.
CAGCGGGCTGCGCTCCTGGAGCTGCACGAGCAATTTTTCGAGCAGCTGGCCTTTTGTGCCTAGCGCGCGGCTCATACGGACTTCGAGCTCCGAGGTGCGCTGATCGAGGCGCACGGCGGCCGCTCTGAGTCGCGCGCGGAAATCAACAGCCGCGAGGCGCGACAGCGCCAAATCGAAACGTCGCTGCAGAGTTTCGACGCGGCCGCGAAGCCCCCCAGCAAGCTGCGCGGCGAGCTCGTCGGTATGCTGGCGGCGACGACGCAGCGTGTCTTCCAGGCGCCGGGCGGCGCGATGCAGATCGAGTTCGCGGAGCTTGTGGCTGGCTTGCAGCACGCGATAGCGCAGGAGCTGCGCGATTTTGTCGCGCAGATCGCAGAGATGGCCGTCAAACTCCTGCCGCGTGCGAACGACCATTTCCGCCGCGGCGGAAGGCGTCGAGGCGCGGATATCGGCGGCGAAATCCGCGATGGTGAAATCGGTTTCGTGGCCGATGCCGGCGATGATCGGAATGGTGCAGGCCACAATCGCGCGCGCCACGGGCTCTTCGTTGAAGGCCCGCAGATCCTCGAGCGAGCCGCCGCCGCGCGCCAGGATGAGAACATCGGCGAGCTGCTTGCGATCGAAATAGCGAATGGCCTGTACGATCTCGCCGGCCGCGCCTTCGCCTTGCACGCGCACGGGATACAGGACGATGCGCAGGTTCGGAAAGCGGCGTTGCAGGATACGTACGATATCGCGCACGGCGGCACCGCGCGGCGAGGTTATCAGCCCCACGCATAGCGGCAGCACGGGAAGCGATTTTTTCCGCTCGGGGTCGAACAGGCCCTCGGCGTCGAGGCGCTTTTTCAGCTGCTCGAAGGCCAGCTGCAGAGCGCCCAACCCGACGGGCTCGACATGCTCGACATAAAATTGATATTCGCCGCGCGATTCGTAGACGCTGATGGAGCCGCGCACCGTAACGTGCAGGCCATCCTCGGGACGAAATTTCAGGCGAGCTAGCTGGGTGCGAAAGCAGACGCAGCGAATCTGCGCGTGATTGTCTTTGAGCGTGAAGTAGAGATGCCCGGATTGCGCCGCATGCGCGTTGGACACTTCGCCCTCGACGAAAACGTCGGTGAATTCGCCTGCAAGCAGATCGCGGATACGCGCGGTGAGGTCGCTCACCGACCAGATGGTGCGGCGCGGCATCAGCGGAAGCTGAAAGGGTTTCGCCATGGATGCGAATTATTTGCGACGAATTGTCTGTGCCACATTCATTGGGCGCTGGACTCTTTGCGACAAATTTATTTCCGAAAGAGAGACACGAGCCACATCACCAGCGTCAGCACCACACTCAACAAAATGCAGGTGACCACCGGAAAATAAAATGAGCCGCGCTTGCCTTCTATGGCGATGTCGCCGGGCAACCGACCGAGCCGGAACGGCAATCGCCCGCCAACGAAAAACAGGCCCCCGATGGCGGCCAGAATTAGGCCACCGAGGATGAGCCACTTCCCGAGTTCACGCGTTGGATCCATTTCGTTTAGGGGTCGCTCAGTTGCCAGACGATTTAGCCGGCCGCACCTCTCCCCTTTTTGGCAACTGGCAACATCGCGGACGCTGCGCACGCGAGGGAGCGCACGTGCAGCCGAACTCTTTACCACCAGGCCGGATAATATCGCTAAAATTCAGACGAATCACCCAGCTGAACCCGGAATCCGTCCGGGTCTTTCACATGGAAACCTTGAGGGCCCTTTTCGTCCGGTTCTGGAGTAACGCCGCGCGCCTTCAGGTCTCGAATGACCGACTCCCGGTTGAATTTATCAATGCCCAGGCAAAAGTGGTCTACATTCCCGGATGGTTTCTCTTGTCGAAGCGTGAGATGGCTGGGGCCAACCCCTAATCGGATCGCGCTGGGATTGCCCGCTACGCGCTTCGGCAGAGCAAAGGCCCGCATATAAAACTCTGCAGAGCGTTTTATGTCGCTGACTTGAATCGAAACGTGATTGATCGTAGCAGCGGCAAAGCCTTTATCCGCGGCCGATGCCGTTCCGCTCGCCACGGCCAGCATGGCCAAGCCCTGAATCAATTCGCGCCGCGTGAGCGTGCCGCTCTCGTAACTTCGCAACAGACTGGAAATGACGTGTTCCACATGCACCTCCTCGTGTAAGTCTCGGGTTGATTGGAGCGCCTAGAATAAGTTTCCATTTTGATTTGCAGACTGGGCAGGTACATATACCCGACCTGTGGGGCGTGTCAACAAACTAGACTTGTGATCGCGGAGATTCTCGTTACAGCAGTTCGTGGGAGGCGAAGAAGTAGGAGATTTCGAAGGCGGCGGTATCGGCGGCGTCGGAGCCGTGGGTGCAATTATTCTGGATGCTGGTTCCGAGATCGCGGCGGATGGAGCCGGGCACGGCTTTGGCGGGGTCGGTAGCGCCCATGGTGTCGCGCCAGCGCGCGATGGCTCCCGGCGCTTCGAGGACCATCACGATAATCTTGCCAGAGCTCATGAACGAAATGAGCTCGCCAAAAAATCCTTTGCCGCGATGCACGGCGTAAAAGCCTTCGGCCTGAAATGGAGTGAGGCGCAGGGACTTGATAGCCACGATGGAGAAGCCGGCGCGATGGATGCGGGAGAGGATGTCGCCAGCGAGGCCGCGACCCATGGCATCGGGCTTGATGATGGCGAGTGTGCGTTCGAGCTTGGGTTCGGGCAAACGGTTCTCCTCGTGCCTCAGTGTGCGATGTTCCCGGTGCAGCTTAGAGATTCTTCGTCCGCCTTTGTTGACGCGCAAAAGCTCGACTTGCCGTCGACTTTTGCGCGGAGAGCGGACTCAGAATGACAAGTTCATCGATTGGCCGCAGATTACAGAAGGGCGGCGCTGAGTTTCATTTGACCATCCGAGCCATAAAGGCCGTTATCAAGCCGAGCCTTGCGGTCATGAATGCGACCGCAAACAAGATGGCTGCAATTATCCAGAACATTCTCCGCTTTGACCTTGCTGGCTTCATGGCGAAATCCTAACAGGAAGGTCTTTCTTACGCGATGACCGTCCCCGCGGGACAGTCAGCGGGCGACGGATTTGCCGAGCGCGGCGGCCACGGTCTCCCCGATATCGGCAGGACTCCGCACGCAGCGAATTCCCGCGGCGGCCATGACTTCGTATTTTTCTTTCGCCGTGCCCGCGCCGCCGCTGATGATGGCGCCGGCATGACCCATGCGGCGTCCGGGCGGCGCAGTTTGTCCGGCGATGAAGCCAACCACCGGCTTGCGCACGCGTCCCCGAATGAATTCCGCGGCCTGCTGCTCGGCATTGCCGCCGATCTCGCCGATCATGACGATGGCATGCGTATCGGGGTCGTCATTGAACAGGCGCATGGCATCCAGAAACGATGTGCCGATGATGGGATCGCCGCCAATGCCGATGCAGGTTGACTGTCCGATGCCGAGATGCGTGAGCTGGCCGACGGCCTCGTAGGTCAAGGTGCCGCTGCGGCTGACGACTCCAACGTGGCCCTCGCGG
>QHYR01000041.1 GCA_003223315.1 Acidobacteriota bacterium | reverse complement strand
GTGCAAGCCGAACCGCTCGACACCGCCACGTCGTTGATGCCCATCAACAAAGACTCGCCTTCCACGCAGGCGAAACTGACGTTTAGGTTGTTCGGCAGCCGGTAAGCCATTGAGCCGTTGATGTACACCTCCTCCAAACCCTTGAAGATTCCTTCTTTTAACCGCTCGCGCAGCCCGCCCAGCCGCTTGCTTTCCTCCGCCATTTCGTTCTGACAGAGCTCCGCAGCCTTGCCGAACCCGACGATGCCC
>QHYR01000039.1 GCA_003223315.1 Acidobacteriota bacterium | reverse complement strand
AGCGGCAAAGGGCGGAGGCACGAAAATCGCGGTGGCATTGGCGTGCGTCTCGCGCGCCGCTTCGGCGACGGTGTTGAAGACTGGCACGTCGTTGTGCAGCGTGCCGCCTTTGCCTGGGGTGACGCCGGCGACCACTTTGGTGCCATAAGCGATCATCTGCCCGGCATGGAAGCCGCCTTCGCGGCCGGTAAGGCCCTGCACGATGACGCGCGTCAGCTCGTTTACCAGAATGCTCACGGCGCACCTCCGGCGAGGCGCACGGCTTTCTCCGCGCCGTCCTTCATATCCTCGCCGATGGTGAAGTTGAGTCCGGAGTCGCGCAGAATCTGCCGGCCCTGCTCGACATTGGTGCCCTCCATGCGCACGACCAC
>QHYR01000282.1 GCA_003223315.1 Acidobacteriota bacterium | reverse complement strand
CCATGGCGCGCGATTTTCCGGGCGCGATGCGCTTTCAGGCGCAAAAGAAATGGGCGCAGCAGGAAATCTGGGATGGCCCGGCGCGGCCGCGGGAACTGAGCGGCGCCGTGGCTTTGGTGGTGGGCTTCGGCGCTGTGGGCCGAGCCGTGGCCGAGCGGCTGCGCGGCTTCGGAGTGCGGATCTGGGCGGTAACGCGTTCGGGGAAGGCGGATGCTTCGCTGGCGGAACGCGTGTTTGCGGTTGCGGAACTCAATGGCGCGCTGGCGGGCGCTGACTACGTGATTTTGGCGGCTCCGGAAACGCCGCAAACACATCATTTGATCGGCGCCGAACAGCTCGCGGCGATGAAGCGCGGCGCGGTCTTGGTGAACGTGGCGCGAGGCTCGCTGGTGGACCAGGCGGCGCTGGTCACGGCGCTCGAAAAACGGGCCATCGGCGGCGCGGGGTTGGACGTGGCGTCGCCGGAGCCGCTGCCGCCGGAAAACCCGCTATGGTCGCTCGAAAATGTGTTCATTACGCCGCACACCAGCGGCATAAGCGAACGCATCTGGCAGAGAGAAGCGGAGCTGCTGGTGGACAACTTGGAGCGATGGTTCAAAGGAGAGCCGCTGCGAAATCAGGTGGATTTGGCACGGGGGTATTAACCTCATTTCCTCGGAGAGATCTTTCGCTCCTCCATCCCAGCACGCAAAACCGGCGCGCTGGGGACCGCGGATGCGCTCAGGATGACAGCGCGGCGGGAGTGTGCGGAACGCCAGTTTAGTTGGCGGCGGTGCTGGTGGGGGCGGTGTAGCCCTGGCGGGCATACACCTGGAATTTTCGCTTCTTGCCCTTTTGATCCAAAACGGTCAGCGGCCCGCCGTCGGGAGCAACCAGCTCCACCTTAATCTTGCGATATTTGCCGTCGTTCTTTTGGCTGCTGGGAATATAACCGAGGCTATATTCGTTTCTGAGGCTGCCCGCCACGTCGGCCATGATGCCGGGAATCTCGCCATCGAATCGCGGGAACCAGACGCGGCCGCCGGTCATTTCGGCAAAGCTCTTCAGCTGATTCTGAGCCTGGAGATAGGTAAGACCGCCGTTGTCAAGAGTTTGAACAAACATCTGCTCGGCGACGCCCACGCAATAGATTGTCACGTCGGTTTGCTTCAATTTGGCGATGGTCTTGTCCAAGGTAAGCCGGCTGAATGTATCGATGCCTGAGGCCAGGACCAGGACGGCCTTCTTGCCCTTGACGTCCTGGAGGCGGTCCGTCACGTCCACCAGGGCATCGAATAAATTCGCTTCATGAAATGGCGGGAAGTAGAGCGAGATGAGGCCTTGCTCAACTTCACGAGGGTTGTGCGTAAAATCCACTTCCACGTTGGAGCGCATATTGAAGGATTCGAGCGCAATCCAATCGTTGGGTTTGAGCTGGCGCAGAAATACGTCGGCCCAGTTCACGGCGTTATACAAGAACCAGCCGTAGCCGAGCTGGCTGAACTCCAGCAGCAGGACCACGGTGATGGGAGCATCGGTGGTGCCGAAATTGGTGATCGTCTGGGGCGCGCCATCTTCGGTAATGCGGAAATTTTCCTTCTTTAAGTTGTTCAAGTAATTGCCGTCATTATCGGTGACGACGACATCAACGTTGACCACCGGGACGGTCACGGAAATAGCGAAGCCGGGCTGGCCTGATTGCTGCTGGTCTTGTGCTGGTTGGGGCGGCGCCGGCTGGGATTGCGGCGCCTGCGAGGAAGCCGGAGGGTGTTGAGTTCCCTGACTCTGCGCGAGGCCAAAGGGGGGCCCAAAGGCCAGAACGGCGATCAATGCGTACGCGAGTGCCAATTTTCTGATCGTAGGGCGTGTCATAGCGGGCGGCATAGTGGGCGGCGGCATGTTGGCAGCCGCTCTATAGCTTTGATGGTGCCACGAAATCAAAGGATGTTCAAATTTCAGATGCAAGCTCGATGATGTTTTATAAGGAATTGCCGGTGGAACCCGCGGCTCGACCGGCAAGCCGGACATGTTAGTATCGTGGGCTCGCGTAAAAATTCGCAAAAATGCGAATCAGATCCGTTTGGAAAAGGAGAAGGAATGGCTAGGCGAATTCCTTATGTTCTCGGCCTACTTGCCGGAATTATCCCGATGCTGGCCTTGCGGCCGGCGGCACTGAAATCGCAAACGCCTGCGGCAGGCGGGGCGCCGGTGGATATGCTGCAGTTAACGGCGGAAGCGCAAACCTGGCTGACGGACTTGATCCGAGTCAATACGACGAACCCTCCCGGCAACGAGCTGGAAGCGGCGAAATATATTCAGGGTGTACTGCAGAAAGAGAACATACCGGCGGATATTTTGGAGATGAAGCCGGGACGGGGAATTGTGGTCGCACGGCTGCAAGCGCGGCCGTTGCCGGATTCGTCGAAGGCGCTTTTGCTGCTGGCCCATCTGGACGTAGTCGGTGTGGACCGAGCCAAGTGGAGCGTAGACCCCTTCGCCGCGACTGAGAAAGGGGAGTATATCTACGGGCGCGGGGCGATCGATGACAAAGGCATGGTGGCGGCGAACCTGGCCGCGTTTATCGGACTCAAGCGGTCGGGGACGCGCCTAAGCCGGGACGTCATCTTCCTGGCGGATGACGATGAGGAGCAAGGCGGCGACGCCAGCATAAGGGCGGTGATCGAACGCTATTGGGACAAGATCGCCTGCGGTTTTGCGCTCAACGAGGGCGGGAACGTGGTATTGCAAAACGGCAAAGTGCAATACGTGGCCATCCAAACCAGCGAGAAAGTGGCTTACAACGTGACGGTAACGGCGACGGGGACCTCCGGACACGCATCGATCCCACAGAAAGACAATGCGGTGGTGCATCTGGCGGCGGCGGTGCAAAAAGTAGGCACTCTGGAAACGCCTCTGCACCTGCTGACGATGACGCGGCGTTATTTCGAGCAGCTTGGTCCGGTAGAGGACGAAGACACCGCCAAATGGATTCGCGCGCTGGAGACTTCGGATCGGGCGGACCTGGCCGCCTTGCGCCTGGCGGCGATGAATCCGATGTGGAACTCGATGCTGCGCGATACCATCGCACCCACCCAGTTAACCGCGGGAGTTCGCGCCAACGTCATTCCTTCGCAGGCTTCGGCCAACCTGAACATCCGCCTGCTGCCGGGGAATTCGATCCTGGATGTGATCGATCAAATGCAAAAAGCCGTGAATGATCCGCAAATCAAGTTCACGGTGCAGCCGGATGCCGGACCGAGCGCGCCTTCCTCATCCATTACCTCCGAGCTTTACCAGACCATCGAGCACCTCGCTCCGCGGGAATTTCCCGGCGCCCCGGTGGTTCCCTATCTAAGCCCCTGGTACACTGACTCGTCTTATCTGCGCCTCCACAATGTGCAGTCGTATGGATTGGTTCCTTTTCCGCTGACCGAGGCGGATCTCCTGCGGATGCACGGTGACGACGAACGTCTTCCCATCGCCAGCTTCCGCAGGGGCGTCGATTTCCTGTACAAGGCGGTTCATGAATTCGTCACAAAATAACTGGAACGCCGCCCAGGTACGCCGGGCCAAGATCGTCTGCACCCTGGGCCCTGCGAGCCATTCAGCCGCGGTCATCGAACAGCTAATGAAGGCGGGCATGGACGTGGCGCGATTGAATTTTTCTCACGGCACCCAGGAGGAGCATGCGCGCACGGTCACGCTGATACGAGCGGCTTCGGGCCGCCAGCAGAAGCCCATCGGTATTCTCGCCGATTTGCAAGGACCAAAAATCCGCACCGGCGCGCTGGAGGGCGGGCACAGCGTGAGCCTGCGCGCGGGGAGCCGATTCACGATCACCACGGCGGCTGCGCCGGGGAATAGCGAAGGCGTCTCCATCACCTACAAACGGCTGCCCTCGGAGGTGCACAAAGGCGATCGAATTCTGCTGGCAGACGGACTGATCGAACTGCGCGTGCTTTCCACAGCGCGGCGGCGCATGGTGTGCCGCGTGGTGAATGGCGGCGAGCTGCACGAGCACCAGGGCGTCAATCTTCCGGGAGTGAAACTGCGCATTCCGGCGGTGACGGAAAAAGATCTGGCCGATCTGCGCTTCGCGCTGGAATGCGGCGTGAATTACATCGGCGTGAGTTTCGTGCGCACGGCGGACGACGTGCTGGCGGCCAAAGCGGCGATGGACAAGGCCGGCAGGAAAGTTCCGGTGATCGCCAAGCTCGAGAAACCGCAAGCGATCGACAATCTCGACGAAATTCTGGAAGTGGCGGACGGAGTCATGGTGGCGCGGGGCGACCTGGGCGTGGAGATGAGCCCGGAACGAGTGCCGGTGATCCAGAAGAAGGTGATCGACCACGCGCGAGAAGCCCGCGTGCCCGTGATTACGGCGACGCAGATGCTGGAATCGATGACGCAGAACCCCCGGCCTACGCGCGCGGAAGCATCCGACGTGGCCAACGCAATTTTTGACGGCAGCGACGCGGTGATGCTGAGCGCCGAGACCGCCACGGGCCGCTACCCGGTAGAATCGGTGAAGATGATGGACCGCATCATCCGGGAAGCGGAGGCGAGCATCACCGAACATCCTCGGCCACACCGGCGGGCGCTCTTGAGCCTCGCGGAAACGACCGCGGAATTGATTTGTCACGCTTCCGAAGAGGTGTCCATGAAAGTGATCGCCGTTTTTACGGAAAGCGGTTCGTCCGCGCGGCTGATCTCGAAGCACCGGCCTCGTCCGCCGATCATTGCTTTTTCGCGCAGCCAGGAGACGCGCCGGCAGGTCACGCTGCTTTGGGGCGTGCTGCCGAGAAAAGCGGCGATGCTGCGGGATATCGACGATATGGCGCAAATGGCGGAGCGCCGCCTGCTCGAAGAAGGCCTGGTGCGGCAGGGGGATTTGGTGGGAATGGTGGCGGGCACGCCGCTGGGCGTGGGTGGAACCACGAATTTCATGAAATTTCACATCATCGGCGGCGGCGAACAGGTGTGGCGCTAGGCCCCCGAGAATCGTGCCCGGTTGGCCTTTTATTGCTCGATTTATCTTCTTTGGATCCTGCTGATCAATTTTCGCTGCGGATTTATTTCGCGCGGATTTTCCACGCCGGCGGCTGGGCGTTTTAGTTCACCCAGTGGTCGGGTCGGGAGGGCGCTTCCTCCCGATGCTTGCGCATATAAACCACGAACTTCTCAGGGGGACGGTAGTGTTTCGTTCTGAGAAACGCAGCGCGGGGGCAAACTCCGGCGTTGCCGAAAACCTTTCTACAATGGAGCCATGGGTGAACACGCGGTCACGGCAAGCGTCGGCGAAACCGAAAAGAGCCCTGCCGCGGGCCTGCGGAGACAGCTTTCCCGGGCAGAATTGCTCCGGTATTCGCTGCTCGCCGCCGCGGGCGTTCTGCCCTATTTGAATACGTTGTGGAACGGCTTCGTGTACGACGATCAATACCAGGTGGTGCAGAATCCGTTCCTGCGCAGCTTTCATTTTTTGGGTACGATTTTTACGACGTCGGCTTGGGCATTCCAAGTCAGGCACGGCACCGTAACTTACTATCGGCCCCTGATGAGCTTTGCTTATTTGCTGATTTATCAAGCGTTCGGCCCGATTCCGTACGCTTTCCATTTGCTCAACTTGCTGTTGCATTGCGCTGTGGTGCTTCTCTTCTATCTGATCACACGCCGGGTTTTCGGATCGGAGGCGCTGGCTTGGATCAGCGTCGCCCTGTTTGCCTTGCACCCCATTCACACAGAAGTGGTGGCGTGGGTGGCCGATGTCCCTGACCTGCAGATGACGGTCTCTCTGCTGCTGACATTCTGGTTTTATCTGAATTTGATCGAGGGGGCGGGCCATCGCAACTGGAACTACGCCGCGGCATACGGGAGCTATGCCCTCGCGCTGCTCTCGAAAGAGCCGGCTGTCATGTTTCCTGGGGTTCTGCTTCTGTACGTCTTGCTCCGCTTTTCCCCCGGCGAGAAGCGCGCGCTGAAGAAGAGTTTGGCGTATCAGTTGCCTGTGTGGCTGCTTGCCGGGTTCTACGCGTTTGCGCGATTCTTCCTGCTGCCTGGAATCATTCCCAACGCGTACCGCGCAAATATGACGGCTCGCGAGATCGGGATGTCGGCGGTGTCACTATTCGGCGCATATATGGCGAAACTGGTGTGGCCGGCAAACCTGGCGGCGTTCTATCCGTTTCAAGCGACTTCGAGCGCCGCCGACCCGCGATTCCTCGCGGGAGCTGCGTGGACTTGCGCGCTCGGAATCAGCTTGGTGTGGTTCTGGCGAGTTCGGCGTCGGGCGGCATTGGCGATCGTCTGGTTGGTACTGCTGTTGCTACCGGTTCTAGACGCGAAGGCCATGGCCTCCAATGTGTTTGCCGAGCGCTATCTGTACCTGCCGTCAATCGGCTTCTGCT
>QHYR01000280.1 GCA_003223315.1 Acidobacteriota bacterium | reverse complement strand
TTTCCATTGCGACCGGCGAAATCGTTCTGCCGCGGCGGTATACCAGCGCGCCGCTTCTGCGTGCTCGCCGGCTTTCTCCTGCCAGCGCGCTAGTTCGAATGCCACCATCGCATCGCGGGTGTGCTCGTAAAGTTCGGCGAGCTTTGCCGCTGCGTCCGCGCTTGCTTTAGCCTTGCGGATGCGTGCCTGGATCTGCCGCCAGTCTGCCATTGTCCAGCATTGTAGCAGCGACTGGCACGGGCAGCCAAAACCCGAATGCCGCACGATCCGCCTTTCTGAGAAGCGGCGATTGCGGCAAAATTGATATATGCACGGCGCGGCAGAGAGCGAGTGGATCATCGCCAAAGCCAGCGAGCTTGGCTTTGACCTCTGCGGAATTGCGGCTGTAGACGGACCAGCCGATGCCGAACATCTAGAACATCTAAAGGAGTGGCTCGAGCGCGGCTACGCCGGTCGCATGCAATACCTCTATGATCCGCGTCGCGCAGACGTCATGCAGGTGCTTCCGGACGCTCGAAGCATCATTGTCTGCGCTCTCAATTACAACACGGCCAGTCCTGCTTCAACCGAAGCTGCCGCTCAGCCTGCACACAGCGAGCCGCGCGGCTGGATTTCGCGTTACGCCTGGGGTGATGACCACCACCTGGTCCTCGGCAAAAAAGTTGAAGAACTGCTCGCGGCCATGCGCGCCCATTTCAGTGGTCCATGGCAAGCGCGTGGGTACGTAGATACTGGCCCCGTGGATGAACGGCTTGCGGCTCAGCAGGCGGGACTGGGATGGCAGGCGAAAAACACATGCCTCATCAACGAGAAATTGGGATCGTGGCTCTTTCTGGGCGTCATCCTCACTTCGCTCGAGCTGACGCCTTCGAATGGAGCGACTAGCGCGCCGGCGACCGATCTCTGTGGGAATTGCCGGCTGTGTCTCGATGCCTGTCCCACCGGCGCACTCGTTGAACCCTACGTCATGGATGCGCGCCGCTGCATCTCCTATCTCACTATTGAGCTTCGCGAATCGATTCCCGAGGAACTACGCGGCCCAATGGGTTGGCAAGTGTTCGGCTGCGATATTTGCCAGGATGTCTGCCCGTGGAATCGCAAAGCGCCCTGCACTTCATCTCCAC
>QHYR01000281.1 GCA_003223315.1 Acidobacteriota bacterium | reverse complement strand
GAAAGCTCCACGACCTTTGCCGTGGCGTCGGTGGACCCGTCATCAACCACGAGCACTTCCGCTCGCAGAGAGCGGGAGTTCAGATAGGTGCGAATGCTTTGGAGAGTTTTTGGTAAGCGTTGCTCCTCGTTGAAGGCGGGAACCACAATGGACAGTTCCAAGGGTCCCCGGCACGCGCCTCTCGAGCGCGAGCACTCGCGCGGCAAAAAGTCGCGCGTGCTGGGGTGGAGGGGCGGAGAAGTCATCTGCGCTCGGCGTGACGGAGACCTTCGGCGTCAGGCTCCTGCGGGCCGCATATTGTATCTCGCTGCGTTGCATTCGTCGATGCGGATCGCTTGCTCGAATCTGTATATTCGCGTGACGCCATCGCCCCCGCAAACTGTCACCTTGAAAGGCGATACAATGCTAGGGAAAGCGAATCACCGTTTGATCGCAGGCCAAAGAGGGTAGTGTGAGCACGACGCAGCTAGAGACTTCGCTGGAGAGCGGATCGAAGACGGTCCTGGAGATTCTGGTGGTGATCAGCTTTTGTCACCTGCTAAACGACATGATCTCCTCTTTGTTACCGGCGATTTACCCCTTACTTAAGGAGTCCTACCACCTCAATTTCTTTGAAGTGGGTGTCATTACACTCACCTATCAGTGTACGGCGTCGCTTCTGCAACCTCTGGTAGGACTTCACACAGATCGCCGGCCGATGCCGTATTCGCTGCCTGCCGGCATGGGATTTACGGTCATCGGCCTGATCATATTGGCGGTGGCTCGCTCGTTTAGCACGATCCTGTTCGCCGCGGCGCTGGTCGGCACGGGGGCGTCGGTCTTTCATCCCGAATCGTCCCGAGTGGCCCGCATGGCATCCGGTGGACAGCACGGCTTGGCCCAGTCGCTCTTTCAACTTGGGGGCAATGCCGGACTCGCTCTGGGGCCTTTGCTCGCGGCGGTGATTGTGTTGCCAAGGGGCCAATCCAGCGTCGCCTGGTTTTCGCTTGCGGCTCTGCTCGCTATCGGTTTGCTTTCTTGGGTGAGCCGATGGACCAAAAGACACATGTCGAATCTGCGCGCATCCCTCAAAAGCCATAAAGAGCAGCAGCAAGCGGTCTCTGGCAAGAGAGTGGTGCGGCCGATTGCGGTTTTGTTGGCACTTCTCTTTTCAAAGTTTTTCTACCTTGCCAGCATCACGAGCTATTACACGTTTTATTTGATCGGCAAATTTCACATCTCCGTGCGCAGCGCACAGCTCCACCTGTTCGTATTCCTCGGCGCCGTTGCGCTCGGAACGATTGCCGGCGGGCCCATCGGGGATCGCATCGGCCGTAAACGGGTGATCTGGTGGTCCATTCTCGGTGTTCTTCCCTTCACGCTGGCGTTGCCCTACGCCAATCTCTTTTGGACCGAGATTCTCAGCGTACTCATAGGTTTGATTCTGGCCTCTGCTTTCCCGGCCATTGTGGTTTATGGGCAGGAGCTGGTGCCCGGAAGGGTGGGAATGGTTTCGGGACTTTTCTTTGGATTCGCCTTTGGCATGGCGGGATTGGGTGCAGCTGTTCTCGGTGAACTGGCGGATTTGACCAGCATTCGATTTGTGTATTTGGTCTGCTCCGTTCTGCCGGCCGTGGGCCTGCTGGCCGCATTCCTGCCGAACCTGGAACGGCTGCCAATTCGCACCGTGCAGCAAACCGTGGATGCGGCGTAGAGTTTCTATCGGCTGTCTCTTTACGGTTATGTGGTTTTCTTCGTCGGGGATAATCAAAATCCGCGAGAGTTCCGGAGAGTTTTATGCCTATCGTTAAAAGAGCACTCCTCGTCTTTGTCGCGATCTCGGCGGTGAACCAAGCCGCATATTCGCAGCAGTTTCGGTTTCATCTCCAGGAGGCGACCATAGACGATGTTCATCGAGCCATCCGGGAAGGCCAGATCACTTGCCGAGGATTGGTGCAACTGTACATCAATCGGGCCAAGGCTTATAACGGCGTCAGCGATGAACTGGTGACCAAAGACGGAGCGCCCGTTCCGTCTGCGCCCGGCGTAGTTCGAGTGGGCTCACCTCTCAAATTCCCCACCGCAACCGTAGCTATATCGACTCTGCTACCCGATTTTGATCAATACGCCGGGCCGCCGATTGAGCTCGGCAGGATGGAGCCGACTGCGTCTGATCCAAGCGTGCAGCAGCAATACGGCATGACCATCGCCATGGCCAACGCCGGCCAGCTTAACGCGCTCGGCACAATGAACATTCGAGGCGAGCGCTCCGTGACGTGCAAAGGCGATCGTGACCGCCGCCCGTCGGACGGGCCTCTGCCGAAGGGCTCGCCTGCTGTCTGCGAGGAATTCCGCAAGCAACCCGATGCCCTCGAGCGCGCCGCCGAACTCGACGCACAATACGGCCGGAATCCCGACCTCCAGAAGATGCCCATGTACTGCGTCGTTTTCACCTTCAAGGATTCGTACGACACCAAAGACATGCGTAGCACCGGGGGCGCGGATGCCAGCTACGATATTGATTTCCCAGCCCGGGACCACACGCTCGTGGCACAGCTTCGGGAAAAAGGCGCCATCATTTATGCCAAAGCGGTGAACACGGAGTACAACGGGCGCCCGGTGCCGGCCATTCGCGGCGATGAGTCCTCGGAATCGCGCGGATCAAACAGACCTACAAAGATTTTTGTCTCCACCCAGGGATATCAGCGCAGTAGCTGGGCGGGAAATCCGAGCGAGGTCTATGACACCACGCGCGCGGCCTCCTTGGGCTCGAGTTCCGGCTCGGGCGTCTCCGTCAGCGCAAATCTTGCCATGTGCAGTCTTTGCGAAGAGACCAGCATGTCCTGCCGCGGTCCCTCTAATCACAATGCCGTGTCGCTGATCCTGCCCCACAAATCGCTCATCTCGTTCCTCGGCGGCGCCATCGGTGCGGATATCTATCACGACCGCGCAGGCATTATGTGCCGCACGGTTCGAGACGCGGCAAAAGTATTGGATGCGCTCAAAGATCCGGCCAACGGATACTACGACCCGCGCGACATCTTCACCACCGTTCCGAGATCGAGTGTTCTGGATAAAGGCTACGCCGCCAGCGCCGCTTCGCCCGGTGCACGCGGCTCGCTGCGCGGGCTACGCATCGGAATTATCCGTGAATCGATGCTGACGTTCCCAGGCGTGAAAGCTGATGAACCGATTGCTCAAGCGGCGGCCAAAGAGATCAAGACGATCCTTGGCGATTATCTGGGTGCCACTCTGGTCGAATCTGTCGATCCGCTCTGGCCGGATGATCCCGGCATCGAAAATATGAAGCCCTCTTACACGGACGCTTTAGCGCAGCTCGTTCCGGTATTTTTCCCTGATATTCTTTACCGGCTTACGCGCGACGGCCAGCCTCAGTTTCCCGAGTTCGCGGCCAAAATCAAGCCCACGGAGTTTGCTCCCGGAAAAGTTTTGGGTTCCGGCGCGATGAAGCCCATCGATTATTTCCTCAATTTGGCGGAAGGACACGAGCCCGTTCCCAGAAACTTGAATATCCGCGCCATTGAGGAGGAGGTGGAACCGAACGCGTTCACCTTTCATTTTAATCAATATGCCATGCGCCGGGCGGCCGATTGGAAAGAGCGCGGATTCATGGAGACATTGATCAACTTCCCCGCGCTGAATGCCCGGTCCAAGTTTTGGGGCGATGACCAGCGCGCGGCCTTCAAGAATTGGGAAGAGATGGAGGACATGCGCCAACGGCTCGGCGAACGGCAGGGAATCGACGAGCACATTATGATGCGAGAGCTGCTGCGGCGCGTGGAAATGAAAGTTATGTATGAAAACCACCTCGACGCCCTGGTGCGCCTGCACTACTCGCTTCCGCCCGGAAAGATAGGCTTGGCCCCTCAACCCGAGCCACGGAATGATACGCGCGGTGAGCTGCGCATGGGGCCCTTTGCCGGCCTCACCGAAGTCCTCATTCCTGCCGGTTACGTGACAACGGTTTACGATCCGGTCTTCGTCTTGAGTGCCGATAAAAAACGATATATTCCCACCAACAACAACACGCCGGCCACTTTGCCTTCGCCGGGTCTTCCTTTCTCGCTGGTGTTTAGGGCAGATCCAGGCAAGGAGGATGTAATTCTAAGGGTCGCTTCGGCATATCAGGCGGCCTCCAAACGGCGTGTCCCTCCGCCAAGCTTTGGACCGCTTCCAGGCGAACCATAAACTTCCGCTGCCCACGAAAAACTGGGGAAAGCCGCGCGGCGGACTCGCGAGCATTTCCGCACGGTCAAGAATCGAGATTATCGATTGATTCGATAAATTCAATGAGTTGGATTCTCTTGCCAAAATCCTGTAGCTTCCTCTTGACTCGACATCTCTAAGAAGGAAGGAGGAGCCATCCTCTCACATTGTGCCAACCCGGATTGCGGGGCTCCTTTCGATCACGGGCATGGACGGTTCTTCCGTTTCCGCCAGAATTCGCCGCGGTCGAGCTCGGCGCCCAATTCGCATTCCGTCCAGCATCACTGGCTGTGTGATTCCTGCTCGAAAACCTACACGCTCGATTATCGCGAGGCCATTGGAGTATTGCTCTCACTTCGCTTGAGAATGCCGGATGATGGCTATATACCCCTGCTGATCGCCGAAGCGTGAGGCTGCGAATCTTCAGGCCTTAAAGTGCTAGGACGGGACCCCATGGAGCAAATCTCTAAGACTACGGGCAAGCTTGCAGATTCTTACTCAGGCGAAGCGGCATTCGAGCAGTTGCTTCGTCTGGCCTCTTCGTATGCTTCATCGCCAACTGCTGCAGCGCAGGGCAGGTCTCACAGCACCGTACGGAGAAGCCCAATGACCGACGACATTGAGCTTCGCGCCTATCACCTCTATCTTGGGCGCGGCGCTACCCACGGGCATGATTTGGACGATTGGCTGGAAGCGGAACGACAAATGCTGGAAGGGATCAGGAAGAATAAAGCCAGCCTGCGTCTGGCACTGGCCTTCGGTCTTTTGAAAGAGCCCGCCGATAGATAGCCGCTTGGTACAGAGGTGCCCTCCTCGTCCTGATGCGAACCAAGCTTTCGCTGACCACCAGAAATCGTAACGGAGTCAGGAATCGACCGTTGAGAGCAACAGCGGTGAGCCGATCCTGCCGGCATAGTGTGGCCGGTAGCGCGTAAGGTTATACATACGGGGCACGTCAATCCTGCGGGCCCCGAGATTCGCATCGGGAAGCGGTACGTGCGTGTATTTGCCGTCACGCACGGCGGTAAGCCGCCCGCGAGCGCCCTCGCGGATCAAATCCACCGCCACATTCGCAAACGTGATGGCCACGATCTGATCCAGAGCATCGGGATCACCGCTGCGCAGATCGTACGTGAGATCGCTGACCATGGTCTCTTCGCCGGTGCGTTGCCGAATCTCCTCGCCGAGCGCGTGACCGATATCAACCTTTTTCTTGTGCCCGTAGGCATCAGCCTCGCCGTATTCGGCGACCGCGAGGCCCCGCCACACCGCGCCTTCCGACGCGATCACAAACGAGTATCGGCTCGGATTATTGCGCTTATCTTCGAGCAGGATTTCGATCAGGCGGTCGAGCTCAAATTCCACTTCGGGTATAACGCACCTGCCTGAAGTCACGTAAGCCGTGTATAACGCCGTGAATCCCGAATCGCGTCCGAAGATGCGGAAAATGCCAATGCGCTCGTGCGATCCCAGGGTGGTGCGTTGCCGCGTGATGGCTTCTTTGGCGCGGCTGATCGCCGTAGAGAATCCGATACAGTACTCCGTCCCCTGAACATCATTGTCCATGGTTTTCGGAATGCCAATGACGCGCACTCCCTTGCAGTCGAGCTTCTTTGCAAAACTGAGCGTGTCATCACCGCCGATGACGATGAGATACTCCAGCCCGAGATGGGCGATATTGTCGAGTACCACGGGTGTGAGGTCATAACCCTGGTCGGAGACGCGCAGCGATTCAGCTTTCTCAGGAGCCAAATGCTTCGGCAGACCCGAGCGGCGTATCTTCGCGGGATTGGTGCGCGACGTATGCAGAATCGTTCCGCCGGTGCGGTCTATTCCCCGCGTGTTGTTTCGATCCAGCAGACGGACGTAATCGGGATCGAGTGTCTGGCCTTGCCGGAGATGCGTGAGCCCTTCCCAGCCGCGGCGGATTCCCAGCACCTCATAATCCATGTCCGTGGTCTGATAGACGACGCTCTTAATGACTGCATTCAGCCCCGGAACATCTCCTCCGCCTGTTAAAACGCCGATGCGCTGCATGGGTGCCAAGGGGTCGATTCTAACATTCCCCAAAAAACGTCCCCGCAAAATAAACAGGCTGTTGTGTTCGGACAAACTCGTCGTTCGATGTGAGTGCGAAGCTAATGCCATGCGATTGCCGGGGAGCTCAAACGGTGGTCGCGAACCAGATCAGCAGCAGCGGTTGGGCCGCGAATATTTCCTTTGAATATCGTCGAGGTAAAATTCTTTTGCTGTCAGGGGTTTCGCGCTTCGTTTGTGGGCGTGCTGCAGATAAGCATCGTAGGCATGGGTACCTGAAGCTCCGCGCCACCATTCCCGTAGCGCGGCCAGTGCCTGCCGGATTCGTTTTGCGATTTGCCTGTCGTGCTGGTCCATGGGTCGTCTCTGTAGCTGGCTAATTGCAGCCGCAGCCGCCCATGCCGCAACATGATCCTGAAGGCATGCTGGAGCCGTTTGCGGACACCTCCGATGAGCCGTTCTTCGCTGGCGCGCTAAAAACAGAAAGCTGCAGGGTGTGCCGCTCGCTCGCACACTTCGGGCAAGCGATTTTCGTGCCCTTGGAAAGCACGATTTGTTCGTAGTGCGCGCCGCAATTGTCGCAAAGGTATTCGTATATGGGCATGTTCGATCTTCAACTCCTTATGTATGCAGATATTGTAGGAACACATCGGTCGTCTAGCAAGTGCAGAAGACTGCGCGCGTGATCAGGCTTAAAAAACTACAGCCCCCGCAAAATCGGAGGCTGTAGCACCTGAAAACGTGGCTTAGGGCCTAGTCGCCGGCGGGAGCAGTGACCTCCTCCACTTCCTTAACTGCATCCTTCGCGCCGGCATTCGCGATGGTAGTGAGGGCTGGGCCGGTGGCCGATTTGATTTCTTGAACCGAACCGATCTGCACGACGGACGGCTGAGTTTTCTTCAAGACCATCTCTTCGTAGATGGCCCGGACCTTGGCCGCCTCTTCTAGTGCTTTACGGCGGCGCAGCCTGTCCTCCTCCGCCGCGGTCATCGGGATGTCGTGCTCCTTGGGACGAACACGCGCTGCGTCGTCGGCATCAATCACCAGCGAGTGTTCGTAGTTCTCCAGATCCACGGGGCGGCCCTTGGCGTAAATCTGATGTTTGCCGTGAGTGCGATACCACTGCGCAACCGTGGCGTTCTTGTACATGTTCTCGATGATCTTCCGCCAGCCGATACCCGTGTTATACGCGCAGAAGGAGATTTCCCCCTGTTGTGTGGCATAGGGAATGATGCACATTTCCGTGCGGCGGAAGTCATAGTTGAATAGGTCCTGGAACCACATGCCCGCAATAAACAGGAAATTCCAGGGATCCTCTTCGCGGCGCTTCTTCGTGTCTTCGAATGTGCGGTCGGGACCGGAATTCCCGTACTTTTTTACGTGGTTCGGCGTCAAACCCCAGGACTTATCGAACTTGCGCCACAAATCAATGAGCGCCAGGCTGGGTGGCGCCTCGAACGGACGATAATTCTTCAGCAGCGCCAGGCCCATCATCAGGTTCGAGAAATTCTTGCTGCGCGCCGCGTCCGTGATTTTCTTTATGTCCTCCACTAACTGCGGCACGTCGAGAAAACGCGGCACGGGAGCCCACTCTTTGGTCTGTTTGTTGACCATCAGCGCGGTGCCCACGCCGCAGTTCGGATGGCAACCGCAGCTCACCGTTCCCCAGTGCGATTCCGGACCGTGCGACAAATCGGCAAAAGCCGAAAAGGCACTGATTAGGGAGATCGGGAACCAATCGCGCGTCGGTTCGACTCGACCGATCTGGCTACTCACGTCCCTTGCCAGATGGGACAACGTGTAGCGCTGCCTGAGCCGCCGTTCCGGTGTGATGTCCTCGTCCCGGCCGGTAAAGGAGACCGGCTGGAAGGCCACGAACGAGATTTTCTTGGGATTTTCCATCGCAAACTTCACTACCGCGCCAACTTGATCGTTGTTGACGTTGTTTACGATCGTGACGACCAGAATGATCTCGATGCCCGCCTCGTGCATGTTTTCGATGGCGCGCAGCTTCACGTCAAACAAATTGCCCACCTGCCGGTGACTATTCGCGTCGTTGCCAATGCCATCGAATTGCAGGTAGGCATAGCGTAAGCCGGCCTCGAATGCTTTCCTGCAGAAGTCCTTGTTCTTGGCAAATTCGATCCCGTTCGTAGCCGCCTGCACGCTGTTGTACCCGAGCTTGCGAGCGTAGCGGATGGCGTCGAGGAAATACGGGTGCATCGTTGGCTCGCCGCCCGAAAACTGCACCGAGAGCTGCCGCCGCGGCTTTATTTTTACCGCATTGTCCAAGACTTCCTGAATTTCGTCCCAGGTCAGCTCGTGAACGTAACCCACCTGGTTTGCATCCATAAAGCACGGATCGCACATCATGTTGCAGCGATTGGTGAGATCGACAGTCAAAACCGCGCCCCGGCCATATCGAACCGTGCTCGACCCATGCTTATGCAGGCCCTCATCGTTATGCGCCGGAATATCGCGGCCGGGAAAATTCTTCTCGATCCAGGCCAGGAAGCGCGAATCAATGGCCATAAGATCTTCGCAAGTGCCGTGGATGGGACACTCTTTCACCATCCACACCTGGCCGTCGCGTTCAATAATCTGCGCCTTGATTTCACCGACTTTCTCGTACATCAGATCGCGCCAGTCCTTCTTCCCATTGAAAATGGCCTCGCGCGCCTCTTTGACACACCCCGGGCAGAGCGAATCGGTCTGCCGCGGCCACCCCAGCGTTGGCTTCGTCTTCTCCCAGGACTTCAACAACGGTTTCTCTGACCAATTTGGCGTGAACGAAGGATTAGGGTTGAACTTGTTGAAAAATTGCAGCGTATCGAAAGCCACGCCGGCGGTCTTGCTCATCGCCAAATCGACGAGCTTCCAGGCTCGCGAACTCACGCCTGCTTTTCTAGGCATATAAAGTGCCTCGCTTTCCTGCTACGGTACGAATGCGTGAAGGAAGATGTACCCCAATCTTCAATATCTGCCGCTCACGAACTGCCACTCACGAAGCCGCGCCCCATGCGCGAAACATCTACGGCACACCTGCCCCCGCGCGCAAAGTGCCTCGCTATCATTAGTTTCGCCGCGGGATGAGGAACCGTCCAGCCGGATACGCCCAAGCGCGAAAAAAAGGGGTCGAATGGCACCGCCCGAACGGCAAACGGGTGGACGAAAGGGAGCTTTCGCACCCGTCAAAAGTTATCGATAAGTCACACGGCTAAAGCGACTTGAGGGGCCTTTGTGAATCTTCACTCGTTGACCACGGGTCGCAGCACTGCTATAGCGAAATGCGCAAGCTCGACCGCTCCCTCATCGAGCTGCAGCCAGCGGACGGTGCAGTGCTCCTTGATATAATGTGTCACCCGAGACTCGGCGATACCCAAGTTCTCGGCCAAGCGCTCTTTCAGCCGCGGCATATCCTTGGCGCCACGGCCGCCCCGGACGAGATTGGCGATGGCAATTCGCAGGGTCTGACACGACTCGACATAATAGTGCGTTACCTGGTCGGAGTCCGAAAGCAACAACACCCCAGGACCAGCGGGTGCCGATTCTGCCTGATCCACTTTTGCATGCGGACATGCAAGTAAGCGCCGAAGTTGAGACTCCAAGTGCGCCATTCGAGAAGCGAGTGCTGGTTCGCCTGCACGGCTTGGTGCACGCCAAGCCGCAGCTGGGGGTGCCCCAGCGCTTGTTGGCGCACCTGCGGACGCGTTCAATTCAGGGACAGATTCTGCCGGCAGGCGACGGCTTCCTGGCGGTCTCTCGGAAGGCGCTTGGACGTGACCCTTTTCCGCTTCTGCGTGGGAAGCCTCGGGCGCGGCCCCGGAAGAAGCGGTCCGCTTGGTTGTGCTGGTGCGGCGCCTGTTTCGACCGCCCCGGCGCCCTCGGCGTCGAGGCCCTTTGCGAACTGGCTCAACGCTTTGCTCCGCTGCACCGGCGGTTTGCCTGCTTGACGTGTCTTCATCCTTAGCACGCTGATCCAATTCACCGGCAACTTCGGGCCGCATGCCCTCGATATCCGTGCCGATTTCGGGTTCACGTTGGGCTTTGGCCATATCGGACCGCGCACCGCG
>QHYR01000381.1 GCA_003223315.1 Acidobacteriota bacterium | reverse complement strand
AGCGCGCGAGCACTACTTTAGGCGTAAGGGCCGACGTGCGGAGGCATGGCAGCGCGAATTCTCCGCTTTAGCGCTTCCTCCCAACGAGGATATCGGCGAGAAATATGTGGCCTATGTAGCGATAGCCAGACTGGCAGCGACATTCAGATAGATTTACCGACCGACAATTTGATTGGGCGCCGGTGATATGTTCGAATTCTTGTTCAAGTATCCCGCTTCGGCGTTTTCCAGAGGCGAATTAGTTCTGCTGGCCAACTGGCCGAGGTGGATACTGGGT
>QHYR01000380.1 GCA_003223315.1 Acidobacteriota bacterium | reverse complement strand
TTCCTGCTCTCCGAAGTTGGCGCATGGCTGTCCTGTGGTTTCTGCAAACCGCCCTCGCCGCTCTCTTGCTCACGCTTCTGTGGCAGCCGGCTCTGATGGTTGCCGAGCTGAAGCCGCAGCAAAACATCATCGCCGTAGTTGTCGATGACTCCAGAAGCATGGGAATTACGGAAAACGGCAGCACCCGGCAGGCGGAAGCCGTCAAAGCGCTCCAGGGCGGCGTGCTCTCCAGTTTGCAGAAGCGGTTCCAGACGCGGCTCTATCGTATGGACAGCAAGTTGAACCGCATCGACGGCCCGGATGAACTCCACGCAGCGGCGCCGGTAACGCGTATAGGCGATAGTCTCAAACAGCTGGCGGATGAAACCACAGACCTGCCCATTGGAGCTGTGGTACTGCTGAGCGACGGCTCCGATAATTCCGGCGGAATTGATCTGGATACCATCTCCGCGCTGCGCGGCCGGCACATTCCCGTGCACACAGTTGGATTCGGCCGCGAGCAATACCAAGACGTGGAGATCAATGATGTGAGCCTGCCCATGACGACCCGCGAGATCACCTTCGGTCCAGACGGCAATATCCAAACCGAAAGCCTTCTGTTCAATGTCGGCGCGGCGGGAGCCAAGCCTCTTTCCTTTTCCCTCGACCCCCTTCCCGGCGAGGAAAACCGCGCCAACAACGCGCTCACCCGGCTCGTGGACGTCAGGTCGGAAAAGCGGCGCATCCTTTATATAGAGGGTGAGCCGCGCTGGGAGTACAAATTTATAAGGCGAGCGGAAGACGACGACCGCATCGTGCAAATCTCCTCCATGATGCGCACCAGCGAAAATAAAATCTATCGGCAGGGAATCGCGGATCCCAAGGAGCTCGCGGAGGGATTTCCCAACAAGGTCGAGGACCTTTTTCCCTATCAGGGCATTATCATCGGCTCGGTCGAGGCGAATTCCTTCACGCCGGAACAGCAGGAGCTGATCAAGGAGTTCGTCGATCGTCGCGGCGGCGGGCTGCTGCTGGTCGGGGGCCGTTACGCCCTGGCAGACGGAGCTTGGGGCGTATCGTCAATGGCGGACCTGCTTCCGGTCGTGCTTCCCAATCGCAAGGGCACCTTCCATCGTGATCAAGCCACCGTGGAGCTTACGCCGGCAGGAGCGGAAAGCATCATTTGCCGCCTGCTGGAAGATCCGGCGAAAAACACGGATCGCTGGAAGAAGCTGCCTCCCCTGATGGACTACGAGGAAATCGGGACACCAAAGCCTGGCGCCGCCGTGCTGGTCGAAGCAAAAGTTGGCAGCCGCAACCTGCCGCTTTTGGCCACCGAAAATTATGGGCACGGGCGCACGGCAATCATGGCCACGTCATCCACGTGGCACTGGCGCATGCTGCTGCCGGTCCAAGACAAATCGCAGGAAGAGTTCTGGCAGCAACTGCTGCGCTGGCTGGTCTCGGATTCGCCGGGGCGAGTGTACTCCTCGCTTCCCAATCCCATGCTGTTTGACGATGGCCACGTGCGCGTGTCCGCCGACGTTCGCGACAAGAAATACATGCCGCTGGGCGATGCACGCGTGGAGGCCCATTTCCTCGGTCCGCAAAACACAGCCTCGCTCGTGGAGATGACGCCCGATCCAAACTCCCCGGGCATTTTCAACGCCGAATGGGCCGCGGAGAAACCGGGCACTTACACCGTCGAGATATCGGTGAAGCGCGGCGATGAAGACGTGGGCCGCGATACCCTGATGTTCCAGCGCATCGATGGCGTGGCGGAGAACTTCCATACCGAGCAGAATCGGGAACTGCTCGAAAAGCTGTCTTCACAGACCGGGGGACACTATTGGCAGCCGCAGGAACTCTCCAAGCTC
>QHYR01000279.1 GCA_003223315.1 Acidobacteriota bacterium | reverse complement strand
TCAAAGTGCGAAGCGCGGTATTGACGGATTGCTCGTCGGGGAAATGTGCAGCGACGTCTGGGGATAGGAGCACCAGATTCGTACCTGCTCGATAGCGCGCCGCGTATTTGCCTCGGACGCCTCCCTTCAGTTTAGACAGGTCGTAGTCTCGGCGTAGTTTGTCCTTGGCTTCTCGTTGCTCAGTTCTTTTCTTCATAGTGTTTTCGCTCGCGCTGCGTTGCCTTACGGGCGCTAATAATCCTCACGTTTCGCCACGATCGGCATGAGCCACGATCAACATCCTCTTGGCGCTCGACATCCCAACGTCAAAGCCAAAGGATCGCCAAAAACTGTGGCAGCTTCTTGGAATGAAACTCGATGGTTCCGGCGATTCCGCCTAGCTTTAGCCGGGTCCCATTCAAAAAGCACAAACTTAATATTACGCTGCCACCCTAGACCGAGCAACCGTGACGCACGGTGCGTCAAGGGTGGGGTCGCTCCCGCCCCATTTCATTTTGGCTACGTACCGGATCGTCTGCCATCTAAGCAGAGGGTCGGGGGTTCAATTCCCTCCGGGCGCGCCACTTTCTCCAGTCTGTGTATTCAGTTACATAGGAGAATGCTCCTGGCGCGGTTCCGAAGTTCCGCGATCGGATGCCTAGGGGCAAGTCTCCGAGAACGCGTTTATCGGGCCAATGGTCCGAAGGGAATTGGCTTCACCGGAAATGGCCCCGAGTTTATAAGGTACCCATCTAGAGGTCAAAACCCGAAATCCCTTATATCTATCGAGACATCTAAGGAAGTAGAACATGGGTGGAAATAACGTCACGATCAAGCTGGCGGGCGAACAGCAGAAGCAGATCATGGACGCAACCGGAAAGAGAATCACCGAAGTGAACCATGATCTCGCTTCGATTGCCGCAGGAGAGGTGAACCATGGCTGAACTCATTCGCGAGCACTCTACGAGGGTCCAGGACGGGGACTCGATCTACATTGCGCGCATTTACGCGCGGGAGAGAACTGACGGCACATGGGAGGGGTGGCTCGAATTTCATCCGACTGACAAGAGCAAGCCGGTGTTGCGCACAGGGGAAGAAACGTCACAGCCTAGCCGTGTCGCGATTGAGTACTGGGCCTTCGGGTTAGAGCCAATTTATCTAGAAGGAGCACTCGCTCGAGCAGAAGGGAGATTGGTTAGCGGAATCATCAAAGTCATCGATTAACTGCCCCCCAGAAGACGTGGCACGCAGCATTGGAACTGCAAGGCAGCCAAAGATCCCGCGAAGGCCCGCAGCGAGGCGCGGCGCGTAAATAGTTCTTGACACGTGAGTTACGCGTTGGTATACAGCTCTCGTCTCAGGCGTCACACGAAGGGCGCCAATTTGTCTGGGAGAAGCGGGCAAGTTAGGTGTTTCTAGTTGGCGGTTTCCCAAGGGAGGTCATTATGGCGGAGGGTACGGCTCCCAACATCGCAAATCTTCATCCGCTTTGCTACGAGCACCACGTTTTGATGAGGCCCGTCCGAATTCTCATAAAGGGCGAAATGTACCCGGCTCCAACGCTTGCCTACACCTGTCCAGAGCCTGGCTGCCTCATCCACTATAGTAGCCCAAGCGGATACTTCATGACGCCGATGCCTGATGTCACGTGTCCTCATCATAGTCTGCCCATGTACCTGGCCGAGGTTAAACCGCAAGACAGAAGTTTCCGGCTGTGGAGATGTCCACAATGCGACGCAACCCATACGAATGAGGAGAATTCGTCGAGATTTTAATAAATGTCAGGCTAAACTCCGCCCTTTCTAGCAGCTACCAAGGCGGCTAGCAGGGTTTTCCCCACTCCGCCGCCGGTGAGAACAGATCCAGCCCGACAGCGAAGTTATTCCTCGGCAAAAGCTGACAGTACACCACTCGCGCCTGCGACTGGAAGTCGCTCTCGAGAGATTTAAGCAAGACGCGCGCCTCCGGCTTCCAGGGCTGCTTGGTCACCACGCGGGCACCATGAGGACTAACATTTTCGGTGAAGGTTTTCTCCGCGGACGGCGATGCTTCTACGGTCGAAAGCTGCACGGCCACCGCCCTTGCGATCCGTCTTTCGGGTCGAGGGGCCGAGGCATGAATCGCGCGCTCGACTTCTCCCCCTCCAGAGCCCAGCGGCTGCATAAGCGATTCGGACTCCATTCGTCTCTCCTGTCGCCAGGGCGAAATGCGTCTGTGACTAGTAGGGATAGACCCGGCGCCTTTGAAGTTCAATAGGGCATTCACCGGAAATGAGTATGGAGCCTTTAACCGCGGTTGCGTGCTGTCCGTGTCCAACCCCCACTCGCTCGGCCCGTATCATTATCAGCAGATCGGTGTTGCCAATAGGCACCCACACGGATCGTTGCTCAATTGACGAATGCTTCTTCTGGAGCGAGTACCTCCTCCGGGCTGTCAGCGAATGATTCCTGCCGGGTGAGGGTCAGTCGCTGCTGCGGGCTGACAGCAAGCGGTTGACCGCCTTCCACGAGCCGCTCGAACTGGTCGGCAACCCTTTCCCGGAATTGCAGAACCGCTTCAATCCTCTTGCCGTCCTCGGGACAGCGCTTGGCATATTCCCGCAGAGTGGCGGCTATATGATCTGGAACAGCGATCAGGTCGCGTATGCTTTCGATGCTGGCGTTGCCGCAGGTAACCATACGATAGAGATCGCGAGCCTCATGACGCGGATTGCGCGTGGCCCAGACCATCTGCGGTGGAGCGCTTGCCGTTATCACCTGTTCGGGTCCCAGCAAATCCCCGTGATTTTTCATCTGTAACCTCCCTTAGCGCCGAAGCTCCCCTTGCGGGGACTGCGGCTCGGGTACCGACGCATGAATCACGCGCTCGACTTCTCCCCCTCTAGAGCCCAGCGGCTGTATAACCGATTGTGACTAATACGGATAGAGCCGGCGCCTTTGAAGTTCAATAGGGCATTCACCGGAAATGAGTATCGGGCCTTTAACCACGGTTGCGTGCTCGAACAAGGATTTGGGACGACGCCCAATTCCAGGCCGCCTTCGGGGAGATCGCCGTTCTGGGTCCCAAGACCTTGGGATTGAAACGCAAACGGCCACTGAAAGCCCGTGGGGCGCGCAGAAGCCCCTTCCGCTGGGCGCGGATCATCTTGTTCGCCCGCTTGCATGCTGGTCACGTCCAGCGCTAAGCCGTATCATGAGGGGCACTTAAAGGTGAGGGGAGCCTTGAAGCGGTTTGTCCGAAGTTCTGGCGTCATCACTCTCGCGCTTGGAATGGTCCTAGCTTGCCAGTCGAGACCAACTCAACTGTCCAAAGCCCCATCCGTTGCTCTCTCAAGGCCGACCGGGCTGCTCTACGACGACATTTATTTGCGACACCTGTCAGGCAATACTGGCCATCCCGAGCGTCCGGAGCGGCTGATCGCTATCCGCGAGGCTTTGGACAAAGCAGGCCTCCTGCAGAGTTTGTACTCCATTCATCCTCGCCGTATCACTCAGGAAGAATTGGAGTTGGTTCACAAACCGTCTTACATCGCGCTGGTTCGCCGGGAATTGTCGAACGTGCAGGGGCTCCGTGAGCTAAGCACAGGAGATACGCTCGTGTCAGCGGACTCGCTAGAGGCGGCTGAATTCGCGGCCGGTGGCGTCCTTAACGCGGTTGACGCGGTGATGCAGGGTAAGGTCAAGAATGCCTTCGCTGCCGTAAGGCCGCCAGGGCATCACGCCACTCCTACCCGCGGGATGGGGTTCTGCATCTTCAACAATGTGGCCATCGGGGCCCGTTATGTCCAAAGAAAGTATGGTGTGCGGCGCGTCTTGATTGTGGACTGGGACTACCACCATGGGAATGGCACACAGGAAGCGTTTTACCAGGATGGTTCCGTCTTTTACTTCAGTACTCACCATTACGGAGCTTATCCTGGCACTGGGTCTGCGGAGGAAACCGGCGCCGGTAAGGGTGCGGGGAAGATTCTGAACGTGCCGCTACCCCCGGGAGCGAGTGATGCACAGATCGTCGAAGCTTTTCAAACCAAGCTCGTTCCCGCAGCGCGAAATTTCAAGCCCGATTTCATCCTGATTAGCGCCGGTTTTGATGGAATGCAGGACGACCTGCTCGGAGTGTTCCACATCACCCCGGCAGGTTTCGCCGCTATTACCCGCATCGTGGTGGAGCTTTCGAAGGAACTCTGCCAAGGCCGCATCGTATCGGTGTTAGAAGGCGGCTACCGACTGGATGGGCTGGCTGAAAGTGTCTTGGCACATGTACAGGTGCTGCGGGAAGAATGACCAAGTCATTTAACTGTGGTGAACCCGTGGGACGGCGAGCGATTTTGAAGGCAGGGATCGGCCTGGGAATTCAGCTGAGTCTCGGCCAGGAATCGCCGGGCCAGGAGGAAGGCGCATCCCAACGACCCAAAGAAGGCGATCTGCTGGTTAGAGTCGGTGATTCGACCGTCACGCCGCTAACGCCCGCCGATATTCCGGTTAGAGGTAAGCAGACAATGGCGTGGCCAATGGACCCGACGGACAAGACCGTACGCAACGGTTCCCGCCTCAATCGCGTGCTGCTCCTGCGGCTTGACCCTGAGAAACTCAGCCCGGAGACAAAGTCGCGTGCCGCAGATGGCGTCGTCGCCTACACGGCCATCTGCACGCACACGGGCTGCGAAGTGACCGAGTGGGTAGCGGATGAGCAACTCTTGGTTTGCCCATGTCACGAGTCCAGATTCGAACCGAAAGACGCCGCCAGGGTTGTCGACGGCCCCGCACCGCGCATGTTGCCGGCGCTGCCGCTCAAACTTACCAATGGAACGCTGGTAGTTGCGAAGCCGTTTACGGGGCCCGTCGCTTTCGAGGTGCAATAAAGGTTTTTCGGCAACTGGAGAAATATGATAAGCAGCCCTAAGATTCTCGGCACTGCGATGATCGCTTGCGCACTCACCTCCCCGTTTACGACCGCGTTTACGGCGGCGCAAACACCGCCGCCCCAGCCGCCCGCGCCGGTTCCAGCCGTTCTGCAGAATTACAAGCCGGTCACAGCGGAGCGCTTGAGAAACCCCGAGGACAGCGACTGGTTGATGGTCCGGCGCACATATAACGGCTGGGGATACAGTCCGCTATTTCAAATCACGACAGCGAATGTCCAGCGGCTGCAGCCTGTTTGGGTGCTGGCGACCGGCGTGAACAACGGCCATGAAGCGGTGCCGATCGTGAACAACGGCATCATGTTTGTGGCCACGCCCGGTAACCAGGTGATGGCCATTAACGTAAGGACCGGCACGATTCTCTGGCGCTACCGAAAGCAGCTGCCCGACGACGTCGTCTTACTCCACCCGACGAGCCGCGGCGTGGCCCTCTACGGCGACAAGGTCTTTTTCGCATCGGGCAATGCGGTTCTGGTGGCACTGGACGCGAAGACCGGCAAAGAAGTGTGGACCACGAAAGTTGCCGAGAACCAGAATGGATACTACATGACGCTGGCACCGCTGGTTGCCGCTGGGAAAGTGATGGTTGGCGCGTCGGGCGGGGAGCTGGGAATCCGCGGCTTCGTCGCGGCTTTTGATCCGGACACAGGAAAGGAATTGTGGAGGGTTTATACGGTACCTGCTCCCGGAGAGCCCGGGAGCGAGACTTGGCCTGAGGGCAACCAATGGAAAACGGGTGGCGGCCCGGTTTGGGTGACCGGCAACTATGACCCGGAAACGAACCTGGCGTTCTGGGGAACAGGCAATGGCGGGCCGTGGATGGGCGATCAACGCCCGGGCGACAATCTCTTCACCGCCTCGACCATCGCGGTGGATGTCGCTAGCGGCAAGATCAAAGGCTACCACCAGTACAATCCGAACGAATCGTGGGACTGGGACGAAGTATCGCCTCCGCTCCTAGTGGACTACGAACGCGGCGGAAGAATGATCAAGGGTTTGATTGACGTGGCCCGCGACGGCTATCTTTGGTTCCTCGAGCGGACAGACGGTGCGATCAACTTCGTCGAGGGCGAGCCGTTTGTAAAGCAAAACGTCTTCAAGAGCGTGGACCCGAAGACGGGACGGCCGGAGGTCGATCCCGACCATAAGCCCGGGACCGGCAAGAAGGCAGACTTTTGCCCCTCGCACTGGGGAGGCAAAAATTGGCCGCCGGCCGCCTTCAGTCCGAGGACGCGCATGCTCTACATCCCGGCGAACGAAAATCTTTGCGCCACGATCACCGCCAGGGAAGTGGAATATTCGCCGGGTTCGCCCTTCACGGGCGCGACGAGTACGCTCGCGATGGCTCCGGGCGCCGACCACATCGGCGAAGTGCAAGCCTGGGATGTGGACACCGGCAAGCGGGTGTGGACGCACACCTACGCGAAGTCGCCGAATTGGGGGCCGATGCTGGCCACCGGCGGCGGCCTGGTATTTAGCGGCGGGACCAACGATCGAATGTT
>QHYR01000278.1 GCA_003223315.1 Acidobacteriota bacterium | reverse complement strand
GCACAGCTGGTATTTCTCTCCTCTCTACGCGATCCCTACACCGGCCGCTATTTGCACGAAGGGTGGGCGAGTATCTCCACGCCCCAGGAAGTCAATCTGGCGCTTCGCGAAACTCACCGCTCCGTCTTTGAAGCAGTGGTTAGTCTTTCGCTGATGGACTTGTCGCGAGAACTGAGGAAGCACTTTAGTTCGTTGGGCCAGGTGGAAATTCGTGTGGCCAACCTGTGGCTGGAGACCGAGCCTTACTACGAGATGATTCCGGAAGGATGCTCCCTGCTAGCGCGGAGGTTTTTTATCTCACAATTTCGCTCGGCGCTGGAAGTTTTGATCCAGGCCCCTGGCTGGACATATTTGGAGGAACCAGCCTCATCGCCACTCCCACTACCTGACCCAGGACCTCGGCCTCGGTGGTTAAATTAAAGCTCTGTATGGGCACATTCGAGACCGGATAAGGTATTAGAATCAGCCGCGAACCTTCCACTTGGCACCACGCGCAACGGTATCCATTGCGCAGCTCCACGAAGTAAACCGGCCGTTCGAATTCGCTCTTCCATCCGTCCTGAGCTACTCGCCTCCGCTCAGGATCAATCATCACTAAGGAGCCGGGGCGCAGGAGCGGGAACATGGTCCTGTCGGCCAGCCCTATATAGCCATAGGTATGCCGGTGGGGACTGCTGTTCAAGAGAAAAGCCGCGGGGATTTCTCCCCACATGGCCACCACGCGATTCACCAATTGCGTTGTCTCCCAACGGAACGTAGGGTCGATGCGAACAGGAACCAAAACCTTGTCCTGAAATCCGTAGATTTCAGCCGAGGTGGTGCGCGTGATCTCCGGCAGAAAGCGCGTTCGGTAAGCTCGCGTCCGGTTGGCATTGACGCCGTAGCGTCCCAGGACATCATTGAGATCAAGTCCGTAGATGGAACAGAGGCTGAAGAGCTTGTAGACACTGGGGATCGATTCTTCGTTCTCGATCTGCGTTAGTCTAGCCGGGGACACGTAAAAGTTCGGGTTGCCCTCTTCCGCCGCAATCACCATACTTGCGTCCTGGACCTCCCGCATGCCAATCTGCAGCCGGTCACGAACGGCCTTAAGATATTGGCCTGGCGGGGATTTAACCTCCGCCGGAACGGTCTTCGGCGACGGCCTCTCAGGGCTCTCGGTCGCCGGCTTAACCCTCGCGGGGCTGTTCAGTTTGCTGAACACGGGAAGAGAGTCTACCCCTGACTGCCCGTTTCTACAACAAAAAGCTGCTCTCGTCACCGCCTCTGCGGCGCCGCGACTGCTCGGCCAAGCCAACTGGAGATCGTGCTAGACTTCCTGTGATCGGAAGCGTGCGCTTTATGCACTTAACTCCAGCGCAGTGCGCCGAGCGGCTATACCGCTGTGGATTGTGAGGGCGTAAATGCAGGAGGAGATTGGGACGACCGCCGGAGCAATCTGGCAAACCCTGAATGCGAAAGGCGAATTGTCTTTACCGAGCTTGAAACAAGAAGTAGAGGCAAAGTCTCCGGTTTTCGACTGGGCCGTTGGCTGGCTGGCGCGTGAGGACAAAGTCATCATCAAACGCCACCAGAAAAGCTATCGCGTGCGGCTGAACGAACCCCAGGCTCGCACGGCCGGCGCCTAGCTTCGTGCGCCGTGGTTTAGCGTTGCGCCGATGGGATTAGGCGAACCCATCTGTTTGTCTAACCTTCGCCCTGCGGATTTTAATCCGCAGGTTCACTGCGATCCCCCTTCACCCTCGGCGTTAGCTGCTCTGTCTCAAACTGCTGCTTCGACGTACCCAGGCGCGCCTTGCACATCCCTGCCATTCCGGCAACAATCCCCTCGTGGAAATCCGCGCCTGGGAAAAGCGCTACCGCTCGAGAGAACGCCCCGCCGAGGACTGCTACGCTGCTCCGGCGCCTCTGCTGATCGAAACCGCTCGAAAGCTCCGCCCAGGAAAAGCCCTCGACCTTGCCTGCGGCACAGGCCGCAATGCTCTTTGGCTCGCCGAGCACGCTTGGAAAGTTACAGCTGTTGACGGCGCCCGCAGCGCCATTCGAGTATTGTTGGATCGCGTCTCCGACCGGCACCTGAAAATCGATACCCGCGTTGCCGACCTCGAGAAGCATGAATTTGAAATCGTCCCTGACGCCTGGGACCTCATAGCGATGTGCTACTACCTTCAACGGGACCTCTTCGCGCCCGCCAAACGGGGCATCCTGGCTGGCGGGGTCCTCCTCGCGATCGTTCACATCACCCATCCTGGTGAGGACGCCGCCACTTCGCACCGACTGCACCCTGGCGAGTTAAAAACTTATTTCCGGGGCTGGGAAATTCTACATTACTACGAAGGCCGCCCCCGCGACGCCTCCCACAAGCGTCTGGTCGCTGAAATCGCCGCCCGAAAATGTGGAATCCAAAAGCCTGAGACTCGTTAAGGGATTTTTAACGCGGTCGGGAGATCCCCAGCTTCTGCATGCGCGACTGGAGAGTCGTACGCTTCATGCCCAGCAAAGCCGCGGCGCCTTTGGGTCCGCCGAGAACCCATTTCGATTCCTCAAGCGCTCGTAGGATGTGATCTCGTTCAGCTTCAGCCAAGGTAGGGAGACCGGCTGTATGGCCATCCGGATTCGACTTCAATTCAGAAAGAGGAATATGCAGCACAGGTGAGGGAGAAAGGATAACTGCGCGCTCGATAAGGTTTTCCAGTTCGCGGACGTTGCCGGGCCAATGGTAGCGTTCGAGAGCGGCGATTGTTTCTGTGGAAACGGTTTCGATGTGCCGGTTCATCCGGCGGGCGTAACGCTGGACGAAATAGCGCACCAAAGTGGCGATGTCTTCGCGGCGTTCACGCAGAGGGGGGACGGCCAGTGGAAAAACGTTCAACCGATAAAAAAGGTCGCTGCGGAATGCGCCTTTCTCGACCATGCGGGCGAGATCGCTGTTTGTGGCGGCTACCACGCGCACGTCCACATGGCGCGTGCGCGTGCTGCCGAGGCGTTCAAACTCTTGTTCTTGCAGAACACGCAAGAGTTTGGGCTGAAGCTCCAGGGGAATATCGGCAACTTCGTCAAGGAAGAGGGTTCCTTTGTCAGCCAGCTCGAAGCGCCCGAGCTTCTGAGCGATAGCGCCCGTGAAAGCGCCTTTTTCGTGTCCGAAGAGCTCGGATTCCAGCAATCCAGTAGGGATGGCGGCGCAATTGATCTTTACAAAGGTCCGGTCGCGGCGGGCGCTTAGATTGTGAAGAGCGCGGGCAATGAGTTCCTTGCCGGTGCCGGTCTCTCCCGTAATCAGCACGGTCGAATCGGTGGGCGCCACCGTTTGCAGTTGTGAGAGCAGAGATTTCAGTACCGGGCTTTCGCCGACGATCTCCTCAAAATTGTGCTCCGTGCGAATTTCATCTTCGAGATAGAGCTTTTCTTCGGTGAGCTTGTTCTTGAGTTCGGCAATCTCTTGAAAAGCCAGCGCATTTTCCACGGCTATCGCTACTTGCGCCCCGACCTGACTGAGCAGGTCTTGGTCCTCCTGCGGGAACGCGGAATCGCGAAAGCTGGCCACGTTAAGGGTTCCCAGCACGCGTTCACGTGTGATGAGAGGAACGCAACACTCTACACGTACTCCCTCGGCTATCAGCCGGCGGGTGATGTCGGAATCAAATCTTTCCAAATCGGCGCGGGTATAGCGTTGCGGCAGCCGCGCGGAAAACGCCTCTCCGGCTGGGGACTTCTCCAGAGGAACGGACATCTCCTCGTGAATCAAACCCTGTCCGCCTGAGAAGTCGAGCGCCCGCACTCGTAATCTGTTGGTTTTGGGGTCGAGCAGGGCCAAACTTGTATACTCATGATGCAGGACGCGCCGCAGACTGCTGGCGATTACGTGAAAGAGCTGACGCAGGTCGAGCGTTGAGACGAGCGCATTATTGACCTCGAGCAGCACGCGCAAGCGATCCCGCTCTCGCGCCAATTGCTGCTGATAGGCCCTCGCGGTCTCAAAGTTCAGCGCGTTATCCACAGCCACGGCCACCTGGCGCGCCACCTGCTGCATGAAATCAACTTCGCTGGCATCGTAGTGATGGGGTTCGAGCTTTCCGAAGCCAATCGTTCCCAGCCGGCGCTGCGCGGTCGTCAACGGAACCACGCAGAAGGAACGGACCCCCTCTTGCCGAAGCGCCTCCATGAGGGCCGGGAAGGACGTCTCCGCTTCGACATCCGAAACGACAAACGCCTCCTGAGTCTCGAGAACGCGCCCGGAAGGCGTGGACCCGATGGGCGATTCTCCGCCCACACGCAACTGGGTCGGTTTTGCGCGCAAGGTTTCGAGGAGGTGCAGGCGCATTACCTGGCGTTCGGGGTCGTGCAGCACGAGATTTAAGTAATCAAAATGAGCGACGCCGTGCAGCCGGGCAGCCAGATCGTGGAACAGTTCGGCCAGATCGCGATGGTGCGCAATCGACTCCGCCACCTGAAGCAGTGCCTGGGAGCGGGACGACAGCGGCTGCGGCGGAGCGGCTTTTACGGAAACGTCAGACATTGCCAACGAGAATAGCACCGGCTTCGCCATGGCTCAATGCGGTAAAGGAGATCTCGAATCAACAATCCGATGGAGAAAATCAAATTTTTGTTGACAAGCCCCGGCCGGTGCCCGCATAATTATGCAATCAAATGCATAAACTGCGGCAGGTTAAGGATTGGCAAGCCAAAAACGGTTCCGGCAAGGGCAGATACTCAAATTGATCGCGAGCGAAGCCATTTCGAGCCAAGACGAATTGCGGCGGCGGCTGGCGCAGTTGAAACTGCGTGTCACCCAAGCCACGCTCTCCCGTGACATCGCTGAGCTAAAGCTGGTGAAAACTGCGGAGGGCTATAAACCGCTAAAGCCTGCCCACGAAGACGGCGCGCAGGCGCTCGCTCCCCTGGCGCGCGCGGTGCGGGAATACCTGCTGGACGTGCGGCCCGCCGATAACCTCCTGGTTCTGAAGACGCCACCCGGGGGCGCGCAACCCTTGGCCGCTGCCGTAGACGGGGAACGGCTGCGCGAAGTGGCCGGCACGATCGGCGGCGACGATACGGTTCTCGTGATTACGCCATCTCGGGCCGCCAGGACCGCGGTGCAACAACGATTGGAGGCCCTGCTCCGATGAACGGCCCCATGCGGGTCGCCGTCGTTGGGGCAACCGGCTACGCGGGATTTGAGCTGGCGCAGCTCCTGCTTCGGCACCCGACCATCGCCAAGCCCACATTTTACCTGCGCGAAAGCGCGAAGCCGGTGCACTGTCTCACCGAGATCTTTCCGCAGCTTCGTGGATGGGGCGAGGCTCCGTGCCGTGCTTTCTCTGTACGGGCGATTGCGGAGAGCGGTGCTGAAGTGGCCTTCCTGGCCACGCCTCATGAGGCTTCACTGGAGATTGTTCCGCAACTGCTTGATGCGGGGCTGCGGATTGTGGACTTGAGCGGGGCATTCCGCTTCCGTGATCCCGGCACGTTCGAGAATTGGTATAAGTTGCCTGCGCCGGATGCGGAGCTGCTGGCCCAGGCTGTTTACGGCCTTCCCGAGCTGTACGGCAGTGCTGTGACCAACGCTAAATTGGTTGCCAATCCGGGCTGCTATCCGACGTCGGTGATTCTCGGGCTTCGGCCGCTTGTGGAAGCGGGATGGATCGCATCGGGCCGTGGCGTCGTCTGCGATTGCAAGTCGGGTGCTTCCGGCGCCGGTAAGGAACCAAAGCGTGAGCTCCATTTCGTGGAGGTAGACGAAAACTTCCGCGCGTACAGCCTGTTCACCCACCGGCACACGCCGGAAGTCACCGAGCATCTGGGGATCGCTGCCGGCGAAATGATATTTTCCACGCATCTGCTCCCCCTGGCCCGCGGACTTCTTTCCACGCTTTACGTTTGGCTGGAACCCCGGCGCGAGGCAGCCGAAATCGAAGCCCTCTATCGCCAGTTCTACGCCGGAAAACCCATGGTCAGACTCTGGCCGGCAGGACGGCTTCCGGAGCTCCAGCACGTGGCGCACACGAATTTCTGTGATATCGGCTTCGCTCTAGATTCGCGAGGGGAGCGCCTCGTGGTGGTGAGCTGTCTCGATAACCTCGGCAAGGGCGCTGCGGGCCAAGCAGTACAGAACATGAACGCCATGATGGGCTTCGAGGAGGTAACGGGTCTCCAATGAGAATGGTCGTGAAGATCGCCGGGGCTCTGCTGGATGATCCGGAAGCAGTACGCTCGCTGGCCAGGCAGATCGCGCAGCTTGCCCAGCAAGGGCATGAGTTGCTGGTGGTGCACGGCGGCGGCAAGATCTTTACCGCCACGCTTAAGCGCATGGGCATTGAAAGCCGATTCATCAGTGGCCTGCGCGTCACCGACCGGGAGACGCGGGATGTGGCCGTGATGGTACTCGGCGGATTGCTCAATAAACGTATTGCCGGCGCCATTTCTGCCGCGGGACAGCCCGCCATCGGATTGTGCGCCTCGGACTCGGGCTGCTTCCTTGCCGAGCCAATGCAACATGATGAAGTAGTCGGCGCGCTGGGCTTCGTCGGCTATCTCACAGGCGTGAATGTCGAATTTCTCGAATCGCTTTGGCGGGCCGGCATCGTTCCGGTGGCATCCTGCCTCGGAATGGGTGCGGATGGCGAACTCTACAACATCAATGCTGACCATATGGCGGCTGCCTGCGCCGAATACATCCATGCCGACCGGCTGATCTATATGACCGATGTCGCCGGGGTGCTCGACGGATCCAAGGTGATGAAGGCTGTTTCGTGTGGCGATGTGGAAGAATTGATTCGGCACAATAAGGTGTCCGGAGGCATGGTGCTTAAACTGGAAGCGTGCAAGCGGGCGCTGGCAAGCGGCGTGAAGCAAGTGCGCATCGTAGGCGGGGCGAACGAAAGCGGGCTGCTTTCCGCAGCCAACGGGCAGAAAGGGCCGGGGACGCGCGTCACATCCAGTTACTCTGCCGCAGCCGGAGTTAGAAGTTGAAGAAAGTCCGCAAGCCTAAAACCACCAACCACAGCGTATCCGCCGAACAGGCCATGCGCCTGGCGGGACGATACCTGATGAACACGTACCGGCGCCCCGCTCTGCTGTTTGTACGCGGCCGCGGCTGCTATCTTTACGACCACCGCGGTCGTAAGTACCTCGATTTCCTCGGCGGCCTGGCTGTAAATGCGCTGGGATATTCGCATCCGAGGCTGACACGTGTCATTCGCCGCGAAGCTGCGCGCGCCGTGCACGTCTCGAATCTGTTTCATAACTCTTATCAGGGCCCCTTGGCGCGCAAGTTGGCGGAGTGGTCCGGGCTCGAGCGCGTCTTTTTTTGCAATAGCGGCACAGAAGCTGTGGAAGGGGCCATCAAACTGGCACGGCTTGCCGCCCACAAGCGCGGTACCGAAGGAAAGGCTCGTGTTCTGGCGCTTGAAAATTCGTTCCACGGACGCACCTTCGGCGCGCTTTCCATAACCTATCCCGCAAAGTATCGCGAGCCCTTTGCTCCGTTAGTGCCCGGGATCGAATTTGTGCGCTTTAACGACATCGCTGATCTGGAAGCTAAATTCGACGATTCGGTTTGCGCCATCGTTATCGAACCAATCCAGGGAGAGGGCGGCATTTATCCCGTCAGCGCGGCATTTTGGACGCGCGCTCGCGAACTGGCCAGCCACTATGACGCGGCGCTCATTGCGGACGAGATCCAGTCGGGCCTGGGGCGGACCGGCCGCCCCTTTGCCTATCAGCGGTACACGGGCTTACCGGATATCGTAGTCATTGCCAAGCCGTTGGCTGGTGGACTCCCTTTAGGAGCGGTTGTGGCCCGAGAGAGTTTCGCGGAATCCTTCTCGCCTGGTCTGCACGGCTCGACATTCGGGGGCGGACCGCTGGCCTGTGCCGTTGCGCTCGAATTTCTGTCTACCATCGAGGACGACAACTTGCTTGAAAACGTTCGCGAGCGTGGATCGCAATTGCGCTCGGAACTGGCCCGCCTTGCCGGGGACTTCGACTTCATCCGAGAGGTTCGCGGCGAAGGACTGATCTTGGGAATCGAGCTTGCTGTCGAGGGCAAAGCTTATGTAGAAGGCGCGCTGCGCGAAGGATTGATTATTAATTGCACCCATGAACGCGTGCTGCGGCTGCTGCCGCCTTTTATCGTGACCGAGCGCCAAGTGGATGAATTCACGGAGAGATTTCGGCAAGTCCTGAAGAAAACCAAGCGTCCCCATGCTGTTGCTGCAGAGTTCGCCGAAAAGAAAGACCGGAACGCCTTGGCGGCTTCCCGCTAAATCATGACCACGATGTCCATAC
Organism: Acidobacteriota bacterium; assembly: GCA_003223315.1. Classification (GTDB taxonomy): domain Bacteria; phylum Acidobacteriota; class Terriglobia; order Acidiferrales; family UBA7541; genus Palsa-189. The sequence goes on along the minus strand of QHYR01000278.1, from coordinate 512 downwards.
CCGTCGCTCTTTCCACCGACCTTCTTACCGGCACGGAGTGGAACGCGGCGCGCGTCCAGGAACTCCTTCAGCTTTCGGCGGACGTCAAGGCTCGCCCGGATCACTACGCCTCCGCGCTGGCCGGCCGTTTCCTGGCTTTGATCTTGGAAAAGCCTTCGCTGCGTACGCGCGTCACTTTTGAGGTTGGCATGCGGAGCCTGGGCGGAACGACGATTTTTTTGGACCACACCGTTTCAAAGCTTGGGGAACGCGAGTCGATCCCCGATGTAGCCAGAAACCTCTCGCGCTGGGTTCAGGCTATTGTTGCGCGAGTCTTCGCCCAGCGCGAACTCGAGCAGCTCGCAGAGTTCGCCAGCGTCCCCGTAATTAACGCGCTCTCCGACTGCTTTCATCCTTGTCAGGCCTATGCGGACTTCTTTACGCTGCGCGAGCGCTATGGAACACTGCGCGGATTGAAACTTGCTTATGTGGGAGACGGCAATAACGTTTGCCATTCGCTGATGGCTGTCGCG
>QHYR01000038.1 GCA_003223315.1 Acidobacteriota bacterium | reverse complement strand
GGCCAAGTTGTGCGAAGATCCGGCGGCCCGAGCCGTCGGGGTTATTCTCAATTGCTATCGGATTTACTGAATAGTCGTACTGAACCTGCCAGGCGATTTCCATCTTCTGGAGATCAAAGACAACTAGAAGATGTCCCCCAGGCGCCCCGGCGGCGGCATACTTCCCATCCGCCGTCACGGCGATATCGTGCAGCCCTCTTTTCACCGGGATACTCTTGACCTTTTCGAGAGAGTTCGCGTCGATAATATCCAGGGCCCCCACATCCTCCACCTCTGTGCCGGTATTGCGGATACAGACTAAGATCAGCTTTCCATCCTTAGTCACTACTGCTTCGTTGGGCCAACCGCTGAGGGGCACCTTCTTGATAATTTTTTCGCTCTTTCGATCCATAACGATGAGAAAGTTCTCGCCCCTGTAGGGGATGTAGAGGCGGCTTCCATCGGGAGAGAATCGAACCACCTCGGGCGACTCAATGTCGCCGATCGTTTGCACGACCTTGTTCGTCGCAGGGTCGATCACATCAATGGTGGTTCCGCCTCGGTTCGTGACATAGATCCGGACCGTCTCCGCCGCTAAGGGCGTCGCCAGGAGAATCCACAAACCGCTCAGCAACAAAAACCTTTTCCCAGTTGTTAAGCTCATAGGTTGGAAGTTCCTCCTTACCTTACGCTGTGACACGCATTATATGGGAATGCGCCGTCAAGTTGAAGCCCGGCACGCATCCGGGCAGCGCGACACTGGCGGCCAACTAGGTCCGGCAAGCGTACCGGATTGGGAGCGCTGCATCCTTCCCGGGGCATAGGTCGCTCGCGAAAAGCTCTTCGGAGCAAATCCGAAACAATAAGAACAGAAGAACGCAGCCATGGGAAATCATGGAGCGGGATCTTTGCTTCCGGAAGCTCCCAGGGAATTCAAATCGGAAAGTTTGCAGATGGTAACACTATATTCTGAGCAACCAGCGGTATTCCCGTAGTAACAGGACAGCTACCCCAAGGATCGTCAGAGCCACCGTAAGCGTCGCTAGCCGGCGCGTCAATGCAGGATTCTCACCCTGTCGCTGAATAATGGGCAAATTGATGAGGGCGCTCGCGAGTGATGCAAGCACAACTCCCGTTCCTCCTACCCCCGGCTGCAATTGCCCATGCGCGACCATGTTGGCGGCGGCCGCAGTTGTGCTGGCGCTGCTCACCAAACCGCCAAGGATGTTAATCCCCAGAAATCCAAACTTGCCGAGGTGGCGTTCGCCCAGCGTAGAGACGATCTGAATCAACATAAACAACCCGGCAAAATTTAGCACCCGTGCGATCGAAACAGGAGACTCCAGATGAATCTCCGTTGGAGCATCGCCAACGCCTGCCCGCGAGCGACGCACAAGAATAAGCGCACCGATGGCCATGACTAGCAAGGGCCCGGCGGCCGTGGCAATCGCAGCGGGGGAAAAAATCGCCAGGATTATGAGATTGCGCGCAAACATCGCCACAATCGTGAGCAACAGCGCGGCGATCGCCACGCCGACCGATGCGCTGCTGCCCGCTCCGAGCGGCCTCGCCAATTGCGCCGCTGCCGCCGTGCTGTTTACCAGTCCGCCCAGAAATGCGCTCAAGTAAACGCCGCGGGTCCCGTACAGCTTGAGCAGCACGTAGTTCGCGAATCCGATGATTTCCTCCAGCGTGAGCCCGCCGGCGAATTTCTGCAGTTCAACCTTCCAAGCAAGAAACATCGTGATGATTATCGCTGACGCCACGGGAGTAAACACGTGGCCGATGCCCACCAGGTATCCGGCCACAAATACCAACAGCGCCGCTATGGATGTGGTCAGCTCCAGTGGCCGCGACGAGAGAAAATTCCGAACATCCGAGGCCGCTATCAGCAACAGCACTCCGACAAAGGCCACCGAAGCAAGCGCCGTGGGCAGGTGCGCGCTGAGCATCCCCAGCACGGAAACAAACGCGAAAGTTCGCAGCCCAAATTCCTTGTTCGCCCATTCGCGTTCAATGCCTACGAGCATTCCAATGCCCAGCGACGCAGCGAGCTGCACCGCAATGATCGGCGTCGGGATCTTCAAACTCTCCGTGTAGGGCTCTTGCCAAGGCATCGCTCTATTATACAAGTCGCCAGACACGCAATTTTTTCCAAGCGATGCCATGTGTTCAATAAACGTTCCCTCTCGGGCCCGCCAGTGGCAGTTTCCCAAGTGGTGAATCGGGCCCTTCGCCCATCAGAATTCGTCTTCTTCGTCTCTTTTCAGGCGAGTCACTTTCAGCTTGATGCGGAAGTCGTGCGAGCGGGCCTCGGCGAGAATGGCGCGGCGCACCGTTACCGGTAATGTCGAGGGACCGATGACGCCCGCCAAATCGCGCGGGAAGTGCCTGATGAAGAGCGCGGCGAGTTGAGCGGTCGCGTAGGCGATGGGCGTGGACATCAAGCCGCGCTGACGAAGCTGGTAAAGAGTGGGGAAACTCGCATCCCAACGCAAGAGGAATGGCTCGTCGCGTTTTTTGCCGCGGACCAGAACCGCGGCGGCAAAGCGGGCATTTTCGAGGATGCCCCCGCGGATCAGGTGAGCGACGTGCCGCGGCGTTGGAGTATGCGGAAAGCGTTTGCGGATAATGCCCTGGGAGCGGTTGAGGCGGCCCTGCCGATACCAGCGGCGCAATCGCTCGAAATCGTTTCCGCCGATCTTTGCATCCACATCGCAAACCTTCATCACATAGGGCAGCATGCAGACTTCGTCCTGCGCGGCGAGATACACCGGCGTTTCGCCGATCGGGGGAGGGAATCGAAATATTTCTCGTTCATCGAAACGGCGGGCAAGCGCGAAGCGGGCGTTGCGATAAATGCGCGGACGCGAAATAGCCGCGTCGTAGGCCACGTCGGCGGACCAAGTCGAAATCGGGTCCTTGCTTTCGGTGCTTTCGAACAGCCGAATGTGAATCGCTTCGACCGAATCGAGCAGTTCGGCGGCGCGCGCCGCGAGAAGGTTTGTAAGCCCGGGCGCCGCGCCGGTACAAATTAACGCCAGGCGGTTCTTCGCCAGGAAGCGCTTGTGAAATTGGAATTGCTCGGGCTTGAACGGGTTGCCAGCCAAGTGCGAATTGAGATCCAGGTAATGCGACCGCAGGCGTAATGCCGCGCGCATGACGATTCGGTTGAAGACAGCGGGCGACGCGTTGACGATGAGATGGGCACCTTGCCCGGCACGCACGATGGACCAGAGATTTCGTGCGTTGGCCTCACGAATTTCCATTGCGGATTTCTTGCCGAGGAATCGCCGCGCGCGTTCGAGGTCCCGATCGCCGCACCAGACTGTGTGTCCCTGCCGAGCGAGTAGGCGCGCGAGGAAGGAGCCGGTGCCACCGGCACCTAGAACGAAAATCCGCATCGGACCGAAACTCTACCATATCCCGCGGTTTTAACGGCCGTGTAGTGTAGCAGTTACGTCGACATAAGCGATCACTCTCTCTGGATGATGAAGAAACCCTTCCTTGACACCGTTGAGCGGCAAATGTAGCCTGCTGCCGAAGCCAACCGAACCACCCCTCAACCCCTGAGGTTCCTGGCTTCGGGGTCAGGAAGTCCCCGCTTGCCCCCCTCCCTCCTATTGTCTAACTGACAGTCCTCGCCTCGAAGACGTTCTCGTATGAAAAACAATTAGGTTCACCAGGAAGGGGCTCGGGTGTATAAGTGTGCTTATCTGGGAGGTCAAACCGGAAATTCCAGCTAATCCCCGTTTGTTGGTTCATCAAAAACATTATGCTGGTGACCGTTATTGGAGGTGGTAGATGGCGACGAAGAGCCTTGTTGTTGGTTTGACGGCCGTCGGGCTTACCTTGGGTGCTGCTGTTTGGGCGGCAACGCCTCCTCGGACCAGTGGAAATGTTGACGAGGCTGCTATAGGCGACAGCACTCCCACGTTCTACAAGGACGTGCTGCCAATCGTTCAGCAGCATTGCCAGACTTGCCATAGGCCGGGTCAAATTGGGCCGTTTTCCCTCCTCGATTATCAGAGCGCTCGTCCTTGGGCCAAAGCCATCAAGAGCGTAGTCGCCATGAAAAAAATGCCGCCTTGGTTCGCCAATCCAGAATACGGACACTTTGACAACGACCGTTCTTTAAAGCAGGCGGAGATTGACACGATTGTGGCTTGGGTGAATAACGGCGCGCCGGCGGGCGATCCGGCGAATGCGCCGCCACCGGTTCAATGGCCCGAAGGTGGCTGGAGCATCCAGCCGGATATGACGGTTGATCTCCCGCCCTATCCGGTTCCCGCCACCGGGATTAAAGAATGGGAGCAACTGGCGATTCCCGCGCCGTTCAAAGAGGATACCTGGGTCACATCCGTAGAGATTCGCCCGGGCGCGACGGGGGTGGTGCATCACCTGTGCTTTGATTTCGCCAAGCACAAGCCCACGACGCCGTACAACGTATACGAGTGGGTCGAAGTCCCAAGAGATGACGACGGAGTTGCCAAGACTCACGTTGGAAGCACGCCGCCGAGAGAAGGCACCGTGGTCTCGCGGGCCGTCGGCAGCACCGTGGAGACGCGGCGCGAGGGCCGGCCAGACGTCCGCGGCGGCAATCAATTTTGTTACCTGCCCGGGTTGACGTTTGAAGATTACCGTCCGCTCCATGCTGGCATACTTGTGCCGGCGGGATCGGACATCGTGGTGAGCGTTCATTACACGACGAACGGCGCCGCCGTCGTTGACACCAGCAGGATCGGTTTCACGGTCGCGAAGGCGCCTCCACCGAAGATGTTCGTCTCCCAAGGCGGTGGTGAGGGCGACGCTGCGGTAAACACTGATTCAGCCCTGAATAACTCGATTTTGAGCCGACAACAAGCCAATGAGAAACTGGCCATCCCGCCTAACGATGGCAACTATTTAGGTCCTCCGGCGGACATTACGTTCAAGAAGGACATCGAACTCGTGTGGTTCCGGCCGCACGCGCACGTGCGGGGAAAGAGCGCCCGATACACCCTGATTTATCCCGATGGCCGGGAAGAGATCGTCCTGGACGTCCCCCACTACGATTTCAATTGGCAGCTCACCTACCGAACCTCAATGAAGATACCGAAAGGTTCCCGGATGCACGTCCAGTTTACGTACGACAATTCGGCGACCAATAAATACAACCCCGACCAAAGCAAGTGGGTGTATTACGGGGGGCAGAGTTGGGAAGAAATGGGTACCCCTAACATGGGCTTCGTCACGGACCGCAATGCGAATGAGCAAGACCTCACAGGGGAGCGCTTCTGACGAGACTCCCTAAAATCGCGCGGGGTGGTCATTGGTGATGCCACAAAATGCCCGGACGACATTGCGGTCAGTCACGCTGCTCATTCCGTTCTTCGTGATCTTCTTCGTGATCTTCTTTCCGATGGGGGCGCGTGCCGAAAAACAAGACGTCACCTTACGCGCTGCCGATGGATTCACCCTGAAAGGCACGTTCTATTCGGCAGAGAAACCAGGGCCCGGACTGCTTCTGTTGCACTCATGCGATGGTGATCGTCACGTCTACGATCACCTTGCAACCATGCTGAACACCGCTGGCTATAACGTGTTGACTTTCGATTTCCGTGGTTTCGGTGGAAGCCGGGCCGGAGAGTATACGAACTTCGCAGCACAGCGGCAAAAGATCATGGATCAGATGCCCAGCGACATCGACACGGCCTTGAGCTTCCTGACCTCCCAAAGCACGGTCAACCCGAGAACGCTCGGCATCGTCGCGGGTAACTGCGCCGTGAATCAAGCGGTTCACGCCGCTCGGCGTCACCCAACGATCAGAACGCTGGTCCTCTTGTCTGGTGGCACCGATGCGGAAGGCGAAGCTTATATCAAGGATGCACCCAAGGTTCCCATTCTTGGCGTAGCGAGCGACGAAGATAGCGACGCTGCGGCGGCGACGAAGAAACTCGTCGCCCTGTCGACCAACCTTGACAGCCAAGTCGAAATGTTCACCAATGCGGGACACGCGGCATCGATCTTCGCGAAGCAGCCGGATCTCGAACCCGACATTGTGATCTGGTTCAGATCCAATCTGCCGCTTGGAGGGTATGGCCTGCCACCGGCCATCAAGTAGGGTGGCGTCGCTAGTCGGTGTGATCGAGGGTTCGACGACCGTCGGCTGTGCGGTTGCCGTATTCGGAACCGCGAGAGAAGTTGCTGGGGAGACCCAGATGAAATCCGGCCGGCTTTTTGTCCTTTTTCTGGCGCTTGTTTCCTCCTGCGTTTGTCTTGCCCAAAGCAATCGTCCCGCACCAGACCCATACCGGCTACGCCCTTATGCTCAATCCCCGGTATCTGCTTGACCTGTATCGTAGCGAAGGCCGCCTGAAGGATGCCGAGTCCCTACTCCAACGGGTGTTGGAAATAGAGGAGAAGTCGCTCGGAGAGCGGCATCGCGTGGTCATACAAACGCTCACCACGCTCGCAGGAATCTATGAGGAAGAGGGCAAGAATGACCAAGTCAAGTACGCGCAAGCCCTGCCCTTGTACGAGCGCGCTCTCGCACTTCAGCAGGTGAATCTGGGACCCGATCATCCTGAATTACTCGGCCTTCTTGGAAAATACGCAGATCTTCTCCGGAAACTCCACGACGACGCTAAAGCCGCTGCAGTGCGGTCTCGAATGGCCATGATTTCGACGGCTCAACGGAACCAGCCAAGGTAGCTTCGGTAGAATTCGCAACCCCTGGCTCCGACGGCCACTTCCTGATAAGTCGGGTGGTCTCAATGGGTCGACGCAACACTGGCTCAAAATCTAGTAACAGGAGCCTCAAGAGCTACATTCGACCTCGGGCGTTAATACAGACGGAAAACACTGTCCTGTTTAGGTTTAATTGAGTACAGCTCGGAAAGATCAGTTCCCTGCGAGAAGTGTTGTCCGATCAGCCGATTAGATGGTGTTGCATCGACCGGTTGAGCTGGCACGGATTCTCGGAATGCGGGCCAGCCTGAAATCCCGCTGTCCGAGAATGCCGTTTCTCGGGAGTTATGCGATTGAGATAGTGATAAGGGATTGCTTCGGGTGCGCCTTTGGCAGTGGTATCTTCGACCAGAAAGATGTGTCGCCTAACCGGCGACTGAGCGTCACTAAGCAGCTTGAACGTCTCAGCGGCTACCGCGAGTACAATAAGAATACGCAGCTCGTTCGCCATTGACGCCTTCCGCCATTCATGCGACTTTCTGCTCGTATGTTTGCTGGAGGCGGTCAATTCCGTCGAGGCTGCCGCCCGGCGGAGTGGCCGCCTCTGGCACTTCAAAAAATTGAGGAGGCGCAGGCCATGCCACTGTTTGATTTTCGATGTCGATCCTGCGGCAGTGAATTCGAAGTGCTCGTGCGCGCCTCGGACCTACCGGTGTGCCCCTCGTGCAAAAGCGCGAAGCTCGAGCAACTGCCGTCGATGTTTACGGTCAGCTCGCTGGAAATCACGAAGGCCAGAGTTCGCACCGCAAAGAAGGAAAGGCGGCGAAGCCGGGCCTATCGCGACAAGGTCATGGCCGATCGGGAGGTCAAGCACCACGACTGACGGCTCGCCCTCCGTTTTCTTGCACGGCGACGATAGCTAGCTTCCCGCGAGCCTCAGGAGTTTGGAACGTGTGGGCGTCATCAACCTTAACAAACGGAAAGCAAGGCTCCGCCTCATTCTTAAGGCTTATTCTCAGGACTAAGCCCCGCCGAACTCGGGGATGGCTGGTTACCGCCGTACTCCGGGATGTTCCTTTGGAAAACGCGATAAACATGGTTATACCCAACGACATGTTCTTGCCCGTCGGGACCGTTCTGCAGAGTTTCAGGGTTTCCGCCTAATACGGCGATAGCTTGGGCGCGATCCGCGATCAACACCAGGGTCGCTTCGTACAATTTATCGCCGATCTTTATGCGCACGCGGGGATCGCGGGCCACGTTGGATGTCCAAGACTTGTCGTTTGGAAACTGCAAGTCCATGCGGTCTTGGTGCGAACGTATGTAGAGCCGGCCGTTGCGCACGGAAGGTATCGTGCGAACCGAGTGTGGAATGAAATAGGGCGTTCGCGTCTCCACCAGGACGGTGTTGAGGCTGCGTCCGGGGTGTTCCACTTTGTCGACGAACGACCAATCCGTGACGGGCGTGGTGACGACTTCGCCTTTCAGCCACAAGCCGGGCCGGGCGATCATGTGGTGGGCGCGGAGGTCGTTCAAGTCGAGGTATTGTGGCTCGAGACCCGTCACGCGGAGCGTCAAGAGCGTCAAGGCCAGGATAACTACGATGAGCACTATGCCTGCTTTTAATATTTTCATACTTCTGCTTCCTGCTGAGCCAGGATCGCCAGGAGTGATGCTACACCAACCAGCGGGCTGCGAAAAATTCGTCTTAACGTGGGGTTCTTGCTTTTCGGAAACTAGCCGTAAATTCCGACCAGCGCGTTTCTCGGGATGTGGCCAATCTGGGATGCACTCTCCCAACGGTGTTGCTTCCAATTGACTCGAAGGTGTGGCGGGCGTATGGTTGGCGCAATTTGACCGTATGGCGAGTCTGCCACGTGTACCACCTGCTTGTGGAGTGTGGCACGATTCTGGGCAGGTGGACGCCCTCGATTCGAGAGTCGCGGAGGCACCGAAATGAAAGAACGAACGCTAAAGATTGCGGCTGTATGCATGGCTTTACTCGCGGTCATCCTGGTGAGTAACCGGCTGGGCATAGTCCAGGGACAGCAGAAGAAGGCGCCCGGAGAGGGGTTCGCGGCCATCCCCGGACTCAAAGGCGGGCAAGACGTTTTCGGCCCTTACGATCCGGTGCAGAACTGGCCGAAGCCGTTGTCGGAGAGCCTTCCCAACCATGAGGGGTGGACCTGGTCGCAGGCGACCGATGTTTTCCCCGAGAGTCCCGACCGGGTGTTTGTGACGCAGAAAGGCGAGCTGCCTGTGCTTCCGGCGAGGTTCAAAACCACCTGGCTCCCTGACATTGGGCCGAGCATCAAGTTCCCCGTAGGTCCCGGCGTGCCGTTGCGCGAAACGGCCAGCGCGACCCCAAGCTGTGGCGGCGTTCCCAACCCCGCGGCGATGCCAAAGAACCCAAATTGCCCCGACGCCCGAGATGGGCACGACGGCCGCCCAGGCGTTGATTGGCGATGGGAGCACGTCATTGTGGTGTTCGATCGGAATGGCAAGATGATCGAAGACTGGTCGCAATGGGACAAGATCTGGGGCCGGCCTCATGACGTGGAGATCAGCCCGTACGACCCGGACAAGAACATCTGGATCGTGGATGCCGACAACCATTTTGTCAGCGAGTTCACGCACGACGGCAAACAGCGCATCCTGACTTTGGGGACGCCGGGCGTGCCGGGCACCGACGATACGCATTTCAGCCGGCCGACGTTCATGGCCTTCATGGACGCCAACACCTGGTATCTGGCCGACGGCTACGACGGCACACGCGTCATCAAGTACGACGTGCACGGTAAGAAACTCTTGCAGTGGGGATTGAAGGGCAATCCTCCCAACGAAACGCGTCCCGGCTATTTCAACAGCGTGCATGGAATCGCCGTCGACCCGACCACGCGGCGCGTTTACGTGAACGACCGCAACAACGGCCGCGTGCAAGTGTTCGACGAAAACGGCAAGTTTTTAGACCAGTGGGATTTCGGTCCGCGCCCGCCGATGAATATTCACAGCATCTACATGGGCTCCGACCATATTCTCTGGGCCGCCGACCAGGGATCGAACAAGCTCCTCGCCTACGACGCCGAGGGACACTTCCTCTATTCGTGGGGAACGTTTGGCACCTGCCAGGGCTGCATGTGGGGCGTGCACGGATTCGCCACGGACAAAGAGGGCAATCTCTACACCGCCGAAGTGAGAACCGGCCGAGTCCAGAAATACACGCCGCGCAAGGGCGCCAACCCTAAGTTTGTCGTGGGCAAGCCCTGGCCGGGCGTGTGGTAGAGGAATTCCGGTAACTGACAATTTTGGGGAGGAAGCCATGAAACGGAAGTGGGTTAACTGGGCAGTTCTAAGTGCGTTGGTCGTCGCCGCGGCAGTGGGAGAGAAGTGGATTTCGAGTGCGGCATTTTCGGCTCAGGCCGCTCAGCCACAGGGCCGTAGCCTACCGATGTTCGAGGTGGATCGCGCGTGGCCGAAGGTGCCCGCCAAATGGAAGCTCGGAGACGCTTCGAGCATTGCGATCGATGCACAGGACAATGTCTGGGTCCTGCACCGGCCGCGGACGCTCAAGCCCGAGCAGGCAGGCATGGCTGCGCCGCCGGTGATCGTGTTCGATAGCGCGGGCAATTACATCAAGGCCTGGGGCGGTGATGGCAATGGCTATGAATGGCCGCAGCGCGAGCACGGCATCTATATCGACAACAAAGGATTCGTGTGGCTGGGCGGAAATAATTGCCCCACGAATGGCCTGCCAAGGGTCAAGCCGGTTGCCGATGACCAGCTCTTGAAGTTCACGCAAGATGGCAAGTTTGTCATGCAGATTGGCCGCAGCAATCAAAGCAAGGGCAATGCCGACACGGGGAATTTGCACCGGCCGGCGGATGAATGGGTCTATCCGCAGACGAACGAATTGTTCGTGGCCGACGGTTACGGCAATCACCGCGTGGCCGTCTTCGATGCGGAGAGCGGCAAGTTCAAGCGGATGTGGGGCGCATTCGGCAACACGCCGGTGGACGATGACCACTGCATGATCGTTACGCCGGCCAGCTTCTCGGATCCGGGGCCGCAGCAGTTCAGCATCGTACACGCCATCCGCGTCGCCAAGGACGGCACGGTGTATGTGGCTGATCGAGAATACCGGCGTGTCCAGATGTTTACCAAAGGCGGCAAGTTCCTAAAGCAGTTGGTCAAAAACAGCGAACCGTTTGCTCGCGATCTGGCTTTGTCTCCGGACGCCAACCAGCAGTTCCTCTATGTGGGCGGCGGCAACGGCATTTTCATTGTCGATCGCAAGACGCTGGAGATTGTGGGCAACGTCCAGCCCGCAGGGATAATCGGACCGGGCCATGAGATCGCCACCGATTCGAAAGGCAATCTCTATATCGCGCAGACCACGGCCGGACTACAAAAACTAACGTTCAAGGGGATGGCGCACATCGGTAAGTGACAAGTACGCAGAGCAACGTAGACAAAGTGTCGGCTCAAACAGTTTGCGATTTATGTGCGGGCTTGAGAGTGTGACGCGTACGACACGCCCCGGCCCGCCCCTTTCGAAATGGCGAATCCGGCCCGCACCCTCTACGCGCGGGGTATGCGCTTGCCGCCGAGCACGGTCCCACTCGGGAAGAGCCTCTGGGTGCCCTTGATCGTATTTTTGTAGTTGTCGAGGAATTCGAAGTTTCCCTTCCGCAGTTCGAGCAGCGCCACGTCGGCGGGCGCGCCCACGTTGAGCGTACCGCGGTCGTTGAACAACGGAAAGACGCGCGCGGGATTCACGGTGGCGCGCGCGATGGCCTGGTCGACGGTCATGCCGTAACCGAACAGCTTCGACATGCAGTTGGCAAGGTCGATGACCCCCGTCTGATGAGCGTTCACGTTCCAGTCGGTGGAGAATGTATCGGGCCAGAATCCGCCCTTCATGATCGCGGCGACGGTGTCCCACTTCATGTGCCCGGTCTGCCCATTGCCGACGTCGAACCACACGCCGCGGCGCCGCGCCGCCAGCACTTCCGGCAGTATGTGGCCGCTATCGTCGATGATGCTGTTGGGCGGCGGCGCGAACATGTGGGTGACGATGTCGCCGCGCTTCAATAGCTCGACGAGCTTGGGAAACGGCGAGATCGTCTGCCCCATGTGGATCATCACGGGCAGACCGAAGGAGCTGGCCACTTCCTGCGCGCGCCGAAGCACCTCGTAATCGTTGGCCCCCGCCACATCCCGCGACAGCCGCGCCTTGACACCGACAATGAAGTCGCGGTTCTTGGCGATGGCGTCGTGCGCCGCACCGACGTCGGCGCGCTTGAGGTCCATCGTATCGCCTTCGGGCAGGATGCCGGCGCGTCCGATGTTGATCAGCACGCGGCCCTGCTGCGGCGCCGATCGCGCGACGCCAATCGTCTCGCCGATGCGATCGGCCCCTTGCGTTCCCGCATCGATCCACCCAGTTACACCGTCCTGCAGCACGAGGCCGGGTCCCTCGGCGGAGCGCGCGGTATGTGTGTGGATGTCGAGGAGACCAGGGACCACGAGCTTGCCGCGCGCGTCGATGGTGTCGGCTGCGTCGCCCGCGATTGTGGATTCAACCGCGACGATGCGCCCTCCCGAGATGGCCACGTCGCGGATCGCATCGAGCCGGACCGAGGGGTCGATGACGCGCCCGCCCTTGATGATCAGGTCGTATTTTGCTGCAAACGCTCTCGGAACGCGTGCGAGCATCGCCGCGCCTGTAGCGACGGCTGTTGAAAGAAACTGGCGCCGGTTCAACATCGTAGCCTCCCCAGTTTGTCTGACAGAGATGTTGGGCGCGTCGAACTCGTCAGAAGACGACACGGGATCGACCGTGCTGACCTAAGGCCGCGAGCCGCCCGCAATCGGAGGGAAGCGCTCGTTTGCAATTCCCTATATCGATCCAGGATTACGGCGCCAGCGGCTCGACGTGGATGATTGTGGCGCCATGCTGGTCTCCCAGCCACAAGCTGGAGAGAGCTCCGGATTTCTGCACCTCCACGTGACGAACGTTCGTTTCGTGTGGGAGCAGGTACTCGGTGAATTCCCCGGTCTGAGTATTCAGCCGAAGAGCAATATCGTTGTCCATTCCGGCCCCCCAGTCATACGTTTTGTCGTCAAACTCCGCGTCATATGGACGTGTCCACGGCGTGGGCGCTTTCCACTCCGTGATCTTCTGCGTCTTCGGATCGAACATCGCCAAGCCGTTTCCGTTAAACTCACCGCACCACAAGCGGTCCTGGGAGTCGATGTGGCCTCGCCGGCAACCCGCGCCTTTCGTCGGTAAGTCATACCACACGGTTTTCAGGGTCTTGCCATCCGTCATCCAAATCTTGTCGTTGCCAAAGCTCATCCCGTACATGTTGTTCTTCGAGTCGGCGACCACGTCGTAGGCGCGAGCGGAGGGGCTGCCCGGCGGGTAAGTAACGTGAGTCCACGTGTTGGTCGCCAAGTCCACGTGCCAGGTGCCGCCCGACTCGTCGGTGCCGTCGGCCACATTGACCCATATCTTCCCATCCACCTGCTGGAACGAAGGGTCAATCATCGTCAAGTGGCCATCTCCCATATTCGAATCCTTTATCGGAGGCTTAAAGGTCTCCATCTTTTCTGCCTTGGGGTCGAACCTGACGATTTGCATCTGCGACATGTTGCCGAAGTAAACGCGGCCTTCTTTGTCAAAAGCGATCTGCAGGCCGCCCTGAGCCAACGGGCCAACGCGGGCTAGCGGAACCGGATACTCCACCACTTTGCCGGTCTTTGGATCGAGCTTCCCAAGAAACTGCGAATCAAAATCGGAATACCAAACGTTCCCTTGCGCGTCGAGCGCCGCATCATGCGGTGCTGCATCCACTCGCGGCAAATCATACATCGTGTAAATCACCTCGGTTGCCTTGCCCTTCGGACGCGGCATGGTCTTCAACGGGAATTCAAACGTGTCCGCCGAACTCAGGTTAATCGTGCTGAAATATTTGGCGGCGGCGATCTGCCTCTCCGTCGGCGGGCTTGCGGGCTTGGGAGGACGAGTCCAGGGATGCAATGGCGAAGAGTTATTCGTGTGCATGGCCATCCGCTGCACCACCGGTGCCAGCTCTTCCGCACTGTAACGAGAAAACAGCACACGCTGCAGCGTGTGGCAATTAACGCAACCCCCGAGGGCCATCTTATCTTCGTGGGTTCCCGGCAGGCTCGTGAGCAACTCACCGTTGGAGAGCTGCATGGCCAGCTTGGAGGTGCTGGTTACCTTGTTGAGTTGTAAATCTAGCTGCGTGGGCTCCGCCGTCACATCCGCGGAAGTGTTCGGCAGCTCATATCCCACGGCCCGGATCTTGATCGCGTATTTGCCTGGTTCCATTCTGTCGCGCGGGAAGCTGTATTGACCCTGGGCGTCGCTCACCACCCAAGTGGTGATCGGGGAGCCCGCTTTCTTTGCACCGACGATCACGCCCTCCATTGGCCCTTCCGCCTGCGACGCAACCTTACCGGTCAGCGCTGAGTGCGCTGAGGGGGACGGCGTTTCCGCCATCACGAAACCGACAAGTGTCATGCCCAGTAAGGCCGCTACCGCCAGGGTCCCTGCAACGAGCTTCGCGCTATTCATGACCAATCTCCTTTGCTGTCAACCGGGATTTCCTTATGGCTCCGAAAACCTCGAAGACGATTGTACACCTGTAGTGGAAAGGCGGTTGTTGTTTCTCATCCGCGATGCGGGCTCCCAGAGCGTGTCCGTCATGCTGAAACTCGCATGAATGGAGTTTTCCAGGGCATCATCAATCCAGTTGGTCTGATTCGGAATTGGAAATGTGCGTCCAATTGCGGGCCGCAGGCATCGCGGCGGCTACTTATCGTCTGGCGCGCCGGTGCCGGTCGAGCCCAGAAACAGCTTGCGCCCGTCAGGAAACGTGACGTCTCGGCCGTTGGCCCGGTTTGATCCGTCTTTGGCTTTATAGCCGTCCACCACGATCTCCATGCCAGCCGTCACGGTATTTCTGGTGAAGCCGCGCCGGAGCAACGTGTTCGGAGTACCGCATTCCACCATCCAGTTGGTGACTTTGCCGTCGTCTCCTTTGACGTCCACATGAATCCAGGCGTGTGGATTGATCCACTCCATCTTGGTCACGGTGCCCTGCAATTTGACGGGCTTGGTGGAATCAAATTCCGCGGTGAAAGCGTGATGCGCCCACGCTGCCGTACCGCACAAGAAAAGACCGGCAGCGACGACAAAACCGGCTAGCTTCCCTCTCATCGGCTCCTCCTCCTTCTTGCTTCGTGCATTCTCACTGGTGGCCACCCTGTTCGGCCGCTTTCTTTTCGTCGGCCCGGGCTCCGCCAAGAATACCAAACATGCCGTAATTCCCCTCATGACAAGCGTACTCGAAAAGGGGATCCTCGGTTTTGGACATCACGATTTCCATCGTCCAGGGCTTGGTGTACACGGTCGGATCGTTGACCGTAGCCTGGTAGGTGATGGTGTCCGCGGCGGTGCGCGTAAAACGCTCGGTGACGCGGAGATTCTGGTCGGTCAGGCCGTCGTAATTCACTCCAAAGTGGCTCTTGTCGTTGAATCTTACGTTGGTCGTATCGACGACCAGAGTCTTTCCTTCCCAATGTCCGCGCGAGTCTCCGTTCCACTGCGACACACTTTGGGGCAGGTGCGGACGCCCGTCCAGCGGGATGATGCGCGCTTTATTTCCCATTTCGGCCAGGATCGCCACATAGTTGCGAGTTTGCACGATCTGATAGTTATTGTTGTAGCCACCGGGCAGCAGGGGAGGCCCCTCCTGCGAAAAGTTAAGACAGCGTTCGCCCAACGTGCGGTCCTCGGGACCGTCGGCAGGATGCGCCGCAGAATAGGCGTGGGTGTTTTCAAATCTACGTTTTGCTTCCGGCGTCATCGGTGGGATTCTGCCGTCGGGAGGATCGATGACTAGAGAGGTGCGCATGTTTCTCCCCAGCTTTGTGCCGCGGTCATACCAGGCCTGGTTGTAGGCCAGGGCAGTATCAGCATCCGGAGGAAGATCGCGCCGATCGGCATCCAGTTCCTGGCTCCTCTTTTTCAGGTACGCGGCGGCCTCTTCCGGGGTGAAGAATTGCTTGTTGCCAAGCTGGGGGTCGCGTTGCAGCGGTGTCAGGAAGGCGATGCTCCACACTCCCTCTAAATCCGATTGGCCCTGCGGTGTCCGGCTCGTCTGCACCACGCCGGCCGGCGAGGTTTTGGCCTTCGCGGCATTTGGCGACGTCTGTGCCCGGGCGGGTGAAAACAAAACAACTGCGGCTCCCAACAGCAATGCACTACGGACCACGACCCTAGCCCATTTGTTCGTCATGGGTCGACCCCTTTCTTCATCCGGCTTGCCGCTCATCGGAAACTCTTCTCTTCCTTCATTTGCTCGGCTGCTTGCGCAGATGGCCGTACAGCAGTTCTTCGGCAAACTCGGCGCACTTGTACTCCATCAATTGCGCATTCTTTTCCACGTGCCTGTACAACGGCATACCCATTTTCCAGGGCCTCGAAAATACTTTCGGATCTTCTATGGTGGCCTCATATTGCAGGACATTGGCGCTGGCGGGAGTGTAGCGCTCCACTACGTGCAGCGCCTCGCTATGGAAATCGCCGGCCCGGTCAAACCAGGTCTGATCGTTAAAGCTGGTCACGTCCACGACCAGCGTGTCGCCCTCCCAATGGCCGTTCGACCATCCCATCCAGCTATCCACCGGAGCTTCCCGCGGCTTGCCCATATTGATGGCCCGAATGGCGCCCGCGTACTCATAGGCGATCATGATGGACTTTGAGCCCTGGAGAATTTGGAAGGGATAGGGCATGTAAGTCGCCCGCGGCACGCCCGGCAGATAGCATTTCAATTCCGGATCGGCAGTCCAGCGATGGGCAAAATTTTCTTTCTTCTTCGCGGCGGCCGCGGGCAGATACGGCAGCGTGTCGCCCTCTACGACTCCAATTCCGGGCGGGCTCGAGCCGATGGCGCCCAGGTCGGGTGGTCCCGGGCTCGGCCCGTGCGTCCCTATATCCCAATTGGCCTTGTTGAGGGCCTGCCAAATCCCGTTCAGGTCGGGCTTGCCGTCGACTGTACGCGGCCCGCGGTTGGCTGGCGTCTGAGCAACTGAGGAGACGTGAAGCAGAAATCCCAACGCGACGCCTGCCGCGGCGATCAGGAAGAGTCGCGTCCGCATATGAAGGAGCTCCTCCTAGAGCGTTGAGGAAGTATACATCCGATGCGGTCCGCTCGGAACTACTCTCGCCACCCTCCCTAACGGCTCCTGGCGGCAAAAGAGCAAAGTAAGAATTGAAATTGCCTATTGCCTTGCCGCTCGCAGCCGCACCAGCGCTGGTGTAAAGACCAGGGATAGTTTCGTCGTGTGGCTCGGGCCAGACAAAAGGGGTGCGCCCATATACCACATCAAGGACTTGGGGGGATAGCAGATAGGGACGCGAAAAAGGGACCACCCCTCCCGGCGCCCGGCCCAGCACGCGGAGACTGGGCGTACAAAGAGCTTCCTCGGGCTACCAAACCGCCGTCGGGCGATGTATAGTTGACCGGACGCGAGAATAGAAATTCTGGCTCAGGAGGCAAGGTTATGATGCGCCTCGCTCTTGCTGGACTGGCGGTGGTAGCAGTGGCCGCTGGAGCAACCGGTCAATCCTCTCCACCCACTTTTTCCAAAGACGTACTTCCTATTCTCCAGAAAAACTGTCAGACCTGTCATCGGCCGGGGCAGGTCGCCCCGATGTCGCTGATTAGTTATAGGGACGCGCGTCCATGGGCGAAGGCGATCAAGGCCGCAGTAACAACGAGGAAGATGCCGCCCTGGTTCGCGGACCCACAGGTTGGGCATTTCGCGAATGATCGTTCGTTGAAACAGAGCGAGATCGACACGCTCGTGCAGTGGGCGGACGGCGGAGCCGCGGAGGGCGATCCCAAGGACGCACCGCCCCCGGTTCAATGGCCCACAGGAGGCTGGGATATCCAGCCGGAAGTCGTTCTGGATATGCCGCCGCACGAAGTGCCGGCGAAGGGGGTTCTGGAGTGGGAGTTGATTGCGCTGCCGTCCCCTTTCAAAACCGATACCTGGGTCACGTCGATGGAAATTCTGCCGGGCGAGCCGTCCGTGGTGCATCACATTTGCTTCAGTTTCGAAAAGCACAAACCTACGACGGTGTACAACCGCTACGAGTGGGTGCAAGTACCGCGTGACGAGACGGGCTATCCCACCCCCGGCAATAGCGGCTTTGGGGAGTTGCCCGGAATGATCATCGCCACTCGCGATGTGGGCAGCACCGAGGTGAAGCTTACGCATGGCCACCCGACCCTGCGGCAAGGTCTCGATTTTTGCTACATACCGGGCGCAGGTTACGACGACTATCGCGTTTGGAACGCGGGAAAGTTCGTGCCTGCCGGGTCGGATATCGTTGTGAGTATTCACTACACGACGAACGGTAAGGACCTCGTGGACCGAACCAAGATCGGCTTCACCGTGGCGAAGACGCCGCCGCCCAAACAGTTCGTTGTTCAGGGCGCGGGTGAGGATACGCCAGTCATTGCCCCAACTCCGGCCAGTGCCAGGGCTGTGTTCGCTTCTGCTTACGATCCAAAATTTGCGATTCCGCCGAATGACGATAACTATCTGGCGCCTCCGATGGACATCACCTTCCTCAAGGATGTCGAAATCGTGCGGCTGCGGCCCCATGCGCATGTGCGTGGGAAGAGCGCCCAATACAAGCTGACGTATCCCGACGGACGAGAAGAGATCGTGCTCAATGTTCCGCACTACGACTTTAACTGGCAGCTTGCCTACGGAACCTCGCTGAAGGTGCCGAAAGGCACCCGCATGCATTTCGAATTTCGCTACGACAATTCGGTGAACAACAAGTACAACCCCGATCCAAACCGATGGGTCTATCAAGGCTTTCAGAGTTGGGAAGAAATGATGGCTCCCAATCTCGGCTTCCTGGTGGACCGTGACGCCGATGTGGGAGGCCTCATGTCGGTTTCGAATTGAGGTTGAGCGGGGGAGCGTGAGCGGCTGCAAAAAGGTGGGGATGCTGAAATAGGGCACCCAACGAATGGACCACCCCCCTCACGACCCGAGCGCGCGCCCATTCCGGTAGACGAGCCCTGCTGTGTTTTGACTAGGCGAAGTCTATGAGATACTTTACCAATAGCTGTCGTGCTGCCGCCAGTGTGGAGGACTTCCTTGAAAAATCGGATTGTGGCTGTTTGGCTCGGCCTCGCCGTACTTCTCGCCGCTACATCGCTGATGGCGCATCACTCTCCATCGGCGATCTTCGATATGAAAAAGAAGGTCTCGCTCAAAGGTTCCGTCACCAAGGTGGACTGGGTGAATCCTCATATCGTCATCTACATGGATGCGAAGGGGGATGACGGTAACGTCGAAAGCTGGAAATTCGAAAGCAACCCGCCGAGATGGTTCACCAAGGTCGGGGTAACCCGCGCCGATTTCGCCCAGGCCATCGGCCAGACGGTTACGGTCGAGATCGTGAAGGCCATCGATGGCTCAAAGTATGGATATCTTCAAAAGATCACCTTTCCAAACGGTAATCAGCTCTCTCTGCTAGAAGCAGGCCAGACGGAGGAGGTGCGTCCGTGAAACTTCATCTTGGAACGCGCGCCGCGGCCCTGGCGGCCGCCGCGCTGCTCTCGGCGTCGCTCGCCTATTCACAGGAGAAGACTCCTTCCGCAACGGCTGTAAATGCAAAAACCAGCGTGGCGGGTGAAGCTCACCGCACCGCCGACGGGCATCCCGACCTCAGCGGAACTTGGACCTTCGGCATTGACCTTCCCCCCGGCGACCTCCAGAAGGTTGTGGACGGCAAAGTCATCAGGGTCCACTACGATCAAAGCGCGCGCCACCAGGCCAGCCACAACGTGCCGGGAGCCTTGCCGTGGGAGCCAACTCCCTCGTACAGGCCTGAATTTCAGGAGAAGGTGAAGTATCTTGAAGCGAACGAGAGCAAGGTGGATCCCGTATTCTACTGCGACAAGCCGGGTACTCCGCGCATCGGCTCGCCGCGCAAGATCATCCAGTTGCCCACGGAAACGATCTTTCTGTATGAGGACATCTCCGGCGACCCGTACCGCGTCATTCCCACCGACGGGCGCCCCCGCCGTGCCGACGCGAATCCCTCGGCTTACGGCGATTCGATTGGACATTGGGAAAAGGACGTCTTCGTGGTGGAGACGACGAACTTCGTCGACGACACCTGGTTCGGCGAGAACGGCTACATGCACTCGGACAAAATGCGCGTAATTGAGCGTCTATGGCTGACGCCGGATCATAACTTGGCGTATCAGGCCACCGTGGAAGATCCTGTCGTACTCACCAAGCCGTGGACAAACCTTGCCCGGGTCATTCCGCCGAACAACGACCCGATCGAAGAATCTCCCACATGTAAGGAAGATGACGGGCACCGCCTCCTAAACCTCGATCATCATTTACAGCGTTAGTGGCAAGCCCTGGCGGCCCCCCGAATCACCGGAAGCCTGGGTCGTTCAGGCTTGCCTGTCGCGTTGCCTGAAGAGGAAACAGATGAGGGTTGGATTGAAGCGAATCTTAAGAGCGGGCCTGGTGTGCCTGCTGCTCGGCCTGCTGCCGGCCAGCGGCCAGACCGGAGAGCAACAGAAACCACTCCTGGCAGAGGATGTCTTCAAGAACATCCAGGTGCTTAGAGGTATTCCCGTCAATCAGTTCATGGAAGCGATGGGATTCTTTTCTGCGGCCTTGGGTTACAACTGCACCAATTGCCACGGCACCGAAGTTCTTGGCAATTGGGAAAAGTACGCGAACGATACCCCAGTGAAGCGTACCGCCCGCCGCATGGTGGTAGTCGTAAACACAATCAACCAGAGCCTGTTTGCTGGCCGGGAAGCCGTAACCTGCTATACGTGCCATCGGGGCAGCCCAACGCCCAAAGTCGTTCCGAGTCTGCTGGAACAATACAGCGAGCCGCCCGCGGATGATCCGAACGAGGTCGAGATTAGCCCACGGGCTCCTGCTACCCCAACGGCCGATGACATTCTCGACCGGTACATCCAAGCATTGGGGGGCGCACAGCGACTCGCTGGTCTGACCAGCTTCGTAGGCAAGGGACGCTACGAAGGGTTCGACAGCTATCACGGGAAAGTTGCTCTGGAGGTGTATGCGAAGAACACCGGGCAGCGCACGGTGATCGTGCATACACAAAATGGCGATAGCATCACCGCATACGATGGACGCAACGCCTGGATTATGGGGCCAGACAAGCCCGTATCGGTACTCCAACTCGTCCCTGGAGGAGATATGGATGGCGTCAAATTAGACGCCGATCTTGCTTTCCCGGGCGGGCTGAAGCAAGCCCTCACCGAGCTCCGTGCCGGCTTTCCGACCACCACGATCGATGATCGTGAGGTTCAAGTCGTTCAGGCGATGGCCGGCGCATCTCACGTGAAGCTGTTTTTCGATAAACAGACGGGGTTGCTCACGCGGGTTGTGCGCTACAGCAAAACGATTGTGGGTCCCGTTCCCACGCAGATCGATTATTCCGGTTATCGCGAAGTCGCGGGAGTGAAATTGCCATTTCAATGGCGCTTGACGTGGACCGACGGACAATCCATGTTCAGCCTGGACGACTTGCAGCCCAACGTCGCCATTGATCCGGAAAAGTTTGCTAAACCGGTTGCCCTCGGTACACCGGTGGTCGCGCCAGCCAAAGTTGCGCCGTAGCCGTTGAGGTTCTGACCCTCGCGCCGCAGTCCCTGATTGCGGCCAGCAATTCCCGCCGCGAAAGGCACCCTCGGCTACTAGGTCTGTACTCGCTGCCGAAAATCACAGAATCCACAGAGTCACCACGCAAGTCTCTTGGCCGCGCAGATTATGTACGCCGGGCCGACTCCTGATAAGTCGTCTTCTTGATTTCATAACGACATCGGCTCCTTAGACCCGATAGGCTTTGGCGTGAAGAGCGACCAAGACTCGGGAGAAAGGAGCCGAAGATGAAGATTATAGGCTGCGATTTTCATCCGGGCTATCAGCAGATCGCGGTGTTGGACTCGGCGACCGGAGAGATCGTGGAGAAGGCGCTGAGTCACGAGAGAAAGGAGGAGGTGCGGACCTTTTATGCCGGACTGCCAGGGCCGGTACGAGTGGGGATGGAAGCCAGCGGGCAGTGCGCTGGAGTTGGCCCTGGACAAAACGGTATTCCCCGCTGCTGTAGGTCTGCAAAGCCAAACCGCTGTAGGCCCACAGTTGTCGCTTGGTGCGAAAGCGATGGGGTGTCTGGATCAACGCGATCAGCAGAGCGCCGCGAATCGGGCCAATCGAAGGAATCTGGCGCAGCAAATTCATGGCCTTGTGTTTCCGGCTCTCGGCCAACAGATCACGCCGCACCTCCTGACGCAAAATATCCAACGCGTCGAACTGCTGGTAGTAGAGCTCGGCCCGACGGCGCACCCCGGCTTCCCGGATCTTGCCGAGCCATTCCGACCGATAGCGTG
>QHYR01000277.1 GCA_003223315.1 Acidobacteriota bacterium | reverse complement strand
TGTCATCAGAAAGAAAGACCGCCGAAACGGTATCCTTATCGAGGTTTTCGCCGGTCAAGGTCACGCTGTCATTGACCTTGCCTGTGGCGGGCGCAACGCTGGTTATTTTCGGGGAATTCTGTCCGACGGCACGCGGCGCCAGGAAAAGCAGGAGCAACACCGCGGTAAGCAAACTGAGTTTGTGAATTATGCGTCTACGGTCAGGGCATACGGTTCCGTTCTCCACCCCAGAGAGGTGACCAAAGCGAGAGGAGCCCGGATCATAGGCTGGACTAATAGCCATGGATCTACCTCCGAGTTGCCGGTCAGAAGGCGCTTCTTTGCGGCGAAGATACGCCCGCGGTGCCAGCGTGTCAAGTGTACGTGCAGGCGGCGGGTAGCCGCGAACTTTGCCGAACGGCTCAGCTTGCAGCTTGGCAACCTGCACAGGCGGGGAACCAGCGGCCGGGGCCGCCGGCATGTAAAATAGGGGATGCGAACGGCTAAAGGAAAAAAATGACGGTCCGGCTGATTGCGCTCGACATCGACGGGACGCTACTCGATAGCGCCTCCGAGGTCCCAGCGGCTAACCGGCACGCCATCGAGGCCGCCGTCGAAAAAGGCATCGAGGTTGCGCTTGTTACTGGCCGGCGCTTCGATTTTGCCCTGCCGATCGCGGAGCAAATTCCCTGCCCACTCATCATGATCGTCAATAATGGCGCTCTGGTGAAGTCCAAGGACGGCGTCACGCACCTGAAACACCTCCTCCCGCAGGAGACCGCGCGGGCGGTGCTCCAGTTTCTTCCGGAGCACCGCGTCGGCGCCGCCGTGGTTTTCGACCGGCCTCGCGCCAACCAGGTTATCTATGAGAAGATCGATTGGGAGAACCCTCGGAGGAAAGGCTATTTTGCGCGGAACCGGGAATTTATCGCGCAGGTCTGCCCGCTCGAAGATTGCCTGACGGAAGACCCGATCCAGGTGATGTATAGCGGCGCGGTAACCGAGATGCAAAAGGTAAACGCGGCTCTGCGCCAGGCGCCGAAGACGCTGGCGTTTTCGCTGGCGATGACCTTTTATGATCACCGCGATTTTGCTATGGTGGACGTCATCCGTCCGAGATGCTCGAAAGGAGCCACGCTGGCCGAATGGACGGCGCGGCTTGGCTTTGGGCGCGAAGAGGTGATGGCCATAGGAGACAATTTCAACGACCGCGAGATGCTGGAATTTGCCGGCCTTCCCGTGGTGATGGCCAACAGCGTACCGGAACTGAAGATCCTGGGATGGCGCCAGACGCTTTCCAATGACGAAGGCGGAGTCGCCGCCGCGATTCGCGAATACGCACTGGAGAATTTCTAATGGCGCGCCTGCCCCAAAATGCACGATCCGGTGTCCTCGACGCGCGCCGTAGTGGGGCGCGCTCGCGGATGATTCCGGGTCTTCTCGCGGGAGCTGGATTTTTGATCGCCTTGGCCGCCGCGCAACCGGCAAGAGCCGATTACGCTGTGCTTCGCAGTGGGCAGCGGCTGCACATCACGGGCTGGCAAAACCTGGGCGATACGGTGCGGCTCGATTTGCCGGGCGGCAGCGTCACCATAGCGGCCGCCGACCTCGAGAAAATCGAGCCCGAGGAGGTTTTTGGGGAGAGTGCGCAACGCGAGGCCGATGTGCCGTACTCCGCGCAGATTCGGAACGCGGCGGGGACCTACGGCCTCGATCCGGCGCTCGTCGCTAGCGTGATTGCCGTAGAGTCAAATTTCAACTCGCGAGCCATCTCGAAAAAATCCGCCCTGGGCTTGATGCAATTACTCCCGGAAACCGCGGCGCAGATGGCCGTGCGGAACGCATTTGATCCGGTGCAGAACATCGACGGCGGGACACGTTATCTCAAACAGCTTCTCGATCGTTACGGCCAGGATCTTACATTGGCACTGGCCGCCTATAATGCCGGTCCGAAACGTGTAGATTCCTATCATGGTATTCCGCCGCTGACCGAAACCCGCTCGTACATCGACCGGGTGATCGCACACTTGCGAAGCCAGCCAAATCTCCTGAGACAGTTCTTCCCTGAATCCGCGAGCCAGACTTCCTCGGTCTTCGCAGCTCCGAAATCGGAAAAATAACGGATTCTAACGACGCACGGAGTTCAGTTCCGCCGCGCCTGTTTTGAGGCGTCAGTTCTGCGGCGCAGGACCGCGCATGGGCTGAGGCATAGGTTGAGGCTGAGAACCCGGCGCGCCCGGATTTCCATTCTGAGGAGCAATAGGGACGATGCCGGGCATGTTGTTCGTACCGTTCGGACCCGGAAGTGCCGCCGCGGGATTTGGCGCCGCGCCCGGTTGCGCCGGGGCGTTGAGCCCGGGAATAGCGATCTGCTGTCCCGGCACGCCGTTTGCATTCATCAGCGGATTCCAGATGAATTCCCAATCGAAGTAGGTTTTGCTGCCCTGATAAACCATGATCGAGGGCTGCTTGACCTTGCTGGCGACGCCGATCACCGAGCCGCCAAAAACCTGCGAATCGACAGATTGCAAGGGCGCGGGTTGCGTTGAGCTCAGCATCGAATTCTGGCCGCCCAGACCCGGCTGCAGCGCTGCCGATTGGCCCGGCTGGGGGCGGCTTTGCTGCGAATTCTGCGCGCCGAGCCCGGTCGTGCCAAGTTGCGATCCGCCGTTCAGATTCGGATTTACCTGCCCGAAAAGCTGGCCCGCCAAACCTGCGACGCTACCCGGCAGTTGCCCGGCGAATGCGGCGGCAACCGCCATCTCCTGCAAGGTATGGAAGTGGACGCTGCCGACGAGTTGGCCGCTGGGGGTCACGTAAATCAACCGCCAGCTACCGTCAGAACTATTCATCGGCTCCTTATACGACTTGCGAAGGAAATGGACTCCTGCGGCATTGGCTTTAGTGAGGTCCTCAAGGCTCGCCGGATATTTGCCGCTCTTCTGAAAATAGAGGCGGATGGCGCGAACGTACTGATTGCCCCGCCAAATCGCCTCCTGCTCGCGCAGCCGCCGGCCCTGCGTGAGGATATTCGGCGTGGCTGCGGAGGCCAGCAGCAGCATCGTGGCAACCAGGAAGATGGCCAGCAGGACGGCATATCCGGCTTCAGCTTTACCGCGAGTGGAGCGGCTTGCGCTCACGATGGGTTGGGCTCCTCCATGGTCAGCGTGGCACGGCGTCCCGTGCTGATCTCTTGCAACTCCACGCTGCTATTTCCAATCTGCACCAGCTTATACCGTCCCAGCAAAACTTCTCCGATGCCGATAATGTAAACGTTCTCGCCTTCCATAAAGAAGGCGCGCCGCATTCCCGTCCGCGCATCGGTCACAAAGCCGTAGAAAGTCGCCGGTATGACCAGAGGCGCCGAACCCGAGGCAGCGGACGGTGTGACCGGCGGCGGAGCGACGGCGACAGGCGGCGCGACGGAAACGGGCGGCGGTGAGGTGGCGCTGAAGATGTTCCGATGCGAACCCGCGTATTGCAGCTTCTTCAAACGGTTCAACAACTCCAGCTTCAGAGCGGGATTTTCCACGGCAATAGGGCGAAATTTCTCATCGGCGCTGGAGACCACTGGAGCGATTTCGGGCGACCGGTTGCTCCGATAAATGACATAGAAGAAGACGATCGCCAGCCCGGCCAGAAGGATGATCTGCTTTTGTCGGCTCGACATATTCAGCTGCGAAAATACGTGCGCAGTTGGAGATTCAGCTTCAATTGTCCCCCCGAACCGCTAGAACCCAGGGAAAGACCATCGAGAACATAGAACGTATCCGAGTGCTGCAGGTCATTGACGAAACGAACCACGCTGGAATAATCCCCCTCGACCACGGCGGAGATATCCACCTGCGTAACGCCTCGTTTATCGGCTTCGTGCTGGCGGAAGCTGAGATTTTCGGCCTGCAACCCAGCACCGCGAGAGAGCGCGCCGAAATCCGAAATGACGGAGGAATAACCCGATGTAACCGGCCTGAAATTCTGGCGGAAAAAAGTGTCACACTGCTGCTCAACGGCAGGCAAGGTCGTGCGAATCGTCTCCGCGCGCGTGACGTCGGTGGCCATCAGAGCGTGCTGTCGGTTGATGGCAATCAATTCCGACTGCGGAGTACGGCTGGCGTTGGCCATCTGCCAGTTAAAACCGGCCAAAATGATGTCCACCGCCACGACGACGCCCAGAATGGCGCGAATGATCGTTTTGGTTTTCTTCGACATGTCTTCAGGAAACGGAATAGCGCGCGTTCAATGCCATCAAGACCTGGTCCGCATCTGCGGATCGGCCCGTGGCGCGGCTCTCTCCAAGAACCTGGATATCCGAGAATGCGCGGGAGTCTTCGAGCGCCTTCAGAAATCTTAACTTCCCTTCGTCGGTCTTCGCTCCGATGGTCAATTTCAATTCCAGGTGATCGTCGGCCAGTTTCGGCTCGATACTTACAACCCGCACTCCCTCCGGCAGGCTGCGTTCCAGGTCCATGAAGATCTGCGTCCAAGGAAAAGCACGCTGCGCGATCAACCCATTCAGGAAAGCGGAGAGATCTCGACGCTGAATGGTTTCGGGGCGATTGAAGAACGACTCCAGATCGGCGCGGCGTCGACGAAGCCCCTGCATGTCGCTTTCCGTTCGCGCCTGTTCCAATCGTATGGCGGTATTAGAACGCCGCATGCTGTACACATTCCAGGAGAGCAGCGCCATGGCGAGCAGGCCAATACCGCCGATCATTGTCGAGAAAACGACGAATCGCCGGTTCTTTTCAAGCGGCGAGCTCGCTAGATTGAGTCGCACTTTCATATCGAGATTACGTTCCTATCGCAAGTTCCGCGATCAGACGTCGCTCAGGAGCCACGATAGAGCGTCCATCCAACCAGGGCATCCAGTTCTCTCTCCACCAACGGGCGCAATTCGCTGCTGATGTGACCCTCGCTGGCGGCGGCACTCAATAAACCGCCGACCGGACAGTGCAATTCGCGCTCCAGGGGCTCGCGAAACTCCTCGATTCTTCCGGCCAGTCCCGCCAAGCCGACCATGGTGATCCCTTCGTGCCAGGAATCCTGATAATAAGCGGCGAGCGGATAAATTTCATCGAGCAAGGCTTGCGGCGTGATCTCAGTTTCCTCAGCGGGAAGATCAACACAACGATAGGCGCAAAGGATCCCACCGCGAACGATCGCGGCCGTCATGGCTTTGCCCGCAACGCGGGCCAGCAGCGCGGGCTTGCGATCGTTGAGTAAGGGAAGCGCGGCCAGCGTCGAACTCATCACTACGCCCGGGGCCATACCCACAGACTCCAGCAGTTGCTCATATTCGCGCACGATACGCAACCGGGCCAGCGCGGTAACAATATCGACTCCCTCTTCGCGGGCGGGCTGGCGCATGAAGGAAACCACGGTCTCGTCCGGTTCAAACGGGACGCTCTTCTTCAGACGCCATCGCAATAAGGGCAAAGCTTCATGGACCGCGCGAGGGAAAGTATCGAAGTGCAAGATGAAGACGCGAATGATCGGGTCGGGTAAGAAGAGCGCTACGTCGCGAGTCTTCGCGTGCAGACGCGCAAACACCTTTTCTATTGCAGAACGGACCTCCGCGGGATTGGACAGGTTCGATTCCACGGCGCTCGGCTGGATGGCTCCAGGCGCGAGCGGCTCAACTGCCAGGAACTCGACTCCAGCGCCTCCGCGACTCCAGCGTGCCGCAGCAATATAACCAGCAGCTATTTCGCAAGCGATCAGCGGATGGGGGGCAACATCCAACCATTGCGCAAAGCGGCGAACCGCCGCACTTCGATAGATCCCTCCGCGAATTCCTTCAGCGGTTAACATGAGCGATAAATGGCTCCCGGGACTGTCTGGCGTGCCGTGGCACGTCTCTTCGTTTGAGATGTGCTCGGGGCCGTTTCATTCGATGAAGGTGACCTTGTTAATTTCTTTCAAGGTCGTGACCCCCGCACGTACTTTCTCCAATCCCGAATCCCGCAAGAAGGTCATCCCCTCTTCTCGCGCCGCCCGCTTGATTTCGGACGTGGGACGCCGCCCAATGATCATTTCACGGATGCGATCGGAAAGGTCCAGCAGTTCGGTAATGGCCGTTCGGCCGTGGTATCCCGTGCCCGAACATTCCAGACATCCCGCCCCT
>QHYR01000037.1 GCA_003223315.1 Acidobacteriota bacterium | reverse complement strand
CGAAAGGAGGCAAGTTCCGCGGCGACTTTGGCAAAGTAAACACGCTGCATAACCACGTATTGCCCTGGATAGATCGCCCGCTGGTCACCGACAGGTTGCTCGCCGGCGAAGACGGAATTGATGATGCCGGGCTCTCGGTGACGCGCATCCTTCCGGCGCCAAAAGGCATCTTCCTCGAAGGAACCGCTCAGGTATTTCGGGGTGACTCCGGAGATGTATTCACGTCCAGCAACCGCGGCGATGCCAGCGTGTTGGGGCATCTCCGCGGTTATCGCGATATTACCGACCAGACAAATGTGGACCTCGGTATCTCTTACGCCCGCGGGCACAATGATCTGGGCAGCGCGTTTCTGACCGATCTGTATGGAATCGACGCGACACTTCGTTGGACACCGCTGCGGCGCACCATCTATCATAATTTTGTGGGCCGCGGCGAATTCGTCTGGAGCCGCCGCGACCAACTGCCATTTACGCAGCGAGCCTTCGGATTTTTCACCTCCGGCGATTATCGTCTCAATCGCCGATGGACGGTGGGCGGCCGCCTTGACCGTTCAGGCCGGTCGCGTACCGCGAATCTGATCGATGACGGTCTTTCAGGCGTGCTTACCTACTGGCCCAGTGAGTTCAGTCAAGTCCGCGGCCAATACCGTTTTACTCATTTCGCTGAAGGCCGCGACGGTAATGAGCTGCTATTCCAATTTATATTCGTCCTCGGCGCCCACGGTGCGCATCCTTTCTAGGAGATGACCATGAAATTGTCCCAATTATGCCGACACTTATGTTTCGGCCTCTTGCCGGGCGCGTTCGCGCTGGGTATGTGTGCGATGCCCGGGCAGGCGGCGGGCAAAATCAAGATTGTCACCGCGACCTCCGATCTCGCGGCCCTGGCCCAGGAGGTGGGCGGAGATCGTGTCGATGTCGAGTCGATTGCCAAGGGCTATCAAGATCCCCACTTCGTGGAGGCGAAACCAAGCTATCTGTTGAAGCTTCGGCGGGCTGACCTGTTGGTCGTGGTCGGCCTACAACTGGAGATCGGCTGGCTGCCGCCGCTCATCACACAATCCGGCAACTCCCGTATCCAGGTTAGTGGGCCCGGTTATCTGGACGCATCGCAATTCGCCGAAATCCTAGAGAAACCCACGGGCGAGGTGACGCGAGCGCAGGGCGACGTGCATCCATACGGGAACCCGCACTACTGGCTGGATCCCGAAAATGGGCGGAGAGTGGCGCGAGGGATCGCCGATAAGCTTGTCGAGCTGCGCTCTTCCGACGCCGCTTACTTCAACCAGAATTTCGATTCGTTCAGCCAGCTGCTTACCGAGGCCAGCAAAAAGTGGTTGGCCGAAATGGAGCCGTATCGCGGGCGCAAGGTAATTACCTATCACCGCTCCTGGCCGAATTTTCTGAAGTTTTTTGGGCTGGTGACCATGGGCGAAATTGAGCCGCGGCCCGGCATCCCACCGACGCCGAGCCACACCCTGGACCTCATCAACATGATGAAGCGCGAACACGTAAGCGTGATTCTCGTGGAGCCCTATTTTGACCCCAAGACACCTCAGAGCATCGCCAGAGAAACGGGAGCGCAAGCAGTCATCATGCCTCCCTCGGTAGGCGGCGAGAAGGAAATCACTGACTATTTCAAGCTATTCGATTACGATCTGGGCCTCCTGATCAAAGCGTTCCAGGCAACCAAGTAGTGATTCCCGAGGAGGGTGGATGGAAGTCCTTCGATTCCTGCTGGCGCCTTTCGTTGCGAGCCTGATCCTCACAGGTATTCACACCTACCTCGGGGTGCACGTGGTGGAGCGGGGCGTGATCTTTGTGGACTTGGCGCTGGCGCAGTTTGCCGCGCTCGGCGCAACCATGGGCATCCTGATAGGACTCGATCCGCACGCCCCCGCTTCTTACTGGATCAGCCTGGCATTTACGCTTCTCGGCGCAGCCATTTTTTCCCTGGTGCGGCTGCGGCGTTCGAGGATTCCGCAGGAAGCCTTCATCGGTATCGCTTATGCGGTCGCTTCGGCTGCCGCCATCCTCGCCGTTAGTAAGGCTACCGGCGAAACCGAACACCTGAAAGATATGCTCGTCGGCAATATCCTGGCTGTCTCCTGGCCGGAGGTGGCCCACACGGCAATGTTGTACGGCGTTGTCGGTGTGTTCCATCTTATTTTTCGCAAGAACTTTCTCCAGATTTCCATGGACCCTCAAGCCGCCGAAGCCAGAGGCGTTTCTCTCCGCTTCTGGGACTTCCTTTTTTACGCTTCGTTTGGATTTGTAGTCACTTCGTCGGTAGCCATTGCGGGCGTTCTGCTGGTCTTCTGTTATCTGATCGTGCCTTCGGTGGGGGCAATGCTGTTCGCGGACCGCATCGGGCGGCGCTTGGCGATCGGGTGGACCATGGGAACCCTGGTATCCGCCCTGGGATGCTATTTATCCGTCGCCTGGGATTTCCCAACAGGCGCGACGATCGTCTGTACTTTCGGTGGCGTTCTGGTTGTGATGTTCTTGCTGCACCTCGCACTGAGGCGCGGGCATGCGCCAAAGACTCTGCCAAGTGTTGCCGCACATTCCTTTCAGATGCGCGATCGCGTCTAGGGCCAATGGTGCCCTCAGAAGCCGGCGCCACTTAATCGCTATGGCTCGCTCTGCGTGTGAACGCTCTGCTACTCTTCGCCGCCAATCCAGCTTCCGCTGGCAGCTTCTTCAAAACGCGTGAATTTGCCCAGAAAAACAAACGGAATGCTGTCCACGGGCCCGTTCCTTTGCTTGGCGATTTTGAGCTCCGTCTGCGCGCGCTCCTCTTCGGTGACTTGGCTTTTCTTCTTGAAGAGATTCGGCCGGTGAATGAAAAGTACTACATCGGCATCCTGCTCGATGGCGCCTGATTCCCGCAGGTCAGCGAGCTGCGGGCTGCGTTCCTCACGTTCGGGCGCCCGCGTGAGCTGGCTTAGGACGAGGACCGGGACTTTGAGTTCCTTCGCCAGCGCCTTCAGACCCCGCGTGATGCTGGAGACTTCTTCATTGCGGTTGGAAAACCGCCCGCGAGCCGCAATCAGCTGCAAGTAGTCCACGATTAGCAGCGAGAGGCCGCGATCGCGCTTGAGCCGCCGCGCCTTCGCGCCGATTTCCGTTACGGTCGCCGATCCGGAATCGTCGATCCACAGCGGCGAGGCCGATAGTTGCGCCAGCGCCTGGGTCATTTCCCGCCAATCTTCGCGGCGCAAGTGGCCCGTTCGAAATCTATGGGCGTCCACGTGCGCCAGCGAGGCAAGCAAGCGCATAAGCAGCGATTCCTTGGACATTTCCAGGCTGAAGATGGCCACCGGGGCTTGCTGGCGGATGGCAACATTCTCGGCGATATTGAGCGCGAGGGCCGTCTTCCCCACCGAGGGCCGCGCCGCGAGGATGATCAATTCCGAAGGCTGCAGCCCGGAAGTCAGGCTATCGAGCTGCGCGTAGTCCGTCGCCAGCCCCGTCACGCGCTTTCCTTCCGTAATGACGCGCTCCAGGCGCTCCATATTGTCCTGAACCACGTCTTTCATGGACACCAGGCCCATTCGAATGCGGTCTTCGGCAATCTGGAAAATCGAGGACTCGGCGCGATCGAGCAGGGCATCCGCCTCTTCCTCCGCGTCCAGAGCCGTCTGCTGGATGGAGTTGGTAGCGTAGATCAGGCTGCGCAGCAGCGATTTCTCTTTGATGATCCGAGCATGGTGTTCCAGATTCGAAACTCGCGGCATCCCGTCGGCTAATTGCGAGATAAACGCCGCTCCGCCTACCGCTTCGAGCTCGCCTTTGCGCCGAAGCTGGTCGGTCAGCGTGACCAGATCGATCGCCTGCTGCGCCTCCCCGAGCTGAATCATGTGGTTGAAAATGCGGCGGTGTGGATCAGAGAAAAAATCCTCCGGCTTCAGCTTCTCAATCGCCGTATTTAGCGCGTGGTTATCGAGTAGGATGGCGCCGAGGACGCTGCGCTCGGCCTCGAGGTTCTGGGGCAGCGGTCGTTCGAGAGTAGCTTCAGCCATGAATTCGTCTTCGCCCTATATTCGCCTGGAAGCTGCTCCGAACGCAAGCACTTCCGATTCCTTGAGTCCCTGGCGAAGAACCCAACAAACATTCGCCACGTAAGCTGGGGGCACTGATTCTGCGGACGAGGACCAAGATGGTCAACGCCGGTCAACTGTGAATATTTTTTAAATGTGGAAGAATGGAACGCGTGGAAAATCTGTGAATGCCGCGCGGAAAAAAGTGGCGTTGCCCGCAGAGCCGGGCTTCACTTCGGCGCAGCGTCAGCCTTCGCGAGAAACGTTGACCTTGAAGGTCGCGGTAACGCCGTGAACCAGTTTGGCGGTGATTTCGTACTGGCCCACCACTTTGATCGGTTCGGCGAGTTCGATGCGCCGCTTATCGATCCCAAAGCCCTGAGCAGCGAGCGCCTCCGCAATATCGCCGGCCGTAACGGAACCGAATAGCTGATCGCTTTCCCCAGCTTTGCGCGAGAAGCTGAGCGTAACGTCCTTCAGCAACTCCGCTTGCTTCTGCGCCTGATCGCGTTCGGTGGCCGTGCGTTTGGCCAGAGTGGTGCGAATTTTCTCCAGACGCTTCAGGTTTCCCGGGGAAGCTTCCAGCGCCAGTTTGCGCGGCAGCAAGAAATTTCGTGCATATCCCTCCGCGACGCTCACCACGTCGCCGCGCGCTCCGAGTTTTTCGACGTCTTCTTGGAGGATAATTTGCATCGGATCTCCCTCATGATTCCGCGGGCTTAGAGTTCGGTCGCAAACGGCAGCAGGGCGATATTTCGCGCGCGCTTCACCGCCACGCCGAGCCACCGCTGGTGTTTCGAGCAGGTGCCGGTCATGCGCCGAGGCAAAATCTTGCCGCGCTCCTGCACGAAGGGCTGGAGCATTTCCACTTTCTTGTAGTCGATGAAGTCCACTTTCTCGACGCAGAAGCGGCAGACCTTCTTCTTGCGAAAATATTGCCGTTTGCCTCGGCGGCCGCCCGGAGGTCCGCCAGCTCCTGGAGGGCCGGAGCGCCCCTCACGGGGAGGCCCGCCCGCATGCGACGGTCGGGGTACTGGTTGTTGCTCACTCATGGCTCTGATCTCGACTTTCTCTTGAGTTGAATTTCGTTGGCTAACTGGCCGCCGCCTGCTGCTCCGGTGCCGGACCCGCTGCCGGAGCTGCCGCGGGTTTGCGCGGGCGGCGACGCGCGCGATGCTCGCGATGCGCGACGAGCTTCTGCTGCCGCTTGATCTCTTCGTCCAGCCGCACGGTCATGTACTTGATTACGGCGTCGGAAACCTTGAGGCGCCGCTCGAGCTCCTTGATTAATGCGCCCTGCGTGCTATGCAGCGCGAGATAAACATAGAATCCTTCACGCTGTTTGGCCACTCGATACGCCATCTTGCGCGTTCCCCACTTCTCCACCTTTTCCACTTTGCCGCCATGCTCGGAAGCGGTTTGCTCGAGCGTGCTCACGATTTTGGTGATCTCCTCTTCCGGCGTCGTGGGCATACAGATGAAAATCAGATCGTACAGCCGTTCTGCCATTTTTCCTCGTTTCGATGTCCGGCGCTCACCTGCTCCGTCATTTCCGCTGCAATCTCCAGGTCCCCTTTGCGCATGGGCCGGAGAACATAAGCAGCCAGATCGCCCACCGGATGGTCCGGCTGGATGCCCATTCGTACTCGCGCGAATTCGTTGCTGCCTATCGTGCCGATGATGGACTTCAAGCCGTTGTGACTTCCGGCGCTTCCCCGTTCGCGCACTCGCAGCATTCCCCACGGCAGCGCCACGTCGTCACACAGCACGACCATCTCTCGCAGGCCGCATTCAAACCGCTCGAGCAAATCCCGCACAGCGAGGCCGCTCAGATTCATCATCGTATGCGGCTTGGCCAGCGCAATCTCCCGGCCGCCAAATTGCCCGATGCCAACCAACGACTTTGCTTCCGGCCTTTCGACCCGAATGCGAGCGCGTTCGGCGATGGCATCCACAGCCAGAAAGCCCAGATTGTGCGGCGTCCACGCGTATTCTGGACCGGGATTCCCCAGTCCCACGATCAGCCGCATCGGCGTGCCAGCCGTATCGCAATTCGCCACGCCACGCGCAACATTGGCAGCCTCCGCCGGCTACTTCTTGGGCTTCTCCTTTTCCTTCTCTTCGGCTGCGGGCGCAGCGGCGGCTCCTTCTTCTCCTTCTTCGGCTTCCTTCTTGCCCTTCTTGATGACTTCCGGCTCGGCCGGCACGGCGGCTTCGGCTGCCACGGCTTCTGCCGGCTTCTCCTCTTCGGCGCGCAGCGCCACTACGTGCGCCACCACGCGCTGTGGATCGCTCACCAGCTTGATTTTGGCGGCGTCGAATATCCGAAGGCAGGCATTCGATCTCCACTTCGCGCGTAACCATCTCGAAAATCCCGCCCTGCAGCTTCACGCCCTGCGGCTCGCCAAACGTGTGCACCGGCACCATGACGTGCATGCGCACGTCCATGGCCACGCGCAGCAGGTCCACATGCAGAAGCGAACCGAGCAGCGGATCCACTTGCCAGTCTTTCAGCATTGCCGGCTGATCGCCGGTGGGCAGCTTGACCTTGAAGATCGTGTTGTGCCCCGATTCGGAACGCAGAATCGCCGCGAGTTGTTTCGCGTTCACGGCTAGTGTCAGCGACTTGCCGTCGCCGCCGTACAGCACCGCTGGCACTTGGCCCAGGCGGCGCAGACGCCGCGCCGCATTTTTGCCGCGATCATCGCGCGGCTTGGCTTCGACAGTAATCTGATCCATGTTCTCCCTCTCAAATGCGTAACACTAAATGAAAAGTTCGCTGATGGATGTCTCCTCGTGAATGGAGCGAATACCGCGGGCAAGCAACTCCGCCACGCTCAGCACCTTGATTTTGCTCACTTTTCGGGCCGTCTCGGAAAGCGGCAGCGAATCCGTGACCACAACCTCAGAAATGGGCGAACGGCACAGGCGCTCCACCGCGGGCCCCGAGAGCACCGGATGGGTGCACGCGGCGAAGACCTCAGTGGCGCCTTCTTTCAGCAAAGCTTCCGCCGTCTTCACCAGCGTCCCCGCCGTATCAATGATGTCATCAATGACCAGCGCCGGCCGGCCGCGCACATCGCCGATCAAGTGCATCACTTCACTGACGTCCACGTCCACGCGGCGCTTATCCACGATGGCCAGCGGCGCGTCGAGCTTCTTGGCAAAAGCACGCGCCCTTTCCACGCCGCCTGCATCCGGGGAAACCACCGTGACGTCATGCAGTCTGCGCTGCTTGTAATAGTCCACCAGCACCGGCGATGCGTACAGGTGATCTACAGGCACGTTGAAATAGCCTTGAATCTGCGGCGCGTGCAGGTCCAGCGTCAGAGCGCGGCTAGCGCCCGCAGTTTCCAGCAAATCCGCTACCAGCTTGGCTGAAATCGGAACCCGCGGCTTATCCTTGCGATCCTGCCGCGCATACGCGTAATAAGGCACCACCGCCGTCACCCGCCAAGCCGAAGCGCGCTTGAATGCATCAATCATCAGCAGCAGTTCGACCAGATGATGATCGACCGGATCGGCGCAGGTCTG
Organism: Acidobacteriota bacterium; assembly: GCA_003223315.1. Lineage (GTDB taxonomy): Bacteria > Acidobacteriota > Terriglobia > Acidiferrales > UBA7541 > Palsa-189. Next base: position 19,428 of record QHYR01000037.1, on the reverse strand, counting down.
CACCACGAAAACATCCGCGCCGCGAACATTCTCCAGGATCTGAAAGTAGATCTCGCCATCACTGAAGCGGCCCAGCTCCGCGCCGCCGACACCCACGCCCAAATAGCTGCAGATGCGCTGCGCGAGCTGCGGGTACGCACTTCCGGCAAAGATCTTGAATTTTTCGTCGATCAAATCCGTCTCAACTTTGTTATCTACGAAAGGTTACGTGCGAAAGCAGCCTTCGTTTAGCGCGCCGACGTTTCCTCGTCCAAGAAGGTCCGCCACGAATGGCAGCTCTTTTCGCGACCGGCGACGCTTCGCCCCGCTTTCAAGTTCCGCTCGCCCCGCCTGCGGCAGAACCCCACAAAGCGCGGGCATAGGCCCTGCGCGAAAGCGTGCTGCAAACGAAGACCTGGTCTTCCGGAAACAACCGGGCGGATCGGCGCGCCTGCGCTGGGTTTGTGAATATTCCAAACACCGCCGAACCGCTACCCGCCAGCGCGGCTTCCGCAGCTCCTCCTTGGAGCAGCGCCCGGCGAATACGAGCTAGCCGAGGGTGCCGCCGGAAGACAACCGCCTCGAAATCATTCGAGAGATGATCTTCCTGCGGGCTCCAGCACAGAGCGCAGAAACTCCATAGTCTAGGATTGCCGGGATTCTTTGTCAATCTGCGATCGAGCCAGCCGTAAGCGTCGCGAGTGCTGACCGCAGTATCTCGCGGCGAGACGACAAGGAGAGTTCGTCGCCTGCTATCGGGAAGGGGATAGATTTCATCGCCGCGACTGGTTCCCAAGGCCCGGCCGCCGAAAAGGAAAAAGGGCACGTCGGCGCCCAGCCCGGCGGCAATTTCCAGCAGTCGCTCCGAGGCAATTCGCTGCTTCGTGAGTCGCAGCAAGCTCACCAAGGCTGCGGCGGCATCGCTCGAACCGCCGCCCAGACCGCGGCCCACCGGGATGCGCTTCTTCAGAGTCATGTGGACCCCGCCAGGGAAACTCATACGGCGGCGAAAAGCTTCTGCGGCGCGCCAAACTAGATTTTCCCGCTGCGCACCCGCAGCCAAGGCGGGATCGCCGACGATCTCCAGTTCGATGCCCCGTTCACGGGTGCGCTCCAGTTGCAAAGTGTCGTGCAGGCTGATGGATTGAAAGATGGTACGCAGTTCGTGATAACCATCGGCGCGCCGTGCCAGCACGTCCAGGCGCAAGTTCACCTTCGCAAACGCGGGCACTCGGATCGATTGCATGCCCTGGATCAGTGTGGATTTTCTGCGGCGGGAGACTTCTGCTGTGCGAGGCGGCGTTTCACGCTGGAAATCTTCTGCTCGAGCTCCGCCACCTTCTCTTCCTCGAATTCGGCCGGCATGGCACGATGCCACTCCGCCAGTGATTTCTCCCATTCCATGGCTGCCTGTTCGGTGCGGCCGGTCTTGGCGAGCACGTCGCCCAGATGGGTGAGCATGGTCGGATCGTGAGAATCGCGATCGATCGCTTTGCGGAGGTAACTCTCTGCCTCGCCGAGCTTGTTCTGCTTGTAGAAAATCCAACCCATGCTGTCGAGGTAGGCAGCATTAGTAGGATCGATATCCAGAGCACGTCGCACCATATCGGCGGCTTCATCCAGCCGGACGCCGCGATCCGCGAGCATGTAGCCGAAATAGTTGAGTGTCGGCGCGTTTTGAGGATTCACCGTGAGTACGCCCTTGAAAGCCTGCTCGGCCTGCTCGTACTTCTTCTGCCGTTCGTACATGCCACCGAGCATGAAGCCCACCGTTTCTTTGTCCGAGGGATTCTGGGCAAGTTTTTCCGCCGAGCGTACGGCCTTCTCCGCATCCCCAAAACGCCGGCTCTCCGTATATACCTGTGCGAGATTGGAATAGATCTCCAGATCACTCGGTGAATTCTCGATCAACGGCTGCAAAGTCTGCGCTGCCAACTCGGGCTGTTTATTTTCGCCGTAGAGGACCGCCTGACTGATCAATAGTCCGCGGTCGCGCGGGTGCTCGCTCAGCGCCTTGCTGGCTTCATCGAAGGCGTGCGAAAGATCGCGATTGGCGCGATAAGTATCGATGATAAGCATGCGGGCGCGAAGTTCTTCTTCTGGCCCCAGGCGTACCATTTCCTCAAATGTATTGATGGCCGCGGGGTAGTTTTGTTCGTCGCGATAGAGTTGCCCGAGCAACTGATAGAGAATTCCCAGAGAACGGCGGCGCGCCGGCGCGAACTCCGATTCGGACTTCACTCCCGCGACCGCGTCGGAGAGGACGCGCACGGCATCGTCGTAGTGCTCCTCGGCTTCGTAAACAGCCGCTTCGTTGTACACCACCTCCAGATTCCCGGGCGCCATCTTTTTGGCCAGCAGAATTTGCTCCTGCGCCTTGTCGAACTGATGCAAGCGGCGGTAAATCTCGGAGATTCGGAGATGGTTATTGACGCTGTCGGGTTCCAGGTCCGCTAGCCTTTGATATTCAGCAAGCGCCTCCGTATATCTCCCGTGCTCGTAGAGCGATTGCGCTAAATGGCGCCGATGTTCTGTCTGGTCCGGCTCCAGGGCCACAGCCTGCCGATAAGCCTGCTCCGATTTGCCGGGTTGCTGTATTTGCTGGTAGGCGTCTCCTAACCGGTCGTAGAGGTCCGCGCTGGGCGCATGTTGCACGAAGGATTCCAGCAAAGATATCGCTCCCTGCGCGTTATTGCGGTCCAGGAAGAGCGCCGAGAGTTGCTCGACCGCTCCCTTATTCTGCGGATCTTTAGCCAGCAGCACCCGCAGCAGCTTTTCGGCATCATCGTCTTGGTTGTCGAGCCGCAAGAGCCGCGCCAGCCACAATGCCGATTCGCTGTCGGAGGGATCCAGCCGCACGATCTCGCGCAACTGCCCGATTGCCGCCGTGATGGTCTGCTGCTGTTCCGCCGAATTATTCAGGTCACCGAGGGAACGGATGTAGATCCGCGCCAGCAAACGCCGCGCGGAAATATCATCGGGATTGCGGCGAACAAGCTCTTGGGCTTCGTTTATCGCCTCTCGAGAGCGGTGCGCAAGAAAATAGACTTCCGCAAGGTCCTCTCCAATTTCCGGGCTGGAGGAATCCAGTGCGTACGCTTTCTTATAAAACTCGATGGCTTTTGCGGCGTCTTCGGCGTGCCCAGAGGACTCGAATTCCTGCTCGTACAGATGGCCCATGGTCACGTTGTAATAGGCCTGCGCGCGCTGATCCGCCGAGACTCCGCCCTGGGCGGGCGAAGCCGGCGGGGCGGTTCGCTGCTGGTCCTGGGCCAGCGCCACAGCGCCCGTGACGCCACAAATCAGCAAAGCCACCGTCAGAAAGCGGATTTTCATTCTGGCCTCAGAAGATTGGATTATCCCACGAGTTCTGAGATGCTCAAAGCGCCCAGTATTCGGTTGTTCCACCCCGTTCCGCCACTTCTTATCGGATGCTTCACAGCATCCGAAGGTGTCTCTCATTTACAGCGGCTGGGCCGAACTTATGGCCTGCCGAACCGGCGACGAATTTTGGCGTCGCGGATTTCTCTTCACCTACGAGCCGCAGAATGACGGTGGCGACTCGCTCCCTAGCGGATGCCGAAGTTAATGGCGAAAATGCCGGACGCCCGTAAATACCATGGCCAGTCCCAGCCGGTCCGCGGCGGCGATGACCTCGGCATCGCGTACTGAGCCGCCCGGCTGGATGACGGCTGCCGCGCCTGCGCGCGCCGCCTCCTCCACCCCGTCCGGAAACGGAAAAAAGGCATCTGAGGCGACAGCGCTGCCGGCCAGCGTTGCTTGCGCTTTCAGAACTGCAATCTTCACGGAGTCCACTCGACTCATCTGCCCCGCGCCGATGCCCAGCGTCCGGCCGGCACGGGCGAAGACAATAGCGTTCGATTTCACGTGCTTTGCAATCTTCCAGCCGAATAACAGGTCCCGCAGCTCCTCGCGGCTCGGTTGCCGTTTTGTGACCACCTTCAGATCCGATTCCGCGATCGTCAGGGAATCGGGCTCCTGCACCAAAACGCCTCCGGAAATGCGTTTCAAGTCCCACAGAAACTTCTTCTCTCCTGGAAGGGCGCCCATCTGCATCAGCCGAAGATTCTTTTTCCCGGCAAGTGCCTCACGCGCCGCGGAATCGTAACCGGGCGCGACGATACATTCGACAAAAAGCTTCGCCACTTCCGCGGCCGTGTCGCCGTCCACGGTGCGATTGAAAGCCAGCACGCCGCCAAAGGCCGAGACAGCATCGCATGCCAGCGCCTGACGATATGCCTCCGCCAGCGTCCTCTGTTCCGCCGTGCCGCAGGGATTGTTGTGCTTCACAATCGCGCAGGCCGGGTCAGCAAATTCCTGCACCAGCGACCAGGCCGCATCCAGATCAACGAGGTTGTTGTAAGAGAGTTCCTTGCCCTGGAGTTGCTGCGCCCCCGCTAAACCTGAGGCCGGAAATCCGCTTGGAATGTAGAGCGCCGATTTCTGGTGCGGATTCTCACCATAACGCAGCGCGGCGTGCCGCGATAATTCCAAATGCAGTTGCGCGGGCAACTCCTGCCGTGCACCCACAGTCACCGCGTTATCGGACACCGTCAGCCGTTCGAGTTCGCTGGCAATCAAGCTGTCATATCGCGCCGTCATGGCAAATGCTTTGCGCGCCAACGCCAGCCGGGTCCCCAAAGACCAATCGTGCCGTTCCGAAAATTCATCGAGAAGGCCGGAGTAATCGCCTGGATCCGTGACCACCGCCACGCTCTCGAAGTTCTTCGCCGCCGACCGCACCATGGCCGGTCCGCCGATATCAATGTTTTCGATCAGGTCTTCCGCCGAAACGCCTGCTCGCCCCGCCGTCGCTTCAAACGGATAAAGGTTCACCACGACCAGGTCCACCGGAGCAATTCCGTGCTTGCGCGCTTCGTCTCCGTCTTCGGGCCGATTACGGCGGAACAAAATTCCGCCATGCACTTTCGGATGCAGAGTCTTTACGCGCCCGTCCAGCATCTCCGGCCAGCCGGTCAGCTCCGCGACTTCGCGAACTTTCACGCCGGATTCGCGCAGCAGCCTGGCCGTGCCCCCGGTCGAGACGACTTCTACGCCGGCCTGCGTGAGTGCACGTGCGAACTCCACGATTCCTGTTTTTTCATGAACACTGATGAGAGCCCGCTCAATCGGCACAGGCTACACTCCGCTTTGCGATAGAAAGAATTGACGAAGATGAATTGTAGCGCGCTCCCGGCGAAAGCGTCGATCTGATCAGGTCCGGTTTTCGGACTCCGGTGGTGTCCACCGGACTCCCGAAACCGGAGATCAGTGTCCCGAGCGAGTCCGCCTGGGGCGGACGAGCGAGGCATCTCTGCTGCGGCTCCGCCGGTAAAAAGGCCGCCGTTGCCAGATTAGAGCAGGGAAATTCTAAGTCGCGAACGAGGCGATCAGCTTTTCACTCGCGCCTTCAGCCGCGCCTTTCCGTTCTCTACGCTGACCACGAACTCGAGTTGCTGCCCGCGATGTTTGCGGATTTGGTCGGATTTCTGCAGAAGGAATTTCTCGAATTTCTCGCGCGAGAGGCGCTCGACAGACTCGCCGGAACTTTGCAAAGCCTCACGAAACGCATGATACAGTTCATCCACCTTGCCGGATTCGCGTTCCAGATCGGAGCAAGTGATGGCTACTGATGGCGGGGATGCCGCTCGGCGGGACCGGGCGCGCTCGGCTTCGATGGCGCGCGCCGCCGCCCCGTAATGCCGTTCCACGGTCCCCTCCTCGCGCCTCTGCATCCGCTTGTGAAAAATCTCGCGATATTTCGCATACGTCTGCGACAAATTGCCATATCGAAATCGCTGTCCGTAATTCATTTCCGCGGCGCGGTCGCCGTAGCGTTTGATGAGCTGCTCGATCCGCCATTCGATGTCGTTCGGCGGGCGTTTTCTGCCGCCGCCGAAATATTGATCGAATTCGATCTTGAGCTGGCGAATGTCGCGCTCAAGGCGGATCAGATCTTCGTCAGTCTGGCTTGTGGGCATGGGCGCAGGAGGAATTTTCATGCTAAAAGACTGCAGAAACTGCGTCAATTGGCCCATGGACCATTGCTCCCTATCAGGCACGTCTGCCGGCCCGGCTCTGTTGCTCTGGCAGCGGAGCCTATGCTGAAATGCCAGGGTATGAGCTCTGCAGCCGATCCCGTTCGCGATCGCCGCGCCGGACTGCTCCGCAAGATTCCGGCTGTGGACGAACTGCTAGCTTTGCCTCCGCTTGTCGAAATTGCGAGTCGCGTCAGCCGTGACCTCGTCGTCGAGGCGGCGCGAACTGTCCTCGAACGCATCCGCAACGACATTTCGCGGGGTCTCACGAGCGAAGCGGCGGAACCACAGGCCATCGCCGCACAGATCGCCGGCGAAGTGGACCGGCTGCTGAAGCCCTCCCTGCGGAGCGTGATTAATGCCACGGGCGTGATTCTGCATACCAACCTCGGCCGGGCGCCGCTCGCCGAAGCCGCCATCGAGCACATCCGCCAGACCGCGGGACAATATACAAACCTCGAATACGACATTGCTGCAGGCACGCGGGGACGACGCGATGTACACACCGGCGCGCTGCTTGCGCGCTTGACCGGTGCGGAAGCCGCCTGCGTGGTCAACAATAACGCCGCCGCTGTATTTCTCGCGCTCGCCTCTCTCGCGCGCGGAGGCGAGGTGATCGTTTCGCGCGGCGAACTCATCGAGATCGGCGAGGCTTTTCGCATTCCAGACATCATGGCTGAGAGCGGCGCCGTTCTCCATGAAGTCGGCACAACGAACCGCACTTCTATTGCCGATTACGAACGCGCCCTTAACGACCGCACGCGCCTTCTGCTCCGCGTGCATCGCTCGAATTTCGCCATCGTGGGCTTCACCGCCCGGCCCGCACTTGCCGAACTTGTCGAGCTCAGCCGGCGCGCCCGCATACCGCTCTACGAAGACTTGGGCTCCGGGTGCCTGGTGGATCTCGGGCCCCAGGGCTTCGCCGAGCCGGTAGTGCGCGCGAGCGCTGAAGCCGGCGTGGACCTGGTCTCTTTTAGCGGCGACAAATTGATGGGCGGACCTCAGGCCGGCATTCTGGCCGGCCGGCGCGAACTGATTGCGCGCCTGCGCAAGCATCCGCTCTTTCGCGCTCTGCGTCTCGATAAACTCGTGATCGCCGCGCTCGAAGCGACTTTGCTCGCCTATCTGCGCAAGGACTTCGACGCCCTGCCCGTCCTGCGAATGATTCGTGCCAGTGCCGGCGAAATCGGCGCGCGCGCACAAAAGATTGCCCAAGAACTGAAGCCAATCCTGGGTTCGGCGCAAGCCGAAGTCGAAATCGGCGACGGGCAATCGGTGATCGGCGGAGGTTCCACTCCGGCCGAATATCTACCGACGCGCTTGCTGCGCATCAGCAGCGCAAAATATTCGGCCACTCAACTGGAGGCGCGGCTGCGCACCGGCGTTAACGCTGCCGGTGACGAGCACACGCCCGTGCTTGCACGCGTTTCTGAGGATCGCCTGGTGCTCGATCTGCGCACCGTATTCTCCGCACAAGAGCAGGCGCTCATCGCCACATTGACGGCCGCTCTGAAGTGAAAATTCCCTACGCCTGCGAAGATTAGCGCTCGCTCGATTTTTCACCGCGAGCGACTTCGGCTTCGGCTATGATTTTTTCGACTTCGTCCACGCTTCGGGGCAGCCGAGCCGTCAGCAACTTGTACCCGGTGGGAGTAATCAGCACGTCGTCTTCGATGCGCACGCCGACTTTTTCTTCGGGGATATAAATGCCGGGCTCGTCGGTGACCACCATGCCTGCTTCGAGCGGGCGGTTGGGATCCCCGGCATCATGTACTTCGAGGCCGATATGATGCCCCAAGCCATGAATGAAGTAACGGCCGAGGCTGCGCCCTTCACGATCGGCGCCGTGCGTATTGATGTAGTCGTAGGCGATCTTGAAGAGACTATTGGGACCTTGGCGGCCGAGGGTCATTCCCGGCTTCATTGCGGCGAGCACGGCATTCTGCGCGCCGAGCACGATTTCATAAATTTCGCGCTGGCGCGGGGTGAAATGGCCGTTCGCCGGCAGGGTACGCGTGATATCGGCGGTGTAACCTGAATACTGGCCGCCTACGTCCATCAGCACAACATCGCCATCCCGAATCAGGGCGTCGAGTTCGTTGAAGTGCAAGATCGTGGAATGCAGGCCTGTACCCACGATGGGCGCGTAAGCTTCCGTCTCGCATCCGCCATACGCGTGGATCTCCACCATGCGAGCGGCCACCTGATATTCGTAGAGGCCCGGCCGAACCATGCGCATGGCGGCAAGCTGCGCGTCAACGGAAAGCTCAATGGCCTTTGTGAGCAGCGCAATTTCGCCGGGAGACTTGATCTGGCGCATGGCGCCGATGGCCGGAGCCGCTTCGTGCAAAGCGATTCCCGGAGCGGCTTGCGTAATCCAGGCAGACCATTCGCGCGCGTGCGGATAGCCGGTGTCATCCGCATGCGCCGTTAGCGTCCAAATCTCGTGGTAGCCTTGCGCCAGTTCGGTGAGGCGCGATTTAAGATTCGGGAAGGCCTCGACGCTGGCAAAGCCAGTCTTCTTTTGAATATCCGCATCAGTGGGTCCCATGCGGGGGCCGTTCCACTTTTCCTCCTCGGGGTTGCGCGGGGGTAGAAATAAAATTTCGTTCGGTCCTTGCCAGCCTTTCTCTTTCGCTCCGGAGGGCACGAGCAAAAGCGCGGCGCCTTCTTCGTTGTGTCCGGTGAGGTAGTAAAAATTCGGTTCCTGGAGGAAGACGTACGAGGGGGCAGAGTTCTCGCGGCCCGTATAGCCGAATAGCAGCACGGGCCCCTTGAGCTCGGCGACGAGACGCGCGCGGCGGTCGGCGTAGATGTTGTTCGGTTCGCGGTCTCGTGCGGCCAGGGGCGCGGCGAGCGGCGCCGAGATTGCCAAAAGCGCGATCGCAGCCGCAAAAAGCGCACGAATGATGCGGCGACTTCTCACGCGTTCACGCATGGCGCGGCCCCCGTGTGACGGCAGCGCGGCGCGTGACCTTTTTTGCCGGCGAAAGCTCATCCTGTAGGTGATTTTCGCCGGAAGATGCCAGGCTCTCCAGCGCGTCCCCCGTTAAGCGAAACGTGGTCCATTCGTCCATGGGCACCGCCCCAAGATCCTGATAAAACTCCATGGCCTGTTCATTCCAGTTCAGCACAGACCATTCCAGGCGCCCGCATCCGCGTTCCCGGCCGAGCCGCGCGAGGGTGATGAGCAGCGCCTTGCCAATTCCGCGGCCGCGGAATTGATGCTCCACGAAAAGATCCTCCACGTAAATGCCGGGTTTGCCCATAAAGCTGGAAAACGTAAAGGAATAGACGGCAAAGCCGGCGGGCTCGCTGCCGACATAGGCGAGGATGGCTTCGGCGACGGGACGCGCGCCAAAAAGCGCCGCGCGCACGTTTGCTTCGGTGACAGTCGCCTCGCTGGAGATGTCGCCGTATTCCGCCAATTTCCGGATGAAATCGAGGACCAGCGGTGCATCGGATTCCTTGGCGGTACGGATTTGCAGAGCAGGGTCAGGGGGCATAGCTGGATTCTCGCAAAAGCCTTGGGTAGACGCCAGCGGGGTGTGCAGTTGGCTGACACGCAGCCGCGTGTTGTTGGTGTCGCGCCGCGGTGCCGAAATTCGCCTGAATGCGCCCGTTCGAGGAGGAGCCGAACGTAACCATAATCACCCCACCCCCCGGCACCCTTTTCGTAAGTGTTCATTCTGGGAGACTTAACGTCAATGAAATGGATGTGTTCATTCCACGGGAGTTGTGGGACGTATTTTCTGGAAGCTTTCATTTTGAGGGGCTTAACGCGGCGAGTATGTAGTTTGTAGTTCAAAGTCGAGAGTTGACGCTTGAAGGACCGCCGCAGCCGGACGGCTTGACGAAGAATGTTTGTAACGGTTGCTGTTGGAAAGGAAGCGCGCTGGAGGGGGAGGAAAACGGAAAGGCCGGGGCACAGCGGCGGATTTAACCTTCCAAGAGACTTTGGCGGCTGATTGGAGCGGGCCTGCGGCGGGGTGTCTTCTTGCGGCGAGCGATTTTGGTGAGGGCGCGCGAATATGCCGCGATGGTTTCGGGTACGGCCTGGCTGTAGACGAACTGGCCTTGGCGGCGGCAGGTGATCAGCCCGGCTTCGCTCAGAATCTTGAGATGGTGAGAGACGGTTGCGGGGGTCACGCCGCGCATGGAGACGATCTCGCCGCAGGTCATGCGGCTGCCGGCCGAGATGGCCTCGAAGATCCTGAGCCGGGTCTCGTCGGCCAGGGCTTTCGATATTTTCTCGACCTCGGAACGGTCCATGGGTCTATCCAAAGTGTAGCCGAGTCAATTGCGTTTACCGCCAGAGGGAGCCTAGCTCCGACCATAGATTAGCAGAAAACCTGCAACCAAACACTTAGATAGTTATCTAAATATAAAAGTTACGGATATCGGGAGCAGCGGCGTGTATGCCCCGAGAGGATCCAGCGCAGATTAACCAGACATCAAGGAGGGGGACATGAAGGGACTCGAAGGGAAAGTGGCAGTAGTTACCGGCGGCAACAGCGGTATCGGGCTGGCGACGGCCAAGCGCCTGCAGGAAGAAGGCGCGAGAGTAGCCATCTCGGGCCGAAGCAAGAAGACCCTGGATGAAGCAGTGAAAACGATCGGAAATGGAGTGGTGGCGGTGCAGTCAGACGTCGCGAAGCTTACGGACGTGGACAAGCTGTTTGCGGAGGTTTCGCAGAAGCTCGGCAAGATTGATGTGCTGTTCGTGAACGCGGGAGTTGCGAAGTTCCCGTCACTTGCCGAGACATCCGAAAGCGTGTACGACGAGCTGTTTGACATCAATATGAAGGGGGCGTACTTCACCATCCAGAAAGCGCTGCCGTTCCTGAACGACGGCGCCTCGATCATCTTGAATACCAGCGTGGCAGGCAGCAAAGGTTTCGCCGGGGCCAGCGCCTATTCCGCGACAAAAGCAGCGCTGCGCTCTCTGGCGAGAACGGCGGCGGCGGAACTGGTGGGGCGCGGCATCCGCGTGAACGCGGTTGCGCCGGGGCCGATTGTTACGCCGATCTTTGGCAGAACCGGGCTGCCGAAGGAAGCATTGGAGCAATTCGCCAAGGAAACCGTCGCTAAGGTTCCGATGAACCGGTTCGGCCAACCCGAGGAGGTGGCAGCCGTCGTGGCATTTTTGGCTTCGCAAGATGCCTCGTATATCACCGGCGTGGAAATCAGCGTGGACGGCGGCTCGGGACAAGTCTAAATCCTTGGGGCGCACGGCGCGAGGTATTGGGCGGGCGGTCTCTCGACTCCCGTTGGACCTGGCTAAAGCGGCGAGAGCTCGCTTCCGCTTTAGGTGGTTCGTTCGGCACGGCAGGGTACGCAAGCGCGCATAGAGAGATTCTGCGTCGTCCCCAAAATGCGGGACTCCTCAGAATGACACCACCGACCTGCTATCAACTATTGTGACGCTGATCGTCAGGGCTGGAGCGAGGCGACGTAGGCGACAATCGCCAGGATATCGTCTTCGCTCAGATTGGCGACCACTGGCTGCATCAGTTGGGAGCCCGGACCGACGCGCGTAAAGTGCTGGAAATCATAGAGTTGGCGCGCGAGATAGCTCGGAGAGCGACCGGCCAATGAAGGAAAGCCTCCATTACCCTTTAGCCCCTCGCCGTGACAGGCGGCACAGGCAACCGTCTTACCAGGGCCGCCGCGAAGCACGAGCGCCTCACCTTTCTTAAGCGTGCCGGTTGGCACATAGGCGATGAAGCCGGACCGCGGATTGCGCATCGGTTCGGTATCTTCCGGGCTGGCCGGCGTCTCGACGATGCGATCGCCGAGAGGCTCCATTCCGGCTTCGGCTCCCGTCAGCGGCATATTGAGACCTCCGCCGCCTCCCACAAAATGGCCCTTGGGAACCATGTCCGCCTCGACGACTTTCGTCCAAGGGGTCCATTTCATCGAGGAAAAGTATTCGGCAGCCGCCTGCATCTCTTCCGGGGAGAGGCCTTTGGCGATGTCGATCATTTGACCCGTATTGCGCTTTCTCTTATCCCAACTGGTCCGGGCGCCGCTCTTGAAATCGTCGAGCTGCTGCAGGATGTACTCTGCAGGCAAGCCGGCGGGCCCAGCGTTATTGGGACGACCTTTGCCGTTGGGGTAGTGGCAGAAACCACACGCATTTACCATCGCAGCCTTGTCGCCGTGGGCCACGATCTCTGGCATCTTGGGATGATCCTGAGGATACCAATCGGCCGGGCCATAGTTGTTGTCAACCTCTTTGAGCGCGAAGGCGGCTGCGGCGCCCGGCAGGCGGCGTGGCGTATCGCGGTCTTCGGGTTCAGCAGCGGGGGCAGGAGCTGCGGGCGCAGGGGCGGCGGGCGCTGCGGCGGCGCCTCTTCCTCCTCCGCCTCCTCCGGCACCAGGCGCGGGCGCTGCGACGAAGGGCGTAGCGAATCCGTATGCCCACGGAACGCCACGATTCATGTTCTTTCCATCTTGGTCCTGTTGCCCTCGTTGCGGCGGCGCGGCTTTAATCGCCAGCGTGCAGAGCAACGCAAACAACGTGAGGAGGAGAATCCCCATGCGATTCCTCATGAATTGCCTCCCGAGTTCCGGTAAAGCCCCTGAATTGATGCGCCCGATTTGACCATGATTTTGAAAACGTTTCAATAGGCGTCAGAAGCCGGGGACGCCGGAGGGGGCGGGGCGAATCTCTTCAGGCGGGCGCACGCCGATGCGCAGGCGCTCGAGCCATGCCTGCCCCAGCGACATCATGCCGGTGTACAGATAACCCCAAACAAAGAGCAGAAGGAACGGCGCGGTGAAATAGTTTTCGTTCTGAATGGAGTAGTAGACGGTGGCGGCGAAGTAGAGGCCCAGACCCACTTCGACGTAAGGCATCCAACCGGCCCGGTTCCGGTAACTTTTGCGCCGCCAAGTTCCCGCTTGGCCTTCGATGCGGTATTTAGGAGTTCGCGCGAATTCAGACTGCACGCCAAAAATCGCCTCGAGTACGGCCTTGGCATTGCGCACGGAAAGGCCGATGCCCACCGCCATGACAAAGGGCAGGTAGACGATTTTCCGCGTCCAGGATTTGGGATAGAGCGCGCGCTGCGCCGTCAGATAAAAGCCGGAAATCGAGCAGCTCGAAGCCAGAAACAAAGGCAGATCGATCAGCAGCATCTGCACCCAGCCCTGATAGAAACGCACGATCATAGCCGGCAAGAGCAGCGTGGAGAGCACCACCATCAGGGGATAACTGATGTTGGCGGTCAGATGGAAAAAAGCCTCGGTTTTCACGCCGGCAGGCAGATCGGCGCGCCACACCCGGGGCAGAATTTTCTTGGCGGTCTGCATCAGTCCCTTGGCCCAGCGCGCCTGCTGGGCCTTGAAGGCGTTCATTTCCACAGGCAACTCTGAAGGACACTCGATATCCGGCAAATACAAAAATCGCCAGCCGCGAAGCTGCGCGCGATAAGAGAGATCGGTATCTTCGGTAAGCGTGTCGTGCTGCCAGCCGCCGGCATCGTCTATAGCTTTTCGGCGCCAGACACCCGCGGTGCCGTTGAAATTGAAGAAACGCCCGCTGCGCGCGCGAGCGCCATGTTCGACAACGAAATGGCCGTCGAGGAGGATGCTTTCGACTTCCGTGAGAGCGGAATAATCACGGTTGAGATAGGTCCAGCGCGTCTGCACCATGGCCAAATTCGGGTCGCTGAAATACGGTAGTGTGCAGCGCAGAAAATCGGGTCCCGGCTGGAAATCGGCATCGAAGATGGCGATGAACTCGCCGCTCGCGGAGTTCAGCCCTTCGGCCAAGGCGCCTGCTTTGTAGCCTTCGCGATGGGTGCGGTGTAGATAACGAATCTGCAGACCCAGGGCGCGATAGCGTTCGACGCAGCCCCGCGCGACTTCCTGGGTCTCATCAGTGGAGTCGTCCAGCACCTGCACTTCGAGCAAACCGGGCGGATAATCCAGCCGCGAAATGGCCTCGACCAGCCGCTCCACGACGTAGCGTTCGTTATAGATCGGAAGTTGTATAGTTACCTTCGGCCAGTTGGCCGGCTCGGCGGGTTTGCTGGGGACGTTGGCACAATGCTTGGAGTAGCAATAAACCAGCCAATAGCGATGGAAACCGTAGGCCGCGAGCACTCCCAGGACAATGAAGTACGGGATCATGATGGCCAGGTCGAATGCGTTGAACTGATAAATTCCGCGGAAGGGATCGCGGCTGGGAGCGGTAACGTGTGACCAACTGTCCCCCAGCCAGCCTTGAGCCGCGGCAATCATCAAAATGGCGTCAGCGCTGAACAAGTCCTGCATTCCTCCGCAACGTGCACTCTTCGCGGCCGAATCTTTTTCGGCCAATTGGGTCTCGGCCCATCTGATCTCGACGAATCCGGCGGTCCCGAGCGATGCCTAAGGCGCCTCCGCGCTCTTCCGCGCTGCGTTGTCTGATCGCTTCGCAAACTGCCGCGGCTGTTGCCGGGGCCCTGGCGCTAGAAGCGCTTTTCGCATTCATGGCACGCCTCGGCGATCTGAAAGTGGCGATCATCGAGGTCATCGCCGTGGCCCTGGCAGCCGGCATATTTTATTTCATCGCGCTATATGCCCTCGAACACTCCGCGAAAAGCCGCCCGGCGTTCTGGATCATCGCCGCCGGGGCGCTGCTTTTTCGCCTGACACTTTACTCGCTCACGCCTTCGCTTTCCACTGACATTCAACGTTATCGCTGGGACGGCCGGGTCCAGAACGCGGGCTGGAACCCGTACTCCATGGCGCCCGCCGATCCTCGCCTGGCCTATCTGCGCGATCCGGGCTGGGCGATTATGCCGGGAGCGGAAATCCCCGCGGTGTATCCCCCGCTGTCGGAGCTGGTGTTCAGGCTCGAGGCGCGCTTTTTGCCCGGCATAATTGCTTTCAAGCTACCTTTCGTTTTGGCGGACCTCCTGGTGCTGGCCATCCTCGCAAAGTGGCTGCAGTCCTACGCCGATGGAAATTACCGGCTGGCCATCTATGCCTGGAATCCGCTGGTCATCGTGGAATTCGCGGCCAGCGGGCATAACGACTCGCTGGCGATTGCGGCGATGGTTGCCGCGCTGGCGATCATCAAAAAGCGGCCGGGAGCTTCCGCGGCCACTCTGACGGCGGGCTCATTGGCCAAGCTTTTTCCCGTCACTCTGTTGCCCCTGGCCTTGCGGCTTTCCGACTGGCCCCGAAAGCTTCGAGGCTGGCTCGCGTTCGGCGGAGCGGCGCTCATCTCTGCCACGTGCGTCTGGCCTTATCGTTCCGCGCTCGCGCAATTCCCAGAGATATTCGCTCGTTACCAGGCTACCTGGCAAAACTACAATCCCAGCCTTTACGCCGTACTGCTGTGGTTTTCCGGACACGCGGATATCGCCGGGGGAGTCGGCGAAGGTGTCGTGCTCGGACTGGCGATCTGGGCCGCGGCGCGGAAGCTCGACCCGTTGCGCGCGGCGTTTCTCATCCTCGGCGCCATTCTGATGCTCGCGCCCAATACATATTCGTGGTACTTCACCTGGATCGTTCCGCTACTCTGTTTTTTCCCAAGTCCCGCCTGGCTGCTCCTGACTATTTTGCAATTTCTTTCCTACAAAGTGCTCATCGAATATCAGATCAATGGCATCTGGCATTTCGATCCGTATTTTCAGTGGCTCACCTACGCGCCGTTTTATGCGCTGCTCGCCGGCGAAGCGTTTCTGAATCGCCGCGGACGGCAGCCCGCTAGGGTGTTGGCTGAACAAAGTGCCGGGGAAGCGGTCCGAGAAACATTTTGATCGCAGCCTGCGGCTACAGCGAATCACCAGTTATACGATGATGGAAAGACTGGCGTTGGGCCGCGAGGGAGGCGGCGGCATTTTCGAGCGGTCGATCGGATGGTACAGCGTATCGCGCTCGACGGGCACGCGGCCCGCTTCGCGGATCAGCCGTTCGAGCTGGGCGCGCGGCGTAAACTGCGCGGTGGTGGCGCCGGCATCGTGATAGATTTTTTCCTCCACGACCGTGCCGTCGATATCATCGGCCCCAAACCGCAGCGCAATTTGCGCCACGCGCGGGGTGAGCATGATCCAGTAAGCTTTGATGTGGTCGAAATTATCGAGCAGCAAGCGCGAAATGGCCATGGTCTTGAGGTCGGTGAACCCAGTCGGCTTGGGCAGGTGCGCAAGCCCGGTGTTTTCGGGGTGAAACGCCAGGGGAATGAAGGCCACGAAGCCGCCGGTTTCGTCCTGCAAAGCGCGCAATGCCAGCAAATGCTCCACGCGCTCTTCGTCGCTTTCGATATGGCCGTAAAGCATCGTAGCGTTGGAGCGAAGACCGATCTGGTGCGCCGTGCGCGCGATATTGAGCCACTGCTGCCCGCTGACCTTGTGATCGCAAATTACTTTGCGCACCCGCGGATGGAAAATTTCCGCGCCGCCGCCGGGCAAAGAATCCACGCCCGCGTCTTTGAGCGCGAGCAGCGTATCGCGGATGGAAAGCTTGGAGATCCGCGAGAAATAACCCACCTCAACCATGGTGAAAGCCTTCAGATGCACGCCGGGACAGCGCGCCTTCAGGCCGCGAATCAGGTCCAGAAAATAGTCGAAGGGAAGATCGGGGTGCAGGCCGCCGACCAAATGAAATTCCGTGGCGCCTTCCCGCAGGCCCTGTTCGGCGCGCTGCCAAATCTCTTCGAGCGCAAAAGTATAAGCGCCCGGGGCGTCCGGGCTGCGGCCAAAGGCGCAGAGCTTGCAATGCGCAACGCAGACATTGGTCGGATTGATGTGACGGTTGACGTTGAAGTAGCAAACGTCCCCGTGCCGCTTCTCGCGGACGTAATTCGCCAGCCAGCCCAGCGCCAGCAGATCGGGCGAGCGGTAAAGCGCGACGCCGTCTTCCAAGCTCAGCCGTTCACCCGCCAGCACTTTGGCGGCGATTGGTTCGAGACGCCCGTCCTCGATTACCGGAGTCGAGCTTTTCATCCCAGAAAGCTGCGCGATGCTCATGCACTCACCGGATTCGCCCACGTTCGCTTCGGTGCCGATCCGCCGCTCACCGTGCGACAGCTAACGCGGCACCCCAGAACAGCAGAAAGAGGAGACTAATATAACCGTTCACCGCGAAAAAGGCAGCATTCAGCCGCCGCAGATCGTTCGCATGCACCAGAGAATGCTCATAGGCGAGCAGCGCCGCGATCACCGCAATCCCTGCCCACGCCGGCCAGGGCAAGCCAAAGCTGGCTGCCAGCCAGATGAGCAGCGCCACCATGATCACGTGCATGGCGCGCGCAACCAGGAGAGCTCGCGCGATTCCGAAGCGCTTGGGCACCGAATAAAGTCCGGCACGGCGGTCGAAATCGAGGTCCTGGCAGGCGTAAAGCACATCAAAGCCGCCCACCCAGAGAGTCACCGCCGCACACAAAATCAGCATTCGCGAATCAAGCGCGCCGGCAATGGCAATCCACGCCGCGGCCGGCGACATTCCCAGGCAGAAGCCCAGCACGAGGTGCGACCACATGGTGAAGCGCTTGGTATAGGAATAAAGAAAGAGCACCACCAGGGCCACCGGCGAAAGCTCCAGCGCCAGGCGATTCAGCCGCCAGGCCGCAATCACCAACACCGCGGCGCACACAAACGTGAAGGCCCAGGCGAACCCGATGGAAAGCGCGCCGGTGGCCAGCGCCCGATTGCTGGTGCGTGGATTGGCGCGGTCGTAACTCACGTCCGCGATGCGGTTGATGGTCATGGCCGCTGAGCGCGCGCCCACCATGGCCACGATGATCCACACGATTTGCCGCAGTGATGGCCAGGCCAAGCCTTCACCATAGCGCGCGGCCAGCAGCGCTCCGGTGAGCGCGAACGGCAGGGCAAAAACGGAGTGCTCGAACTTGATCATTTCGCCCACTGTCAACAAATACCCGCATAAGTGGCGTGTTTTAGAGTAGGTTACTCTATTGTTGACGGTACTGTTGCCAGTGTGGTAGAGTTGGCTCATGAGATTGGAGGGCATGTGAAACCGAGGGTTAGCCTACAGGCTCGGGTCAATGACGGCACAGGCCGGTTTCCGCAAATACCGGCTGAAATCCGTCGCCGGGCCATTCTGATCCCTGTCGAGCGCCAGAGCGATGGCCGGTTCTTTGAGTTAAAGGACATCATCGGCTTCTATGCTCGCTACCCCGACAACGGTAAGCGTAAGGTTCAGCCCCTCGGCAAAGACCCAGCGGCCGCCTATGCCCAGTTCCAACAAATCGAGCAAGACTTCTCCAGAATCCAGAAGGGGTTGTTGCCACTGAATCCACCGGCACCGAAACTAGACCCAAAGGATGATCGTGATATCCGAGCCTGCGCAGCCGAGTACAAAGCCAATTTGGTCCGACGACGTGTAAAGCCGACGACAATTTCTAAATATGCCAGCGCTCTTGATGACTTCGTGGCTCTCTACACCAAGGATAAGACCTCCATCGACGCCATAGACCAGCAAGATATCATGAACTATCTGGCCTGGATGAGGACGAATTTAAGACGCCAAAAGAATGGCGATCCCCAACACGCGTATCGTAACCGGGTTCGGTATTTGTCGATCTTTTTACATGAGTTCAAAGTTGAGTGCCCGGTCCCGATGCGCAAAATCAAGAAACCTGTTAAGTCCCGGCCCTGGAAGTACAGCGGCGATGTCATCAACCTGCTCCTGAGCAAAGCTACCAGGGACGAAAAAGATTTGATTCATTTTCTGCTAAACACTGGCTTCCGGGACGAAGAGACCGCGTACGCGAAATGGAGTGATATCGACTTAAAACAGGGGAGCATTAATGTTCATCCGAAGCCAGAGTTTGCGAATAGGTATGGGCTAGGTGATCGTGGCTGGACGCCAAAAGACGGTGAGGCTCGGGAGCAAGATATCGTCCTGGACCCAAAGTTTGTGGAGATTATGAAGAATAGGAAGGCAAGAACACAGGCGAAAGATTCCGATTTAATCTTCCCAACACCGAGAGGGAATCCGAATATCCACCTGATCAAGATCGTGCGTCGGGCGGCGAAGGCGGCAAAATTTGAAGGCAAGATCAGCCTACACGCTTTTCGTCGCACGTTCGGAACCCTCATCGCCAAGACCTATGGAATCGAACAAGCTCGACTCTGGCTAGGTCATGCAGATATCACAACCACGCAACGTTATCTTGCAGCCGATGAAATGACCACGAAAGAATATCAACGAAAGTCAGCAAAAGCTTTTGCGGGAATTGGTGATTAATGCGAAAACCCAAAATTCAAGCCAGTAGCAGGACCCCACTCGTGACCATGGCCCAAGTCCTTCCATGAGAAGGCCGGTGCGAGTCAAGACGGTTTTGTTTTTACTTGCGTGAGTTCTTTGCCTTTGAGCCAAGCCGCCTCTGTCGCCATCCTTCCATCCGCACTCGTTTGTGGAGCGATTA
>QHYR01000276.1 GCA_003223315.1 Acidobacteriota bacterium | reverse complement strand
TTTCGGGGCCACCACCGCGCCGGGACATTTGGGAGTGGAAGTGATCTATCCGAAGGGCAGTGAAGCCGTGCTGGCTGATAAATCCGAAGGCAAGCCTTTTGTTCGGCCCAACGACTTATTTGTGGACAAAAAAGGCGGCGTCTACTTCACCGATCCCGCTAACGTGCCGAATCCGCCCTCGCCGCCCGCGGTGTACTACGCTCCGCCAGGTGGTGGCAAAGTAATCAAAGTCGCAGACGGAATCGAATTTCCGAACGGCGTATCCATGAGCCTGAACGAGAAAGTTCTCTACGTCAACAACACAGGAGGCGAATACATACTCGCCTTTGATGTCCAGAAGGATGGAACCCTGCGCAACCGCCGCAACTTCGGCAAGTATGAAGACCTAACGACTACAGGAGGGAAAATCGCAGGAGGAGGAGACGGCTTCACGATCGACACGAACGGCCGCGTCTACACTGCAGCGGGAGGCTCGGTTCAAGTCTTCAGTGCGAAGGGCGAGCTCCTGGGCAAAATTCCGACGTCTCGAAGGCCGCAAAACCTGGCCTTTGCCGGTCCTGACATGAAGACATTGTATGTGGTGGGCGGCGGCACGGTTTTCAAGGTGCAGATGACGGCCCGAGGAATGAAGAGTCGCGGAGGGAAATAGCGGAGCTAACCCTGCCGCTCGAAATGCTTCGTCGTGGTGCGGGGCAGCGTCTTCATGGTTTTCATCTTTTTGAGGTAATCGGGATGGGTGGTTTCGGCACCGCCCAGCGCTGCCTCGGGAGGTATGCCGTACTCCTTCGCAAAGTCGGTAAGAATATCGTTCTTTCCGGGCAGATAACTTGGCACGGACCCGGCCGGAATTATTGTTCCCTCCGGAGAGGGCTCGCAGGGGAACGCCGGGATGATCTGTTGGGGATCGTAGACCCAACTGGACTCGCGAATGTAAGGCTCGGCCAAGTACGCCGGATCGTCAATCATAAAAACCATGGTCAGATAATTTCCGTAGCGAGTGACCCGCGTGGTCACCGTGGCTTTCGGGCTGAGGGGCGCCCCAACGCGGGTAATGAAGCCTTCTTTGAGATGGTCGGTGGTAAATACCAGGGCGCTGCCTTCCCATTTCCCTGTCGAAAAGCCCGAAAATTTGTGAGCTGCGTACTCGGGAGGGTGCGGCCGGCCGTCCAACCAAACCCTAAAATCCGACCAGTAGGCGTGGAAGTGATACGCAACGATCTGCTGCGTGGCGCTATCCAGTTCTGTAGAAATGTAGAGCTGGGCTGGGGCAACGCGTAACCCGATATCGAACGCGTGTGGCCTGCAGATGTTTTCCGGCAGATCAAACTGCTCCGGGTGGAAACTCTCTGCTCTTAATCGGCCTGCTTCATTGAGAGGAATCCCCGTATAGTCGCCAACGTCTCTCCCGTCATTGTAGATCCTAGGCGACCACTCGCCGGTAAGATCCACCTGGGCCCAGAGCGATCTACTCGATAGCACCAAGAACAAGAGCAGAAGAAACCACAAGCTCTTCATTTTCCAGTCGATCTTTGTGAATCTCATCTGCTCATCCTCCCGGTAGAACCTGCTGCCAATCGCGGCAAGGAGAAATCGAATCAGCGCGGTTCGTCGGCCCGGCACGGCGTGGGATCCCATCCGGAACCGTCCGGAATCTTCTTGAAGTGCGCATGGGTAATGGACGGCTCCATGAGGTATTGAGGATCGGCTACCACCGTCGTTACCACCAGCCAAGTGTCACCACTGTAGGGATCCGAAAAGCGATCGAAGTATTCTTCCATGGTCGCCTGGCCACTGTAAGGAACGCCATTCTTACGCAGGTATCCGGGACGCATTTGGGTGGTGACCACCTTGAGATGACCTGGGACCTCGCCTCCCACTTCTCTCGGCGCACGCCCGACAGCGCCCGCGGCTCCCCCGATGGTCGCGTCCCGTATTGGTCCACCACCGCCGCCGCGCTGCGAGTCGGGCCCGATTCCCTCCCAAGAGGCTACCGAGTATCCTTGCCACGTTGGCGCTTCACCCTGGGGCGCCGAGCCGCCGAAATGCAAGAGACGAGTCTGCGTCCCCGAATCCATATCGATTCGCAGAGTGCTGTCGTCCGGCCAATAGATGTGCAGCCGCCCCGGAACCTGCATGATCGCGGCGGCGCCATACGCCTTGCATTCATTGCCGTCGGCCTTATCTTTGGCCGGATCCCAGGCGTCTGCGACTTTACGGCCTTCGGCATTGAGCGGCACAATCACGTAGTCGCTTTTGTCCGGAACAATCATGCGGTAGCGCCAATACTCAGTGACGATCGATTCCCAGTATCCCGTTAAATCCTTGGGCGCAACCGCCCGTGGCGCTCTGGTGGCCGGGGCTTGAGTATTGGCCTGACCCCGAGCACCGGCACCCTGAGCGTCGAGGCGACCCGCAAGCACCAGCGCCAATGCTGCCGCGAACATGAATATTCGGCCCACTCGCACCAGCGCACTTCGGAAGTACGTTTTCATTTCATATCTCGGGCAACGACTACGACCTATTGAATATTGCCTTCCCACTTAAAGCCGTCCGACGGCCGCTCCACTTTCATCAATTGCAACCTGTGGTTCTCAGCAACGCGTCCGGGATGGCCCGTTACGACAATCTTATCGCCAGGCCGGAGCGTAGCACTGGACACGCCTTTCTCGCTCAGCTGCGCAGGCGCGGCCCACTCAATAACCCAGCTCTGCACCTCTCCTTTTTCGTCTGGGGCCTCCACTCTGACGAAGGAATGCGGATTGCGCCACATGAACTCTTTCAGTGTTCCTTCGATCTTTACGGTTTTGTCGCGGTCGTAAACGGAGTAAAAGGCATGATGAGCGAAGGCCAGACTGCTGCCCGCTGTCAGAAGTGTCACGATTCCCAACAAGATTGGCAATGTGCGTTTCATAACCGTCTCCGGTATGCGTCAGAGATTCCTACAGCCGTGAACTTAGAAACGACCGCCGGCTAAAGCTCGGCTAGTTCGTTCCATGGCTTTGCGAAGTTTCCTTTTTGCTACTAAGGCTCTTGTAGGCCGCCTCCACGAACATGTCCGTCGTCCAGTTGCCCGTAGTGCTGCCATAAATCGGATCGTAGTCCCGGGTCGGCCGGGCGGCCTTCACCTGCTCGAGCGTCATACCTCCTTTAATCATGTCCTGCAGGCGGTCCCGAACGATGGTCACCATTTGCTGGTACACAGCCAAATCGGCGGCGTCACTCAGCCTTCCGTGGCCAGGAATGATCATCGTGCCGCCTTCCTGGTGGTCTGCCGGAACAACGATCTGCTTCAGGCGATTCAGGCCCTCGAGCACTCCTTGAATACTCCCACCACGCCTCAAGTCTATAATGGGGTATTCCGTAGGATCGAAAATATCGCCCGCGCTGACCACATCGGAGCGGCGAAAAAGCACGAAGCTGTTCCCGTCCGTGCTTGCCGGCTGATGGAATATCCCAATCGCTTCGCCGTTAAAGTAGAGGTTCTTCTGGGGTACTGAATACGTGTCGTTTGGCCACGCCCCTTCGGGTATGGCGGCGACTTGGCCGCTCGGCGTGCTCATCCGGTCCAGAACCGTTTGGAACGCAATGATATAAGCGTGCGATGCCTCGACTCGGTTGTTTACGGCGTATCGCTGGGAATCGGTGGGTACGGGCCGGCCCGTCTTCCCGATGTTTTCGTTACCGCCAATATGATCTTCTCGGTCGTCGGTATTAATGATGTAAACGAGCGGCCTTTTCGATAACGGCCGGATCGCCTCCAGCACCTTATCGCTCATCGTTGCCACACCGGCGTCCACCAGCAGGATTCCGTCCTCGCCGGCCTGCACGGTGATATTGCCGCCCGCACCTACCAGCATGCTGATATTGCCTTGCACGGGCAGGAGGTGGACCTCCCCGTTGTTGGAGTTCCGCTCTGGCTTGGTATTGGCCGGAGTGGCGTTTTGGCGGCCGCGGTTTTGAGCTTCCTGAGCGCAGGCGAATTCTGCCGCGCCACCAGCTCCAAGGAAGACCAGGGTCACAACAACGCAGATCAGCGGCTTTGGCGACACAAAATTCTTATTCCTTCCCGAATATGCGCGGATGCGCCAAATCCTATTCCCTATGGATGTAAATTTCTGGCGGTATGATCCGCTCACCGCGAATCGAATGTCAAGACGATAAATTTGGTCACGATCACGTTTCGCAGCAAAGAGTCTTTCCGCAGCTGTGATACGTCCGATGCGGAGCAGCGGTTCCATGGCGACGGCCGACTGCGTGTTATCGAATTCCGCCTTACGGTCGTCGGAAACCCAGTCTCTCCATCATGTCCATTCCCGCATTCGGAAAGGTTTTCCGGCAGCTTCCCGAAATGGGACCACTCAGCCCCACTGGGAAGAGTTCCGTCCAACTGATCTCTCGAATTTACAAGCTGCTTAATTGGTTTTGCGATTGCTTATAAAACAGTTCTCGTGGCGAGGACCTACTCGTCGCACCTGAGGAAAAGCCAGGCTAAAAGCTTGATGCGTGTGATCACGGCGGATCGGCTATGAGATTTCTGCGGTCATCCCGTTCATCTTATGGCGCATGAACCTCATCACCATCCATTAACTCAGGCCCGTTTGGGAGACAACTCAACCACCGAACATGCCTCAAAGCTGGAAACTCCTGTTGAAATACGTGAGAGGGCCGAGAACACCCTGGGCATGCTGATCGAAAACCTGCCCATGGGCCTCATAATTACTGATGAAAGGGGGCAAATCACAGACCTGAACGAAAGCTCGCTGCGCATGTTTGGGTACAGCCGTCAAGAGCTTCTGGCACAAACCGTGGAAATACTTCTGCCCGAGCATCTGCGAAACTCGCATCAGACGCATCGCGGCAGCTACACCAAGCATCCTCACGCTAGGCCGATGGGCATCGGAATGGAATTGTTTGCGCGCCGAAAGGATGGAAGTGAGTTCCCCGTGGAAGTCAGTTTAGGACCGCTCGCAAGCAACCATGGAATGCTCGTCTCGAGCACCATCGTAGACATCACCGAACGGAAGAAAATCGAGCAACAACTCCGGCTGGCACAGCGGATGGAAGCCATCGGTCAGCTTGCAGGCGGAATCGCCCACGACTTCAACAATCTATTGGCAGTGATTATAGGATCCGCGGACATTATCCTCGACGAGCTTCCGCAGGGCCATGCCCTCGCAAAAAAAATCGAAATGATCAGAAAAGCTAGTTCTTCGGCAGCCGATCTGGTTCGCCAGCTCCTGGCGTTCAGCCGTCAGCAGATGGTCCAGCCGGTCGTGCTCGACATAAAGAAAATTGTGGAACGCACGCGGGCGATGCTCCAGCGACTCATTGGCGAGGACATCGAGCTCACGGTCTTGATGGAGGATTCGGTGGGATCCATCAAAGCCGACCCCGGCCAAATCGAGCAGCTACTCCTGAATCTGGCGGTGAATGCCCGCGACGCAATGCCCAAGGGAGGCCACCTCACAATTCAAGCGTGTAATGTGGAACTCGACGAGTCCGAAAAGAGAAAACACCACCCGGTGGTCCCCGGACCGTACGTAATGCTGGCGGTGGAAGACACCGGTTGTGGGATGGGTCCCAAGACGCAAGCGCGGATTTTTGATCCGTTTTTTTCTACCAAAGAACTTGGAAAAGGCACCGGCCTGGGTTTGGCAACGGTTTACGGCATCGTAAAACAGACGGGCGGGTATATATGGGTGTACAGCGAAGTTAACCAGGGAACCGTCTTCAAAGTGTATCTGCCTCGTACGGATCAAGCCGTTCAGCCAGCCGAACGAGAGCAGCCGGAAGTGCGCGCGCTGCAAGGCTCCGAGACCATTCTGCTCGTTGAGGACTCCGAGTCTCTGCTGGAGATGGCTCGAGAATATCTCGAGAGCATCGGCTACACCGTTCTGGGAGCAGTGTCGGGCGAAAAGGCGCTGCAATGGGCCAGGGAATATGCCGGGCCGATTCATCTTCTCCTCACGGATGTCGTCATGCCTGAGATGAGCGGGCCCGAATTGGCGAAGCGACTGGCACTGCTTCGCCCCGGCATGAAGACTATGCTCACTTCGGGTTACACTGACGAGGCCATCTCACGCCAAGGCATCTTCGATTCCAGCGTGGCGTTCATTCAGAAGCCCTATCGTCCCAAGGCGCTGGCCAGGAAGATTCGTGAAGTGCTGGACGGCACTCCCGCAGACATTCAGATTACTTCGCTCAAGAAATAGCCTCTAGCGCCAAGCACTGCCAGCGCCACATACGCGTCGAAAATACAGTGAATAGCTCTGTCGATTATGCCTGCCGACTTCGCCCGCGATTAGAAAAGAGACAGCGCCGAACTTCAGACAGCAGATTGCGTTCGGGCGCAGGTTGGGTGTAGGTTCTACTTCGCCCGGATGCTGCAGATAGCGTTCTGTGGGCGAACTGAGGAGCCTGTAAATGAGGAGAGCAATGCAGCGCCCAGTCGTCGGCTTGGCGGCTGCGCTGGCCTCCCTCGTATTTCTTCTGGGCCTTACGTTGGTAAGCGCGCCAGTCCGCGGCCAAACGAGCGTTCAGAGTGGCGGCCAGACCGCCCCGCAACGGCCCGCACAGCAGCCGCCCGCACACAAGGAATTAATGGCGGAAGACGTCTACAAAAATATTCAAGTGCTCAGAGGGATTCCTGAAAACCAATTCCTGGCCACGATGGGCTTCTTTTCAGCGTCCATCGGTGAGAGCTGCGAATTCTGCCACGATGACGAGAGCAGTTGGGCGGGATATGCCAAAGACAACGCCCATAAGCAGACGGCGCGGAAAATGATCCTGATGATGAACGCCATCAATCAGAGTTATTTCGGCGGAAGTCGCAAGTTGACCTGCTACTCCTGCCACCGAGGCACCGATCTGCCCAAGGTCACTCCCATTCTGGCGGAGCAGTACAGCGCCCCCATTGTCGAAGACCCCGATGTAATTACAGAGCAGGCTCCAGGGGAATCGTCAGCGGATCAAATTCTGGACAAGTACGTTCAGGCGCTTGGCGGGGCGCAGCGCTTGGCCGCTATCACCAGCTTTATCGCCAAGGGCACTTACCAGGGCTACGCAGAAATCGACAAAAGCCCTATCGAAATCATCGCCAAAGCGCCCGGGCAACGCGCCACGACCATCCATACATCTAACGGTGACTGGACAACAACTTTCGACGGCCTCAGCGGTTGGGTGGCGGAGCCGGGCAGACCCGTGCCGCTATTGGAATTGACGGACCAATTTCTGGAAGCGGTCAAGGTGGACGCGGACTTGGCATTTCCAGGGCGCATCAAGCAGGCCCTTAGCCAGTGGCGGGTCGGATATCCGACCACCATCAATGATCGCGAGGTTGAAGTTGTCCAGGGAAGCAGCGGCGGGAATTTCCCAGTGAAGTTATATTTCGATAAAGAGTCGGGGCTGCTGGTGCGGCAGGTGCGCTATACGAATTCCCCGGTTGGGCTGAATCCGACGCAGATTGACTATGCGGATTATCGCGATGTCTCCGGCGTCAAAATGCCCTTCCGATGGACGACGACGTGGACGGATGGGAGATCGGCCACCGAATTGAGCCAAATTCAAGCGAATGCACCAATTGACGCAGGTAAGTTCGCTAAACCGGCTGCTCCCGCGTCGAGCAAGCCCGCAAGCTGGTAGCGGCTTAACTAATAACAGGCATGGGGCATAAAATTTTCTTGCAGTGGAGGCACAATCTTAATACTCTCTCGGCAGCAGCTCGCCCTGGACAATGGTTTTAGTTTGAGACTCTAAATCTTTGAAGGAGAAGGCATGAAGAAGCTACTGATGCTGGTTGTAACGCTTATGCTGGGAGCCACCCTGGCTGTCGCGCAGGGGAATTCCAGCGGGTCTAGTTCGCAGTCGGCGGCCCCGGCTACCAAGACTGCCAAGAAGAGCACGAAGAAGGCCGCGAGCCCGAAGGCCAAGACCACGAAAGACAAGGGCACGAAGGCAAAGAAGGACACGACCCCGGCGAAGTAGTTCGCGGGACGTTGTTTCCACCAAAGGCGGCCCTTCCGGGCCGCTTTTCGGTCTTACGTTTTATTTCTGCGCAGTTTAATGCTTCCTGCCCTGCTCGTTTGGGAGGTCGTGGTATGGCCTCGCTACGCTGGCAAAGCGATATACTTCGGTCATGAAGGTTAAAGGCAAGCTAAAGAATCGCGAGAAGAGACGGCACAATCAGCAATCTATTCTCGAAGTTCAGGTAATTCCGGCGCCGACAATTTTTTGGCATCCTTCGATTTCCTTGGAAAAATTGATCTCCGATTTCGCCGAATATCAGGACTCGATTATCGTGAGCTAGCCAGCCGGCGTCCTCAATCCTTGGGATTTGTGGAGAAGATGGATAATTCCGGCGTAAAGCCACGATCGTCCATCTCCAGCACCGCTTTCACCATATAGGCAATCTCCTCGCCCCGCAGCTTGGTTGGATTTTCCTTCTGAGATAAGCCGGCGGTAGCGGCAAAACTGGTGAGAACTTCGCTTGGATTGATCAGAAAGACGCGAATGTTATAGCGGCGAAGCTCGGCCCGCCAGCACTCCGTCATACCGCGCAGCGCGAACTTGCTGGCATAATAAGCAGTGCCGTTGGGAGCCCCGCGCAAGCCGGCGGTCGAGGCGATATTGACGATATTGCCGCGTTGACGTGAGATGAAGTGTTTTGCCGCTTCCCGGGCCATCAGCATGGCCCCAGTGACATTGGTGGCAAACACAGAGTCGAAGCTGGAACGGTCGAAATCCACGAGACTCTTGAAGACACCGACGCCCGCATTGTTCACCAAAATATCCAGCTCTCCGAACTCTTTGAAAACTTCTCGATAGGTCCGCTGTACGTCCGCTTCGTTGGCCACGTCCGCCACGATGGGCAGAGCCTTGAAAGCCTGGGCGGTTTCCGTCAGGCGGCGATTGTCGCGCCCGGTGATGGCTACGCGGGCACCGCTCGAAGCGAGCGTTTGGGCGATGGCGCGTCCGATGCCACTGCTGCCGCCGGTGATCAAGGCCGCCGCATTTCGCAGGTCCATGTTTCCTCCAAGGATCTGAAATTGCAGATACCGAATGTTAACATCAGGGAAAATAGGGCATGCACATCGCGGCCCTTACCGCGTATGTTGCGCAGATTGAGTACGACGCTCAGCGCCCGTTCTTCTTTCGAGCGAGAGGACCGATGAACCGTACCGCGTCCGGGGACGATTACCGGTGACAGCTGAAACGACCCGCATCGAAGCCTTTTCCGACGGCGTTTTCGCCATTGCCATCACGTTATTAATTCTCGAGGTCAAGGTTCCCCCTCCTGGAAGCGGCGAATTGTCCCTTGCGTTGGCGAGGCAATGGCCCTCTTACCTCTCCTTCCTCATCAGTTTCGCCTTTATCGGAATTATGTGGATCAATCACCACCGGCTCTTCACGCATATCGCCCGTTCCGATAACGTGCTCCTCATTTTAAACCTGCTCCTGCTGCTCGGCGTTATCGTCGTTCCGTTCCCGACGGCGGTGCTCGCCACGCATTTGGGCGGAACCAATCAGCGAGTGGCCCTCATTCTGTACAACTCGACGTACGTTTTTATCGCCATCGTCTTTAATCTGCTCTGGAGGTATGCCTCCTCTGATAAGCGCCACCTTCTGGCCAAGGATGTGGACGTCGCGTCCGTACAGAGGATTTCACGTCAATACGCGCTCGGCCCCGTGTTTTACCTGGTTTGTCTCGCTTTGTCATGGTTGAGCGCGGCCGCCAGTTTAGCGCTGAATTTCGCACTGGCCTGCTTTTTCGCCTTGCCTCCGAATCTGGTTGCAGCTAACAAAAATAGGGCTGGCCAGTACAGGCGCGAATGAACCAGCGCTGCTAATCTTAGGGGCAGGTTCTTCGTATGACACGCCGGGCCCAGAAACTCGGCCCCGCAGAAGCAGAGAACCATCAGAATGGTAGTCCCAATGCGAGCCACGTATATGCGCCGGC
Source organism: Acidobacteriota bacterium (assembly GCA_003223315.1). Taxonomy (GTDB): domain Bacteria; phylum Acidobacteriota; class Terriglobia; order Acidiferrales; family UBA7541; genus Palsa-189. The sequence goes on along the minus strand of QHYR01000276.1, from coordinate 2,921 downwards.
ACAATCTTTGTTCGGACCCTGCGGCATTCTTCCGGCTGCTGCTTCTGCTGTCTATTGCTTTGGCGTGCGGCCACGCGCAGCAACCGGCGCGCCCAGCGCCGCCTCCGCCTGAGCCCCCGCCCGAGCAAAATATGCCGGAGCCGCCGCTCCAAAGCGGCTACACGATTCAGAGGAGCGTGGACCTGGTGGTGCTGCACGTGTCGGTGACGGACGAGCACGGGCAGTTTGTGCCAGGACTCAAAGAAGAGAATTTCCACGTATTCGAGGACGATTCCGAGCAGAAAATCTCCGTCTTGCGCCAGGAGGATACACCCGTCAGCGTGGGTCTGCTGATCGATAACAGCGGCAGCATGTGGGACAAACGCGAAAAGGTGAACGCCGCGGCGCTCACTTTCGTCAAGACCAGCAATCCCGAGGACGAGGTTTTCGTCGCTCACTTCAACGACAAGTACTATTTCGACCGCGAATTCACTAACGACGCCGGTGAGTTGAAAAAGGCCCTGGAGCAAGCCGATCCCAGCAGCAGCACCGCACTTTATGACGCAACTACCGTCTCACTGGATCATCTCAAGCGAGGCTATCTGGATAAGAAGGTGCTTCTGATCGTGAGCGACGGCGAAGATAACTCCAGCCATCGCAGCCTGGATGCAGCTCTGCAGGATGCACAAAGATCCAGCGCTTTGATCTATGCCGTGGGGTTGCTTCGAGAGGAAAAGCCCGAATCGGCAGAGCGCGACCGCCAAGCCCTTCTGGCATTGACTCGCGCCACGGGCGGCTCCGCCCTCTTCCCAGAAAACTTAGAGGATGTGCAGTTAACCTGTACTCAGATCGCACGGGACATTCGCCATCAGTACACCCTCGCCTACTATCCCACCAACCCACGCAAGGATGGTTCCTTTCGTTCCCTGCGCGTGCAGATTGTTCCTCCTCCCGGAAGCGGGACCATCTCCGCGCGAACTCGCACCGGCTATTACGCCCAGCGTGTTTCTTCCGGCAATTAAACTCCGCGAACCAACTCCCATTTTGCCTGAAAGCGCGAAGCCTTTCTGGCTGGCAGTTGGTAGTGGGCTAATTGTGAGCTCGGTAGTGGGCCAATTCCGTGTTGCTGATGTGCCGCCCCTACCGGGGCTTTCCTGGTGCCGCGAAACCCTTTCCCACCGCTGCCGCGGTGGGCTACGCTCTTCCGTCCCTGCGGGACTGGCGGCAACACACGATTAGCCCACTGCCCGATTTGGCGCCAAGTTGCGACCTGCGAGAAATTCTTGATAGAATCGCGCCGGTGTGAAATAGCACGTGCCAAGCCATCCGGATACAAATTTGGAGGCAAGTTATGAGCCATAGGCTGGTGACAGGTTTCCTCGTGAGTGTTGCGCTGTTGTCGATTTCAGGTTCGCTGTTTGCGCATCACGGGAACGCCGCGTACGACAACAAAACAGTCACTGTGAAGGGAACCGTGACGGCTTGGGTTTGGACCAATCCTCATAGCTTCCTGAAGTTTGATGCCAAGGACGAAAAGGGCAACGTCGTACATTGGCTCGGCGAATGGAACGCGCCTTCCACCCTGATTAACTTTGGCATCACGGCGAAATCGTTCAAGACTGGGGAGGAGGTCACGGTCACCATGACAGGAATGTCCAAGACAGGGCAGCCCGTCGGGCGCGTCACAAAAGTCATACTTCCCGACGGGCAAGAGCTCAGCATGGGTAGCGAGCGCTGAAGGAGAGAATTTCGAAATGTCAAATCGCTTTGTGGCCGCAGCGATCTTAGTTGCAGTCCTTGCCTTTCCGGCTCTTACGCGCGCTCAAACGACCGATCGGCGAGAGTCGGGCAAGAATATACATCGTGACGGCTGGGACCGAATCGTCCCCCCAGCGCCGAAGGATCAGAAGTCAGAGCCCGCGCCCGTTCGCGACCTGACTGGCATCTGGGAGCCCACACCCGGCTATCGGGACGGAGTCTTTGCAACTGGCCCGAAGGAATACCCGTCCGATAGTAAGCCCGAACATGAGTTACCTTTCACCCCTTTGGGGCTGAAAACGTGGAAGGAACATAAACCCGGATTTGGAACCACAGCCGTTCCCATCGCGGAAAATAACGACCCATTTGACATCTGCGACCCGATCGGTTTCCCACGCCTCGAGCTTTTCAATCTACGAGCGATCCAGATCTTTCAAAGCAAGAGCCAGGTCGCCATCGTCTACCAGAATGATCAAGTCTGGCGCAACATCTGGATGGACGGGCGCGAGCTCCCCAAAGAGATCCTAGAGCCGCGGTGGTATGGATACTCGGTTGGCAAGTGGGTGGACGACTACACGTTTGTGACGGAGACGGTGGGGTTGGATGAAAGAACGTGGATCGATAATGTCGGCCGCCCGCACAGCGATGAATTGAAGGTCACAGAAACCTGGCATCGCGTGAACCATGACATCTTAGAATTCACCATGACCATTGATGACCCGAAGATGTACACCAAGCCGTGGAATCCCCTTAACAAATTCCGCATGAGATTGCAGCCGGAGTGGTTCGATATTCGGGAGATGATCTGCTCGGCATCTGAGGCGCAGGAATATAACAAGACGGTGGCGGAACAAGTTGTCGCGGACAAAAACGCAAAGAAGAAATAGCCCTCGGTGATATGCGCAATCGTTTCACAAGCGCAACGCTCGGCCTCATAAGCGTAATGGCTGTTTCCTCCCTGGCCTGGGCTCAAGGTGCATACCGCAATACCGAATATGACAAGCTGAACATTGGCCCCGGCGGTCCCGCTCCCAAACGTGACTTCAGTGGTTCGTGGGCAGGACCTATATCGATTGACAGACAGAACGAGGCGCCTCCGCTGACGCCCCTGGGGCAAAAGCTCCTGAGCGCGAATAAGCCCGAGCCGCAGTTCCACATCTCAGGCACGAATGATCCTTATGCCA
>QHYR01000275.1 GCA_003223315.1 Acidobacteriota bacterium | reverse complement strand
CGTGGGCCCGCCGTCGGGCAGCGCCTTTGAAGGCGCCTTCCCAGCCCCGGCATAGGCTGGCGTCGATGGTTGGCCCTTGGCCTGCTGAGCTTGCGCGTGCGGAGAGCCCATGCATACCAACGCCGACAAACATGTCCAGATCACAACGGAACTAACCAGTCGTCGTTTCATAAGGAGTCTCGCTGTATGTATATAGAACGTTCCCGATATATAAACCGTTTCATACGGAAAAATCCACGAATTTCAGCGAAAGTCTTCGCGCACGCGGACTCTATAAAAGCCGAGGGAGAGCCAGCCACAATGGCGCCGTGCTCTCCCTCAGAGATTCACTCGGCTCTTGCCGATTTCAGTTGTGACGAAGCCGGTTGCTCGCAGTTCTCCTTCCTAGAACAAGAACTTCAGCACGAACTGAATCAGCCGCGGATTCACCGAGCTCACAATGATTTGGCCAAAGTTGCTGGCCGAGACGTCCTGGGCCGCGAACGCCGGATCGTCTACAGGGTTAAACGAAAATTGCGGATGGTTGAAGGTGTTGAAGAATTCGCCTCGGAACTCCAGGGATTTGCTTTCCCGAATCTTGATCAGTTTGGCGATGGACATATCCCAGTTATATTGCCCGGGCGAGAGGTATGTGCCCAAGCCGATGTTCCCGAACATCGTCGCTGTGTTCTTGGTCGGGTCGTCTCCGGGCGCAATCGGCAGCGAACAAGTCCCACCTGAGTCTGCGAATGCTGCGGGGTTCAGGTAGCCATTGGTGCTGAGGGGGCTTCCTAATCTCGATTCAATGGGGCCTGATGTTAAAGGGTTCACGCCCGGGCAGATCAGAGCAGGCCCATAGGTATTGTTGCCTACGCCCCCCTGGAAGAAGGCTCTCCCGGAGTTGCTGTCATAAACTGAGAACGCAACGCCATTCTGGATCGTGGTCACGCCCGCCCAGGTCCAGTCATTCAGAATCTTTCCGCCAATTCCATTCATGTGCACCGGCAGATTCCATACGTAATTGATCACCACGCGCTGCGGATGGTAATCGGGATTGGCCCCCAGTTGCAAAACCGAGTAAGGTGCCGTGTTGATGCCATAGCCCTGTGTGATCAAGCCTTTAGACCACGTATACGACAGTTGAAGCTGTAATCCCTTGGAAAATTGCTTCCTCACAGTTGCCAGCAAAGCATTGAATACGTAGGCGCCATTGGTCGCAAACAGGTTCGAGTTTGTGGACATCCCCAAGAAGGGCGTACGCAGGTTCGCGTTGGCGGCGGTGTTGCAAGCTGTGGCTGGTGTGAGGTTGTCGCAGTTGATCCCGTTCGCAACGGCCAGCGGGCTGCCGGGGGTGATCAACTGGGCCGGGTTCCAATAGCTCGCATTGATTACCGATCCTCCCTGCTCCTGGCGGATACCATGCGAGCCCACGTAACCTAGTTCGAGAACCCAATTCGGCAGGAATTCATACTGCGTATTCAGGTTCCACTCGTAGGTCAGCGGCGTGGTCAGATTCTGCGGCACCAGGTTCTGCTGAATGTTCGAAGTTTGATTTGTCGCGGGGTTGCCCCACAGTGGTGTGAACCCGAAGCCGCCCACGGGTCCCGGGACCGAAGCCGGAGCCACACCTGGGACCGTCCAGCTTGCGAGTGGCGATTTTTGGACGTTGACTGCGCCGGGCATGACCCGCATGGGCATGTAGGCACCTTGAATTCCGTTGACGCCCGCCGGAAGATTACCCGTGTAATTATTGGGCACGACAAATCCCGCGAGGCTGCATCCCGTTCCAGTCGAGCCTGCCCCGGCCGGCACATTAAGTACACATCCCGTACCCGGGACAGGCGAGGCCAAGGCCATACTGGGCCAGTAGGTACTGGAAACGCCGTTCGCCAATGTCGGAAATCCATCCCACTCCCACCTGACGCCGGCATTCACAGTAAATCGCGGGGTAAGCTTTATATCATCCTGGACGAACGCATTGATGTAGTTGAGACGGAACATATATTGATAATTTGCGTTGGCTTGGGTTGTTCCGCCGGCGCTGTTAACGCTGCTCGCTGATGTGCTCCCATTGCACGGAACGCCATTCGGAGCGCTGGAAGTGTGAGGGACGACGGTCGCCGGGCCTGTGGCCCCGGCGACGCACGCTGGCAGCCCAATCAGGAAATCGGCAAAAGATTTGAACCCTACGTTCATATACGTGCTACCCGTGCTGCTCGCGTCGTTGATTACGTGCTGTCCCTCGGCGCCGGTCCGGAATGTGTGTCTGCCATGCGTCCAGGAGACTTGGTCGGCAAGCTCGAACTGATTGCTCTTATTGGAGAGTCCAAAGGCGGTATTCGATCCAAAACTGTACAAACCGGTGATGCTGACCTGGGATAGGTTGTCCACTCCCGGTGTCAAATCGGTAATACCCATCTGCGAATTGGTGTACGTATTTAAATTGTTGGCCTGGGCAAACACACGCTGATAGGAGACGCGGGCTTCGTTGACGAGATTATTGGATAGAACCGAGGTGAGCCTGAGTAGCGCGGCATGATAAGTCTTTTGCGAGTGAACCGGAAAGCCGGGCAGGATGTTGGTCGCCGTGATCCGCGTTCCATTCGAAGCGAAATTCCCGTCGGTGGGATCCTGTTCAAAGAAATAGCGTCCCGACAAAGTGTGCTTGTTGCTCAGAATATAATCCCAATTGCCCATGCCCTGATGATCATGGAAGGTGGCGGGGTCGGTGAAGCTGGAGAGCGGGTATTGGCACGCAGACGTCACAGCGGAGCACCCGCCGTTCGCCGTGTATGCGCCAGGCATTACGTATTGGCCATTGGGTAGCTGGAGCTGCATGAGCCGGAGAGCGATCGGATTGATGTTCGTTCCACTGGGGTCAACCTTTACTGTTCCAGTGGTGGTCTTATCTTGCTTAATATTTGGAGTGGCCGTGGCCCCCTGGGAAACAATGGTACCCAATGACTGGGCAAAAGCTTGAGCTGTCAAATCGCACTGGGACTCTTGGGTGGCTGAAAGCGGGCAACTCCCACGCGGCATATTCGGAATCGGAGACAAGTTCACCACCGAGTAGCCAAACCCGGCGATGCCGTTCTTCTCCGCCGTCTCTTGATAAGCCACGAAGAAAAAGAGCTTGTCCTTCTTCACCGGGCCGCCAAACGTCCCGCCGAATTGGCTTTGGTTCAGCACCAGCTTCGATCCACCGGCGGCATTGCGTGGTGCCGGACTTGGTGATGACGTTGACGTTGGCGCCCGGATTGCGGCCGTAGCCGGCGTCATAGTTCGAGGTCTGAATCTTGAACTCTTCGATGGTGTCCGGATTCGGCGTCGGAAACGCACCCGAGTTCGTGCCTTCTTGCGTAGTGTTGGTACTCGCCCACGTATTCACGGCCACGCCGTCTTGCAGGTAGGTGTTTTGGCCGATGTCAGCGCCGTTCAAGGCGATGCCCGTCGCAGATTTGCCCAAGGTCGTGGAGTTCGCCACGCCGGCGTTGGCCCCCGCGGTCATGGCCAAAAGATTCGTGAAATTCCGAGTGCTCAAGGGGAGCGCTTCCATGCTGCGCGTGTTCACCACGGTGCCCAGCGCCGAACTGGCGGTCTGAATATTCTCGACTTCGCCTTCCACGATAACGGTCTGCGCTTGCGCGCTACGCGGTAATTTCCGGGAGACAGCAAGCTAAAGTGGTAAACGCCGTCGCCCCCGGTCATGGTTGTTCGCGTTTGGCCGGTATCCACACTCGTCGCGGTTACCGTGGCATTCGGAATCACGGCGCCGGACGGATCCTTCACCGTGCCGGTCAGAGCTCCCGTGCCGGGGGTTTGGGCCATAAGCGATTGAAGGCTAAGTAAAGAAGCAAAAAAGAGCAGAAGGAAAACGTTCCTGAATCTCATGACACACTCCTCAGTCCTGGTAGTCTCTGCGGACGTCTAGACCGTCCCCGCGTTTTCACGCGAATACCTGAATTCACGTTTGTTATAGCATGAGGCTGTCCTTGTCAAGTCAAATGATTGTGTACCTAAATCGTTCCGATGTGCACGCGCCCTCGCCGCGCCCAAAAAATGTGGCGGCGCTGCGTGCGGTTAGTGTATAAGCAACGCCGAAAACCGGCAGTCGAATGCGGCCCATCGGCGGGAGTAGTCCATGAAACAATTGAAATATTTGTCTTCAGCGATTTTCGTGATCGCCTTGGTACTGGGCGGTTCGATCGCTGCGATTGGGCAGACCGAAGCTGCCCAGGCTCATGTCGCGGCCGCCAAAGCTGCCGTTTCGCCCAAGACTCCGAACCCGCAACCCTGGCACATCTTCAATTCGGCCTTCAACCAGATGTGCGCTGAGCCGAAACCAGGCGCGCGGCCTCAACCGGCGGGCAAGGACGTTCCCTTAGAACCAGGCGAGGCTGCGAAGTTGATTCCGACTCCGCGCGAAAAATGGTATGCCCCGCCCGCGAAGGTGTTTGACAATCTCTATTACATCGGAACAAAGACGGAATCCACCTGGGCGCTCACTACCTCCGAGGGGATCATTCTGATCAACACGAATTTCGATTGGGTCACTCCCGAACTGCTTGATGAATTACGGACGTTCGGCCTCGACTCTGCGAACATTAGATATGCCGTCATCGTTCGCTCGCATTCCGATCAGTCCTGGGGCATCAATGCTCTGAAGAAAGGTGTGCCATCCGCGCGGGTGATCATGTCCGAAGGCGATTGGGATTTCTTGGCGAACGATAATTCTCCGGCCAAAGTCAAACCAGTGAAGGACATGGTGGCTAGGGATGGTCAGAAGCTAACCCTCGGAGATACCACCGTCACGCTGTATTCCACTCCGGGTGCCTCGGCGGACAATCTATCGATCATTTTCCCCGTGAAGGACGGCAATCAGCGCCATCTCGCCGGCATGATCGGCGGTACAACCATGAATCTCGTGCAAGGCGGCGTTCAGGTGTTCCCCGACACGCAGACGATGATCAAAACCTATATCGCTTCGGCGAAGCGCTTCCGGGAGATCGAAGATAAAACCGGCGTAGATGCGATTATTTCCATCCATGCCGCCCTCGATAATATGTTCGCAAAAATCGACGCCCTGCATTCCCGTAAGCCGGGCGATCCCCATCCTTTTGTCAGCAAGGACGACGTCGACCGCTTTAGCACCATCATCATCGAATGCGGCGAAGCCAAGCTGGCTTGGGCGAATAGCAACTAGTTTCTTTCAGGCTGTCATCTGTCTCGGAGAGGAACTGCACCTCGCTTGCGCACTGAAATTCGGTTACGCCGTAAGCGGCAATTCTCGTCGTCACACTCCGTAACACTCCTCTCGCCGGGCCCCGAAGGAAAATCGGGCACGCGCAGTCGAAGCGTCCTGTGAGACCCAGTAACCCAAGGGCCGTCCGAAGCGAATTATTGTTTTGACAAATTATCCCTTGACTTTGCTCCTCAGACGGAGTAAACGCTGCCCATCAGCTGTTTCCGGTCCGGTTGTCGGGCTTAGGTGTATCTCAAAATTCTCGAAGGGGTGAAACGATGAGTTCTATGACGTCGGGGTTTCGCGCATCCTTTTCGGGCCTTACCAGTAGAATTACGTTCCTGCTGTTGGCCACGCTGGGTGTGCTGCTGTTCTCTTTACCGCTGTTTTCCCAAGCCAATTTCGGGCGCATTCTGGGCACAGTTACGGACCAAAGTGGCGGGGTCATATCGGGCGCCACGGTGACCATCATAGACAAAGACCGCGGCGTCGCGCGAACCCTGACCACCGATGACGCCGGCGAGTATAACGCTCCGACCCTGATTCCCGGCGCATATGTGGTTCGCGTCGAGGCCAATGGGTTCAAGAAGATGGAGCGGCAGAACGTGATCCTCGAGGTGGGCAAGGAGATTCGGGTTGACTTGACCGTTCAGCCCGGCGAGCAAACCCAGAGCGTCACGGTCACTGAAGCCATCCCGCTGGTGGAGACCACCAACGCCACCCTGGGCGGCACACTGAACAACGCGGACATCAATGACCTGCCCTTGAATGGCCGGAACTACCAGTACCTGTTGTCTCTGCGCCCGGGCGTGATGGTCCAGCCGGGCGGCGGACCCTGGACCCAAAGCACCAACAACATTCGTCCCGATGAATCCGCCTGGATGGTGGACGGGGTCATAAATGCTAGTTTCTATGACGCCCGGCCTGTGACCGGCGCCTCGAGTTTCATCACCGATGGAGCCACGATCCTGCCCATTGACGCCATCCAGGAATTCAATCTGGAGGAAAATCCCAAAGCGGAATACGGCTGGAAGCCCGGGGCCGTGGTGAACGTCGGAATCCGTTCGGGGACCAACACCCTTCACGGCACGGCCTATGCATTTGGCCGCGACCAATCCTTCGATGCCCGCAACATCTTCAATCCCGGTCTGGACGGCAGTGGAAACTGCGTGTCTAACCCATCGCTCCCGGCGTCATGCGACAAGCTGCCCCTAACGTTGAAGCAGTTCGGCGGCGTGGTGGGCGGGCCGATCCAGAAAGACAAACTCTTCTTCTTCGCGGGCTATGAGGGCATGCGTTCCTTCATCGGCAACGCGTTTGGCAACACCGTTCCCGCGACGGGTTTCGTTGGCGGCGCAAGCGGTGCGAAGAGTGGCATGGTGAATGCCATCATGGCGCTGCAAAACGCCACCCCGGCCATACCGGTGAGCCCGGTTAGCTTGGCCTTGCTGGGATGCCCCTCGGGCAAGTTAACGGCCGCGTCCACATGCACAGGCGGCCTCATCCAGGGGGCTGCTACGACCTCGACCAATTACCTCAGCACTTTTCCCAACACGAACACCAGTGACAATGGTGTGGCGAAAATGGACTATCGCATCAACAGCAAGCACATGATCAATGGCATGTTGTGGCTGGGCCACTACGACGGCGTGGGAGAAGATCACGCCATGGTGAATCCAGCCTTCGACGACACCGTTTCGATACGCAACTGGACCGTGGTTGGCAACTGGGTATGGACCCCCAGTTCCACCGTGGTGAACGAACTTAGGCTGGGCTACGAGCGTAATGGGCAACTGCTTCTGCCCTTCGACCGCAACGTTTTCGCCGATGGGAAGAGCTATGCCCTCAACACGGGCGTGACGAATTATGGGGGCTTTCCCAGCGTCACTATCTCTGGTTTTGGCGCTCAAATCGGGAGTTGGCGCGGCCGTCCGGTGGAAAATGGCCCGAATCCGTTTTACGATTTGACGGACAGCGTCTCCTACCTGTTAGGCAAGCACTCCTTCAAGTTTGGCGGTGAGTACGGGCACATCGAGACCGATTCCGCCGTCCACGACACGCGGGGCCGTATCGATTTCCTGAATGGCAACACCCCAGGGCTCACCGACTGCAAAAATGCCAAGGGGGTAAAGGTATCCTGCGCACTTGAGGACTTTTTCGCCGGGAATCCGGGCCGAGGATTTCTACTCACCGGCAATGCCATTCGCAAGATGACCTGGATGGATGCCGCAGGGTTCGTTCAGGACGACTGGCGCCTGACCTCGAAAGTGATCGTCAACCTTGGCCTGCGCTATTCCTACACATCCCCATTCCACGAGGCTAACAACCAATTGGGCGGCTTCAGTCCGACGCTGGGAATGATTCAGGTGGGTCAAGCATCATTACCCAATGTGTGGAAGCCGGACTACAGAGACTTCTCGCCACGCCTGGGTTTTGCCTGGGATGTCTCGGGCAAGGGGACGACCGTGATCCGGGCCGGGGCGAGCATCATTTACTCGTCGTTCGCCGCGGCTAGTTTCCTGCAGCAAGCCGGGCTCAACAACTTCACGGGCGGCAGCATCGGCGCCATCCCCACCGGCGCCTGTGTGGGCGCGACCCTAGCTACTTGTCAGTCCGCAGGCGGCACCATCGGCCTCGGCACCGTCAATTTCAGCAAGGGGACTCAACTCAATTGGAATGGCCCTGTTTTCCCGACCGGCGGCGCCGTCGCCTGCACCGCTACGGCACAGTGCAACATCTCGGCGGCGGATCCGAATCTTCACACTCCCTACGTCACGAATTGGAACCTGAGCGTCACGCGCGCCTTCACCAACAACCTGTCGTTGGAGGTTGGCTATGTCGGCAATCACGGCACAAGACTGACGGGGTTTGTCGACCTGAATCAACCCAATATCGCCACCGGCACACAGCCCTTCGCTACCGCCTTCCCGTACTTGTATTACATCAACTGGTATAGTAACGATGGGTATTCCAACTACAACAGCCTGCAAGCTACCCTGACCAAGCGAGTTAGTCACGGGCTGAACTTCACCGCTGGCTACACCTATGGTCACGGCCTGGACAACGGTTCCGAGAATCGTTTCGGACCGCTGCCGCAGGACAGCACCAATCCGAGGGCGGAGTACGCCAGCGGGGACTTCGACGTCCGCAACCGCTTCACCTTCACAACCGGCTACGAAATTCCCGGGAAAAAAGGCTTTGGCCAGTTATTGGAAGGCTGGAAGATCAACTCCATCGTGAGTGTTCAGAGCCCCCAGCCCTGGAACATTGCCGACCAGAGCAACAATTTCACTACAGGTGGGGATAAGAATGTTCGTTGGGATTTCTTCGGGAACCCGAACGACTTCAAATCCGGCTCCAGTTCCATCCCCTTCTGCACTGGCTTCCCTGGACCTGCCACGTGCACGACACAATCCGGGATTAGTGGCCTCGGCTACACCTTCCCGAACTCAGCGGCAATGGGTGCGCAGTGTACGGCGGTCGCCCCCTCAGCCGCAACGTTGGCGGCCGGTGGTTGCTACGTGGACGGTGGCTCGGTCCTGGTTCCTCCGGCCCCGGGGGCCTTTGGCACCATGGGCCGGAACATCTTCCGCGACAACGGTTTCAGGAACTGGGACCTCTCGCTATTCAAGACGTTCACGTTCAAGGAGCGGTTCAGCGCCCAGTTCCGCTTCGAGGTGTTTGACGTGCTCAACAGAGCCACCATCTCGAATCCTAACGGCGCAAACAATGGCTCGCATAACGGCGATGACCCCTCGAACACGACCGCGTTTGGAGACGGGTCACAGACGCCAGACTTCGCAACGGGCAACCCGATCATCGGGTCGGGCGGCAACCGCGCGATACAACTTGGGTTGAAGCTCAACTTCTAAAGCGTCCAGGCCGGTGCGAGGGCCAATATGCCCTCGCACCGGCCGCTAACATAGAAGAACTCTTCTCTTTTGGGCATTAGCAGGTAAGCTGAGTCCGTGGGCCTAGCCCGGGGCAAAGGGAAATTTCCGTCGCTACATTGCTGTAACAATGGCCTGCCGAGCCTCGCCGCAGATTCCTTGACATCGGCGCGTCCTAGTTGGAAACTGCACTTACCGCAGTTTTCTGTGAGCATTCGCCTAGCGGATCCGGCCCGAAGAATAATTCAGGAGGGCAGAAATGCCAAACGTGAAGCCAGTTCCTGAGGGATTCCATTCGATTACGCCAAACCTCGTCTTCCAAAATGCCGCCGCTGCCATTGATTTCTATAAGCAAGTCTTTGGCGCCAGCGAGACCGTACGCATGCCGGGTCCCGATGGCAAGGTCATGCATGCCGAACTGAAGATCGGCGATTCGATTATTTTCGTGAACGACGCCATGGGTCAGATCGCTCCAAGCGCCGGTCAGGGAGCCAGCAATCCAATCTATTTGCACCTGTACGTGCCGGATGTGGACGTAATTTTCAATCGCGCGGTTGCAGCGGGCGCTCGCGTGGACATGCCTGTGCAAGACATGTTCTGGGGCGATCGCTATGGCAAGATTACCGATCCGTTCGGGCAGCAGTGGGGCATCGCTACGCACAAAGAAGATGTTGCGCCGCAGGAAATGCCCCGCCGACAGCAGGAGTTTTTCGCCAAAGCGGCGAGCGGACGGCAGTAAGACCAAAGAGGTACAAACGCCGGCCGCCGCCAATCAAGTCGGCCACTAACCCCTTGTGTCCGGACGCCGCTGCTGGCTTTCGTAATGCGCCAGATACAGCAGCAAACATAGCAGGAGCAATCCTCCCCAGAACACGGCGCCGTAGATTTCAAAGCGCCGGCCGATATCGAGCACTGCGCCCGCATTCAGAAGACCCACAGCGGTAAGGGCCGCGTAGCCCCACCGACGCACCGACCGATCCGCATCCATCAACGCGGCCAGCGCGTATGCCGCCGGCAAGACGTAAAGCGAGAAGTAGTGATCTTCGGCCACCGGCGAGACCAGCAGCATCCAGACCACCACGGCTCCCAGGATGAGTGGCTCGCACTGCCCATTCGCCTTGCGCCCAAGCAGCCAGATCGGCAACGCCAGCGCCGCAGCCAATGCCAGGACCATGAGTCGCGTTTGGTCTCCTTCGGCCAGCCGTTGCATCACCGAACCCAAATCCTGATTTCGCGGCCTTTCCATACTCAG
>QHYR01000007.1 GCA_003223315.1 Acidobacteriota bacterium | reverse complement strand
CAGCGACGTTTCGCAGCGGGGCCGAGCAACTGCACAATAGCGGTAACCATGCCGAGGCGATCAAGTATGCCGATCGCGCCATCAAGATCGACGCCAAGGATGCGCATGTTTTTGTCATCAAAGCGCGAGCCCTGAGCGCGCTGGGACAAAATTCCGCGGCAGTTACGCTCCTCGCTTCACTGCCAGAATTAGAACGAGGGGGCGATGCCGCCGAGTTGCTCATCCAGATCTACCTGCAAGGAGAGCAAACCAAGCCGGCTATCGAACTCGCGTCCAAAATCTTCGCTCGTAATTCAGGCAACTTCGCACCCTTGCGCCAGCTCTCTGCAAAGCTGCTTGAGGGTGGCAAACCTGACGCCGCTCTCCCGCTCATCGAAATGATTCGGACCGCGATGGTTGAGAAAGGCGAGGATGAGGCGCTGGCGCATATGCTCAGCTCCGCCGCCGAGCGGCTACCCGAGAACATCGAGCCCCGCGAATGGCTGGTGGAATTTTACAAACACAAGAAGGATTCATCTCATCTGCCAGAGGCGCTTGCGGAACTGGCGCGCATCTGTAACACGGTGGGCGACCGAAAGCGGGCATCGCAGATCTACGAAGAAATTCTGGAGCTTGATCCCAACAATGAAACGGTCCGCCACGAATACGAAAAGCTGAAAGGCAAATCGACGGAGAAGGCACAAAGCAAACGAGCGGAGAGGCCGGCGCCCGCAGAGAGCGTGCCCCTCGCGGAGAGAGTCGCTCCTGCACAGGCTGTGCCTCTCGCAGAGAGAGTCGCCCCCGCACAGACTGTGCCCCTCGCAGAGAGAGTGCCCCCCGCAGCGCCCCAAAAACCAACCGCTCCGCCTCCGCCTATGGAGCCTCAGCTCGATGAGGAAACACAGCGGTACGTGACGCAAGCGCTCACCGATATAGACCTGTTTTCGAGCTACGGTCTCACTCAAAAGGCCATCGATCTCCTCGAAGTGCTCTTGCAGCGAGTTCCGGGCCACGCACCGACGCTCGAGCGCTTGCTCGACCATTATCTTGGCGCAGGCGATGAGAAACGAACCGCGGAACTGGCCGCGCAGCTCGAGCAGATCCACTCGGAACGCGGGAATATAGACGCCGCCGAACGCTTCGCCGATTTGCGCCAGCGCTTCCAACAGGCCGCGCGTACGACAGAACCACCCGCTACTCCCAGGAAAGAACAGCCGGCTCGGGAGTTCTCGGTGGCACAGGATACGGCGGAACCCAAAAAAGCCGAATCGATCGCGCCAGCAAAGGCGGCGGAAAGAAAGGAACCTGCCGCGCAGGTACGCGGCGAAACTGGCGCCCAACAAGCTGGCGTCCATGAATTAGATCTCTCCGAAGAGTGGGCGGCGCTTGCAACGGAACTTGATGGCGCTCCAAATGAAACGAAGGATGCGCCGGCCGCTGAATCCGCTACGTCTACTGAATCTCCAAGCCAAGCAGCGCCGGAATTTGATATTCCTGGGTCCAAAGTCATCGACAAAGCGGCGGAGATCCAAGAAGCTCTCCGGGCAGATGGTCCAGCGCGCTCAGCAAGGAACGCCTCGAGCGCAGATTACCTCCTGGAGCTGGAGACTTCGCAAACCGCCGGTGAAAGATCCAGTGCTGGGCCGTCTAACGCAAAAGACTTCTTAGAGGCGCTTTCCAGCGACCTCGAGGCGGCCCTGCCGTCGCTCAAGGCAGATCCAAACGCAAGGCAGCGTACGAGCGATTCCCCGAACACGAAGGAAGATGCGGAATCCGCGGCAGCAAGCTCATCCCAGGCGCCTGAGAACCAAGCAAGCCCACTCAGTGAGATTTTCGATCAATTTCGTGCCGAGGTTGGCGAGCTGGGAGCCGAAGATGAGGATTTGGAGACGCACTATAACTTGGGAATCGCCTATCGGGAGATGGGTCTCATCGAAGAGGCCATCAGCGAGTTTCAGAAAGTGGCAAAGGGCAGCAGTAAGGGCCAGGCCTTCCGCTACGCGATGCAGTGCTGCACGCTCCTGGGGTTGGCCTTCATGGAAAAGGGCCAGCCGGCCATTGCCGCCACATGGTACGAACGTGCCTTAGCCATGCCCGGATTGGATCAAGAAACTATCCTTGCTCTGCGGTATGATTTAGGAGTAGCGCAAGAGCTCGCCGGCGATATGGCCGCCGCTCGAAAGAGCTTCTCGCAAGTCTACGGCATGAACATTGACTACCGCGACGTTGCCGAACGGCTCTCCTCACTCGGAAACGAGCGTTAGCGCCCGCTCCTTCCTTGCGCGGCTGATCCACGTCCTCGGCACTCTCTTTCTATTCGAGGTGGGAGTTGTTCTCCTGTTCATGCCGTGGTTCAGCTTGTGGGACCGAAACTACTTCCTGAGTCACTATCCCAGCCTTCGGCCCTTCCTGCTGCATCCATCCGTGCGCGGCGTGGTCACGGGGCTGGGCGCGCTCGATATCGTCGTCGCTGCCGGAATGTTGCGGCGGCAATCCCCGTAGGGCAGAATCCGGGCTCTTGACCTTTGGAAAAAGCCAATAAATTTCTCGTCTGCTATGTAACTGACCGGCAGTCCTTGCACTTGCAGCCGGGCCAGAACCGCCAATCGGCCTTGGCGCAGCGCCTCGAAAATGCTGTGCGTGCGCGAGTTGATTGGGTTCAAATCCGAGAGAAAGATTTGCCGGGACGAGACCTGGTAGATCTTGCGCGGTCGGCAATTCGAGTTTGCAAGAGCGCTTCTGCACAAAGCAAGACACGCGTTGTGGTCAATGATCGACTCGACGTGGCCTGGGCTGCGGGTGCTGCGGGCGTGCACGCTGGCGAAAAATCGTTGCCGGTTCGCGTGCTGGTGGATGCGCGGCGGGCTTCTGGACTGGCAGACTTTATCCTAGGCGCTTCCTGCCACTCGATAGGCGGCGCGATCACTGCGACGGAACAAGGTGCCGATTATCTTTTCTTCGGGCCTGTTTTTGAGACACCCTCCAAGGCAGCCTTTGGTCCTCCGCAAGGGTTGCTAAAATTGGCGCAAATTTGCAGCGCGGTATCCATCCGGGTGATTGCCATCGGAGGAATTACACTCGAAAACGCGCGAGCGTGCCGTGAAGCCGGCGCGGCAGGAATCGCCGCGATTCGTCTTTTTCAACAGAATGGCGATATTTCTCAAATCGTTGCAGACTTAACCACAAACTGAGTTAGGCGCCCAGCCAGCGTCCCAAAGGCTGCCAATCGGGCACGTGATCGCAGACCACTTTGAGCGTCGCCGTAATGGGAATGGCCAGGATCAGTCCGAAGGCGCCCCACAGCCATCCCCAAAACAACAACGAGACGGTGACTGCCAGCGCGTTCAGGTGAACGCTGCGGCCCACAATCGCGGGCATAAGCACATTCGCAGCGATTAGATGCAAGCCGCTGAGTACCCCGGCCACGATTAAAAACGGGCCGATGCTGTGCCACTTGTCGAGCCCGATCAAAAATGGCGGAATCCAACTGAGAATCGCCCCGATGTACGGAATCATGTTGACCAAGCCCGAAACGAGCGCAGCCAGAAATGCGTAATCCAAATGCATGATGGCAAAAAAAATCCAGCAGGCCGCCGCGAGAATCCCGGCCACCAGACTGCTCCCCGCCACGTAACTGCGCAAAACCACGTTTACATCGTCCAGCGCGCTTCTGACGTCCGCACGCGAAGCATCGGAAAAGAGCTCGATCGTGGCGTGCCAAAGTCTAGGCTTCGCCACGAGCATAAAGAAGACCAGGAATGGGAGAAATGCCCAAAGCAGAAGGCCCGAGGTGATCGTGCCAATTCCATGCAGCAGCCAGCTTCGGACTTCCTGCATTTCGTTTGCGCTTACGCTGGGCTGCGTCGGAGCCGGCTCCGGGACGGTAATCGAAAACGCCCGTTCAATCGTGCCAATCTTGCGGTCCACAGATTCTGCCGCTCGCCTGAGAACAGCGCTGTAACGCGGCCAGGCGTATGCGAAACTTTGTGTGCGGTTCACTAAAAGATAGCCGATCGCACCAACCGCCGCTATGGCCACAAGCAACACCACCAGAGCTCCCAGCGCCCGCGGAATGTGAAGGCGTTCCAGCAAGACGACGGCGGGGTCGAGAAAATATGCCAGAAGCACGGCCAGCATGAGTGTCATCACAATGCTGGAGGCCCAATAGAAGAAGGCGAAAACTACGCCTAAGGCGATAATACGCTGGGCCAGCGTCGATCGCGTCGGGGTGATTTGGACGTTCGTTGTGGCCATCGCTAGTTTCTTGCTCGCGAGAGGTCAGGAAGGCCGATCACGCCAAGGGACTCTCGGCAGACGCCTTCATTGTAAACGTTAACACTCTCGTCGATCCGTCGGCATCTTCATTTTCTAGAAATAAGAACGTGGCTTGCTCCTCAGGACCCGCTGCGCTACCGTAACCTTACGCGCATGGTTGCTAGACAGATGGTCGCCGCAATGATCTCTAATCCACTTGCGCGCCTCACCCTGCGTGCGGAGCTGGACATCCTGATCATCGCCATGCTGATTTACTACATCTTGAAGCTGCTGCGTGGGACGCGCGCCATGCAGATGCTGATTGCCATCCTGCTCCTCATTATCCTGTATGAAGGCGCTCGCAAAGCGCAATTCGAAATGGTGGAATGGCTTCTGGACACTTTGCTGCCTTATGTGGCGATCGCTCTTATCGTACTCTTTCAGCCGGAAATCCGCCGCGCCCTCGACCGCTTCGGGCGGAATCTTTCCTTGGCCCGTTTCTCGTCGAACAGCCCCGCCTCCTCTTTCGATGACGTAGTGCTGGCCGCGGGCTACTTTTCCCAGAATCGCATCGGCGCTTTGATTGCTTTCGAGCGTGACGTTGGCCTGCGAACCTATATCGAGAGCGGTATCCCCTTGGACGCTAATCTGAGCTACGACTTGCTGCTCGCCATATTCCGCCCCGGGTCGCCTCTGCACGACGGCGCTGTAATCGTACAGGGCACGCGCATTGCAGCCGCAGCCTGTTTTTTGCCCCTTACGCTCAACCCGTTAACCTCCAACCAGCTGGGCACCCGCCATCGGGCCGCTATCGGTGTCACGGAAGAAAGCGATGCGGTGGCGGTAGCCGTCTCGGAGCAAACCGGAGCTATTTCCTTGGCCGTTGGTGGCACGATCGAGCTGGGCTTAAGCGTAGAGCAGCTAACCGATCGGCTTGCCAATCTCTTCCGGCGTTTCCGCACCACCATGGTCTTGCCCGCCCCTGTTCCAGGAACGCGCGTGACGGGGAAGGCTGACTGATGCGCCTTCTCCGAAGAGTTTTCCTGCAAAATCTGCGTCTAAAGCTCATCGCTTTGGGTATCTCATTCTTCCTTTGGGCCACCTATACCGCTGAGCCATTCGCGCAGGTCGGCTATAGCGTCCCGGTAGCTTTTGTGAATGTGCCTGACGGGCTCGCTATAGGCGGGGCGCCACCCAATGCTATCCGGGTGGTGCTCCGTGGGCGCTCGGGGCTGCTTCGACGCCTCACGCCCAACGACCTAACCCTTGATGTAGACCTCGCTACCGCTCCCACGGGCGACGTTTCCATACGCCTCTCCACGAGCATGGTCGGGGTCCCCTACGGAACAGAGGTGGTACGCCTGGCCCCCGTTGAGTTTCACGTCTCCCTTTTACCCACAAAGATACCCCCTGAGGCATCCGAATAATCCAATCATCGTGCTACGATAACTCACGCTCGCGAACCCCCTTTACGCGAGACTGAACCTTTCAAATGTCCAAAGAACTGTTTGGAACTGATGGCATCCGGGGAATTCCCGGCGAATATCCCCTGGACGACCAAACTCTTTATTGGGTGGGCCGCAGCATAGGAGGCTATCTACGCCTGCAGAATGAGCATCCTCGCGTGCTTATCGGCACCGATACTCGCGAATCCGGTACCCATATCGCCTCGGAAATCGCCGCCGGGCTCGCCAAGGAAGGCATTCACAACTCCTTCGCGGGAGTCATCACCACGCCGGGGGTAGCCTGCCTGGTACGCAAGGAAGGGTTTGCGGCCGGGGTGGTGATCTCAGCCTCGCATAACCCATACCATGACAATGGAATAAAGCTCTTTGCGGGGTCAGGGATGAAGTTTCCCGATGATATAGAAGAACAGATCGAGATCGAAATCGTGCGACATCGCAATGCTCAAGCCCCTGTCCCGGCGGTGCGGCTCACACCAGACAGGCAGTTCGATGACGCTTATCTCGAATTCCTGCGCGGCTGCGCGATTCCGGGGTCGAGCCTTTCCGGTCTTAAACTCGTGCTTGATTGTGCCAATGGCGCAGCCAGTTCGCTTGCTCCGGCCCTGTTCCGCTCGCTTGGAGCAAATGTTATCGCCATTCACGACAACCCGGATGGACGCAATATCAATGCGAACTGCGGGTCCCTATATCCGCAGGACCTGCAGCAAAAAGTCCCGAAAGCGGGTGCCGCCCTGGGTGTCGCTTTTGATGGTGATGCCGACCGCGCCATGTTTGTCACAGCTTCAGGGCGCGTTGTCGATGGGGATGGCGTCCTGCTCGCCGCGACTCGGTATCTGCGTTCCGTGGGCAAGCTAAAAGGCAAGGCAGTGGTGGGCA
>QHYR01000006.1 GCA_003223315.1 Acidobacteriota bacterium | reverse complement strand
TGGGACGATGCCGCTGCGAAGGGCGGCAAATTTGTCGAAGCGGTTATGAAGGCCTTATGGGTATTTGTAGGTGACACGGTTCCAAAGGGAAAGGCGTATAAGGCTGGCAGCATTATGGACCAGATCGCGAGCAAGGCTGCCTTTCCCGAAAGGATTCGTCTAACAATTCCTCGCGCCTGCCGATTTGCCTACGAAATCGCGAGTAATCGCGGAGCGCGCCATGACGCCGACGAAATTGAAGCGAATGAAATGGATGCGACGGTGGTCGTGGCAGTTTGTGCGTGGGTTCTTGCAGAGATGGTCAGTTTTGCGCAGAAGGGCCTTGACCTCGCTCGGGCGAAGTCAATTGTTGAGGGTTTGATGCGCCGACGTTATCCATTTACCGAAGAAATCGATGGCCGGGTCTACACCGACATTGCCCAAAGTGCGCTGGACGCTGCGGTTTTGATCCTTTGGCATGTTTATCCTGTAAGGATGAGCCGTGAAGACCTGATAGCTTCGCTCATAAGGCACGACTATAGTGAGAATAATTCGAATGTTGCCGCATCACGGGTGAGCCGTTACGTGGACAACGATGGGGAGGGCAATCTCAGGTTGAGAAATACCGGACTACGGCGGGCTGACGGCCTTATACATGAGGGCAGTATGTAAATCTGCACGGAGTATGCCGCCCGAAGCGAGGCTCTACTGAGAGCGTGTTCGCAGGCGGCGACGCGGTGCGAGAGGAAAGCGGCGAGCTTTGTTAGCGGCGAAAGCTCATGCTGTAAGTGGCACGGATGCCGGGCTGAAGCCCCTTCGGAACTCAGGGCAAGCCGGCGCTACGTTAAAGGCGAAAAGCAAGGATTAGGACGCACCCTTCGGAAGGCGCCCTTCGCAAGCTCAGGGCAAGCAAGGGTGCACCCGCAAAACCAACCGAACTGCAGATCCCTCGCTACGCTCGTGATGACAGCGTTAAAACGAAGACGCCAGCAGGATTCTTCGACTTCGCGTCCCGACGGAAATCGTGAGGACACGATTTCTGGAGCAAAGGCTCGGGACGCTGCGCTCAGAATGACGGCATAGTCGAATTGGCCCTGTCGAACGGTGCGCCATCCGGCAGATAACGGTCGAATTTTATTGGCCGTGGCGGATTTCGGAGATGAAGTCGGCGAAGCGATTTTCGACTTCGGCGCGGGTTAGAGGCTCCGTACTCTGGCGGGCCATCGAGTAGCTGCTGGTTCCTCTCTCAAACTTTGCTTCGTGAATGTAGCTGGCGATGGGATCGCCTACCGATTCGCTGGTGAAGGTCAATATTCCGCCCCCAAGCTCTTTCGACCAGGCGTCCGTAGGTTTAGGCTTCGGCGATTCCATGCGGTGCCAGACTCTCCGAGTGAGAAAAACTCTCAGACGCCTGCATTCTCTCGCATGAGCCATGCCGTTGTTGAGTATTAAATTATCCGAGAATTGTGGTGAGACTCTGGGCGACTGTGTCGCCCCTAACGGCCACCCCCAACACGCGCGACTTTGTTTAGCGCCGCAAGCTCCGACTTTTTTACCCGCGAAAAGCTCAACTTTGTGTTGCGGCGAAAGCTCATCCTGTTGGTAGACTTTCGCCGCCAGAAGGTGACTTTTCGCGGATGGCGGGACGTTGCGGCGCACGACAACCCCGGCACGCCCTGCCTAAAGGGGTGCCGCGCGGGGACCCCGGCTAACGGGGCTTGGGGCCGTCCCGCTACCGTTTCCCACCGTTTCCACGGTGGGCTACGTTATTTCGCCCTAACGGGCTCCAGGTCGCCTCTTCGCGCTCGATACGTCAAGAATACGGGCTGGGACGGCTGGAGCCGACGGACCCACACGTCCGCCGCGGCGGACATTTTCATGCCGAAAAAACGCCGTGATGGGCACGGCTTTTTTCGGCTCGATAACACCAGAGCTGGGTTGCCGGGCGTGTAAGGGTGGGGCACCCGGTGCCTGTGCCACGGATGCCGCTCCGGTTTCTGGAGTCCGGTGGACTCCACCGGAGTCCCAGAACCGGACCTGGAAGGCGGCGCTACGAAAGCCCCAGGGCCCCGGCGACTTTTTTATGATGGCGCTTTCGCGCCGGGCGGCGGGCGCCCTGGGCTACAAGGATTCGGACCCACCCTTCAGAAAGGGCGGGGCCCCCGCGAAAGCGAACTGCAGATCCCTCGGGCCGAGATGCTGGCCCTCGTGATGACAGCAGGGGGCCGTTTATGCGCGATTTGTGGCCAATTGTCTGGCACACGGACGGCGCATCCCCTCGTGTGTTCTTAAGTTAAATACTAAATAGGGAGCGCCAGCCTGCTCTTACCGTTGCCCCTCATCTGAAGGCCCCCTATCGTCAGAATTGGTGTAGGGGGCGTCCTCTTGAAAGCCAAATTGCGAGACTCGGGGCAGTGTGTGTCCATTATGCGAGGGAAATCTTGCGTTGCGCGTAAGGTGATGTTCCCGAAGTTTCTTTTTATTGCCGCGCTGGGCGCTTTGGCGCTGGCAGGCTGCGGGTCAGGCTCGCCGGCTGGGGCCGGGCCGAATGGAGCTACGGCGATCGCGGCCAGGCTCTCGCCGAGCGGTGCGCAGGCCATTGACGACGGTCAGATTATGAACATCGCGGCGATATTGACGAACGACTCGAGCGGCAAGGGCGCGACGTGGAGCATGAGCGGCGTGGGCACGCTCACCAACCAGACCACGACAGCGACCGCGTACAACGCCCCGGCATCGGGAGGCGGAAGCGCAACGATCACGGCGACCTCGGTCGCGGACACCACGAAAACCGCTTCGCTAACGATCACCGTCACCGCCGCACCTTCGATTACGACCACTTCCCTGCCGGCTGATACGGAGGGTACGGCTTATAACCAGACGGTAGCGGCATCTGGGGGAGCAGGAACGCTAACCTTCTCGGTGAGTAGCGGAACACTCCCCGCGGGGTTGACGATGAGCGGCGCCGGCGCGATCACTGGAACACCAAGCGGCCCGAATGGCGCCTCGAATTTCACGGTGAAGGTGACGGATTCGAGCGGGGCCGGTGCGCAATCATCCACGCAGGCGCTAAGCATTACGATAAACGAACCGCCGGCACCGACCATTACGACCAGTTCGCTGCCCAACGGCGTTGAAGGGACCGCCTACAGCCAGACCGTTCAAGTGAGCGGCGGCTTGAATCCCTTTACGTTCACAATCAGCGCGGGCGCACTGCCCGGCGGCCTGGGCATGAGCAACGCAGGCGTAATTTCGGGCGCGCCGAGCGGGCCGAACGGAACTGCCAATTTCACAGTAAAGGTGACGGACACAAGCAATCCGACGCAATCGGCGACGCAGAGTCTGAGCATAACCGTCAATTTGCCATCGCCGCCGACGATCACGACGACGTCTCTGCCCGGCGGCACGGTGGGCGGAACGTACAACCAGACGTTAGCAGGCACGTGTCCTTCTTCGGCCACGCTCGGCGCATGCACCTGGGCCATAAGCTCGGGGGCCTTGCCGGCCGGGCTGAGCTTGAATAGCGGCACTGGCGCGATCACGGGCCAGCCCACGGGTCCGGCCAGCGGCGTGCCGATAGGCTTCACGGTTTCCTATACGGATAGGGCCACTCCGCAACAATTGGCGACGCAATCGCTCAGCATTCTCATCAGCAATCCCCCGGACTGCTCCAGCGTGACCGAAGCGGGGAACGAATCGCTGCTGAAGGGGTCGTACGTCTTCCTGCTCAAAGGCTTCGACGACGGCACGGGCGCCGGGGAAACCAGTCAGGAACCTGCCTTGATTGGCGGCGTGCTGACGTTCAACGGCCTGGCCAACAATGGCTTGATCACCGCGGGCACGCTGGATATGAACCTCAACGGAACTGGCGGCGTGCAGTCGAATGCCATTACTTCCGGTTCTTACGTGATGGACGCCTCGGACGCTTCGCATCAGCGCGTGTGCATGACCATCACCACCGCGGCGGGGACGCAGCATTACCGGGCTTCGCTCGGGAACATCACCGGCGGGGTGGCGTCGACGGGGCACATGGCTAACTTTGACGCCTCGGGCCAGTTCACCGCGGGCACGCTGCGCAAGCAGACAGCGACGTCGCTCGCCGACGGCAACTACGCCTTCGGCGTCTCGTCGGCGCAGAATGACGCCTGGTGCAATAGCAACGGCACGTGCGGCGGGAAATTCGCGGCGGCCGGGGTATTCCAGTTTGCGGGCGGCGCGGTAAGCGGAGGCGCGCTCGATAACAACTCGAACGGCCTGCTCGACGATAACGTGCTGAATACGACGTGGCCAACCACCGCGGAGTCCATCAACAGCGGCGGCACTTACACTTTCGCGTCGAACGGCCGGGGCACGCTGACGTTCACGCCCAGCGGCAGTGGGAGCGCGGTAGGCGCCGTACTTTATGCCGTGAGCTCCACGGACGCTCTGATTCTCGGCAGCGATGACCAAATTCTGAACAACGCCTTCGGCGGCGAGATGCTGCAGCAAATCGGAGGGCCATTCGCGAATTCTGCCCTGAGCGCAGCGAGCACGATTTATTTCTCGTCGCTGAACGTGGGCGCGCCTTCGACGTCGAATGTGGCGATCGGCACATTCACGCCGAACGGGGCGGGCAGCTTCACAGCCGGCACCTTATGGCAAAACAACAGCGGCTCGATCAGCAGCCAAAGCCTGAACGGCACGACGTATGCGGCGACCGGGAATGGGCGCGTGCTGGTGACGAGCGGCATAACGAATCCGCCAGTATTCTGGGTGGTGAGCGCGAATGAGGCGTTTGTGCTTGACTCGAGCTCCAGCGTCGAATCGGGCATGCTCGAGCCGCAGACCAGCACCTCCGCCCCGACCGCAACCTACGCCTTCGGAACGATCAATCCGGAGGACTCGAGCAATGACGATAACGTGGGCGTGGCCACGTTCAGCGGCAGCAACGTCTCCGGCACGAGCGACGATAATGCGAGCGGCTCCATTACCGTGAACCAGACATTCGGGCCCAGCGGCGTTTCGGTGGATTCGACCGGCTTGGGTTCGGTTGGCGCGGCGGGATGTACGGTGGGAGGCACCGGGTCGACCGGCTGTCGGCAGATCTTCTATGTCATTTCAGCGAAGCGCGCGGTTCTGCTGAATCTGCTGGACGGCCAGGGCAACGCGCAGACCAACACGGCGCTCCAGGTGGCCGATCAGTGATCTCGACCGTGCCCCACACGTAGAAGCGACCTGTGGGGCACCCGCAGAGGCAAAAGACGGATGCCGGGCTGAAGCCCCTTCGGAACTCAGGGCAAGCCGGCGCTACGTTAACGGCGAAAATAAAACCCGAGAGGTCTCCCGACAGACGCCGTCGGGACGACCCGCTACAAAAGACAAGAGTCCGAGGCAGAGCGGATAATGACTTTAGCCCGGCAGAAGTCAGCGCGCCGCGGCGAGTGACTTTCGCCGCAGGAAACTGCGTTCGGTGGGGTTGCGGGCGAGGGCCAGCGCGGCGCGGAAGTGCTCGCGCGCGGCGTCCTGCCGGCCGGCGCGAAATTCAAACTCGCCGAGCGCGGCGTGATAGAAAGGATAGCCGGCGAGGCGATCGGAATTGGCGATGGCACGAATCTCCTCGAGTCCGCGTTCGGGACCCTCGCGCTGGGCGACGGCGATGGCGCGGTTGAGCGCCACGACGGGCGAAGGACGAATGGTCAGCAACTTGTCGTAGAGCGAAACGATCATTCCCCAATCTGTGTCCTCGGCGCGCGGCGCATTTGCGTGGACCCAGGCGATGGAGGCCTCCACGTGATATTCGGTCAGCTCGGGACCGGAGGCTGAAAGATCGAGCAGCTTCTGCCCTTCTTCTACGAGATGCGCATCCCATCGCGAGCGATCCTGATCGAAGAGCGAACGCAATTCCCCGGATGAATCCAGGCGAGCCGGCAGGCGCGCGGCATGCAGCGACATGAGCGCGGAAAGCGCGAAGGTGGCGGGCGTGGCGGCGAGAGGATGCTGGCGGAGCAGCGCCGCGAGACGCATGGCTTCGCGGCAAAGCTCGGCGCGCACGGCCGATTCGGGCGATGCGCCGTGGTAGCCTTCGTTGAAGAGCAAGTAGAGCGCGCGGAGAACAGAGGGAAGGCGCGCGGCGAAGTCCTGGGAATCCGCGATGTCGAACAATTTCTTTGAGCCTGCGAGGACTTTCTTGGCTCGGGATATGCGTTTCTCCATCGCCGCATGGCCGCTGACGAACGCGGCGGCGACTTCGGCTACGCTGAAGCCGCACAAAATGTGGAGCATCAGCGCGACCTGCGCCTCTTCGGGGAGACGGGGATGGCAGCAGGAAAACATCATGCGCAGCTGATCGTCTTGGATGGCCTGCGGCGCGAAGATTTCCTCGACCGCCGGCGCGAGCGTCCACTCGCTTTCAAGCAGGCGGCCGAGTTCGGGCGCGAAGGTGCGCGCGGTGCGCTCGCGGCGGAGGACGTCGAGCGCGCGGTTTTTCGCCGTGGTCATGAGCCACGCCGAGGGGTTCTCGGGCACGCCTCGGAATTTCCAGACCTCGAGCGCGCGGCAGAAGGCGTCTTGCACGACGTCTTCTGCCAGCGCGAGGTTATGGACTCCGAAGATGCGCGTAAGCGTGGCGACCATGCGCCCCGATTCGCGCCGAAAGAGATGGTCGCCGGGTTCCATCACATGTTCATCTGCAAGACCGGCCGCACTTCGACGGCACCTTCGAACTCAAAGATTGGGCA
>QHYR01000005.1 GCA_003223315.1 Acidobacteriota bacterium | reverse complement strand
GTCTTGCCGTGATCGATGTGCCCGATCGTGCCTATGTTCACGTGCGGCTTGCTGCGCTCGAATTTTTCCTTCGCCATGCTTCTCTGAACCTCTCTCGAGTGACTGGAGCGGGGGACGGGATTCGAACCCGCGACCATCGGCTTGGAAGGCCGAGACTCTTCCGCTGAGTTACCCCCGCCGGCCTTCGGCCAACTCTGGAGCCTGGGACCGGGATTGAACCGGTGACCTCGTCCTTACCAAGGACGCGCTCTACCAACTGAGCTACCCAGGCCGAACCGGGTGCCCTTAATCTACTCAGATTCTCTAAACTACCTCTCGTCTTGAGTTGTGCTGCACTTGCGTTGCTTTTTGTCGTGTGCTGTGACACTTGGTCCGGAAAATTCTCCGGATTCTTTTGGCGACCGACGCTGCGGCGAATGGTGGACGGGGGAGGATTCGAACCTCCGTAGCCCGCAAGGAGCGGCAGATTTACAGTCTGCTGGTTTTAGCCACTCACCCACCCGTCCGCACGGGAAAATCGCTATCGAGATCGAACGCGCCGTCTCCATCCGCGGAGAGACACCCGCTCGTCTGTGTTATTCACGCAGGAAACAGTCTGTCCTTCTTGCTTGTTATCGGAGATCCGCCGCCCCAACACCGCTACGATTCCAAAATCAGCTGGCGGAGGGATTTGAACCCCCGACCCTCTGATTACAAATCAGATGCTCTACCACTGAGCTACGCCAGCGCAGCTCAAACCAAAAGAAGATACCAAAACGGTACCTCAATTGCAAGGGCTTCGCGGCCGTGAGCAATTCAGATGCCCTAACGAATTATTGGAGAGCACATTGTACAATACTGGAGGTGGGCTAAGGCAACTTAAAATTCGGCAATCTAACAAGCCGCCGCCCCCTTCGGATACTCAGCTTGTTCCTCAGTACGACTTCGGATTGTTCTTAATGCAAGCCGGGATCGCCGTCACGTGAGCTGTGCGGGGGCGCGTTCGGTAGAGCCGAGTCCTGATGCTGTTTCCGACGAGCCAGGAATCAGTCGGCTTCTGCTGAGGAGGTAAATCGGAGATAACGCATGGGGTTCACCGGCGCATCGTTGATGCGAACCTCATAATGGACGTGAGGTCCGGTGGTACGACCGCTAACCCCCACATAGCCGATGATATCGCCGCGCTTCACATGAATACCAGGCGGCACCGTAAAGGTGGATAAATGGCCATACCAAGTCGTCACGCCAAAGCCGTGATCGACGATAACGAGGCGGCCATAGCCAGCGTGCATCGCGGCTTCAATGACCACACCATCGGCGGCCGCACGCACGCCTTCGCCGTATTCGGCGGAAATGTCCACGCCCGTGTGAAACGCACCTTCACCGCTAAAGGGATCCAGGCGCTCGCCGAAAGCTGCCGTTATGCGGCCGACCACGGGCCAGAGCGTCGGCGTGAAAGTCAGCTCGCCTAGGCTGAGGGCAGGCATTAATCGCGGGCCGCGGCTGGTGAGAGCCGCAGTCGTCGCGTTCTTGGCCAAAAAGTCGAACTCCTCGAGCGTGTGATCAAGCGCAGGTTCCTGGGCGACAGCCGATTCGCTCAATCCAAACGGACTCGTGCGCAGATACATGAAGCCGTAAGTCATGGCAACTTCAGTGGCAAGGGATTGCAGAGAGGAAAGGCGCTGATCGGTATTCTTAACCGTATCCTGCAGCTGCTGATATTGCTGCTGCAAGTGGTCTTGCTTGCGCAATAGCGCATTGTAATCGCCAACCTTCCATAACATGCGTGTGTAGGAGGCGACTGCCACTGCGATGGTGATTCCGCCAACCAAAGACAAAACGGTAAGCAGATGTAAGACGTAGAGCGGGATGGTGATGCGACGGACTCTTCCCCGGTGGTTTGAAGCCACGAATAATGTATAGGTTTGCCGCTTCATAAAGAGCTATGAAATCCCGAGTTCTTTAACGCCGAACAAAAAAGCGCCCAAGCGCTTGCCGCTGGGCCGGCGAATACAATACGAAAGCCTTGGACCGCGAGCCTTGGTCCGAAAGCGACGCCAGTCTAGAAAAGGACAGTCTGCCGCGTCAACCAAATTCTAGCGGGAAGCGCAGTTTCATATAACCTGTGCGAAAGTTCGAATTTGGGCCAGCTGTCCGCAAGTACCTTCCAAAAATCATAGCACTGGCCCGCCTAACATCTCTACAATCGATTCTTCGGCGGCAGGTATAATTCGGCCGCCGGTAGCGATCCCGTCCTTGCGAATTCTCGAAGATGAATTGATTGAACGCATACGCCGCCGGATCCCATCGTCGGAGGGTGGCGCGCTGCGGCTTGGGATCGGTCACGATGCCGCCTTGATTCATGCGCAGGGCTGGGATTGGGTCGTTACCTGCGATCAGTTCCTTGAGGGCGCGCATTTCCTCGCAGACAAACACCCTCCCCAATCGGTGGGCTACAAAGCCCTCATTCGAGCCGCAAGCGATGTCGTGGCCATGGCCGCGCGGCCGCGTTTTTTTCTGTTGAGCCTAGCTTTGCCTGCCGAGCGCACCGGAGCCTGGCTCAACCAGATGCTCTCCGGCATGGCCCGAGCGAGCAAATCTCTGGGCTTGAGGCTCGCCGGCGGCGATACGGCCCGCAGTGCCGGCGACGGGGCAAGGATAGCACTCAATGTGATGGTGCTCGGGGAGGCCCGCCGCGGAGACGGCATCGGCCGCGCAGGCGCAAGGCCTGACGACGGAATCTATGTGACGGGGATTTTGGGAAGGGCGCAACTCGGGCTCGAACTAATCCTGAGGGAAATGAGCGGACAGCGTAGTTATCGGAAATTGCTCGCTCCACACTATTATCCGACTCTGAGCCTCGATTTTGCTCTTTGGTTAGGCCGCCATTACTTACCCTCAGCGATGATGGATATTTCGGACGGCCTTTCTACAGATCTCAGACGGCTCTGCAGAGCGAGTGGCGTCGGAGCTCGCATTTATGCAGATCAGCTACCGCTGGTAGCTGTTCCCGGGTCGCTGCAAGGAATACCCGAACTCGATCCTCTTACTCTCGCGCTTCATGGCGGCGAAGATTATGGGTTGCTCTTTACCGCTCCTATGCGGAGGGTTTCACGAATTCCGAATATTTTTGGCCGCACGCGTATCACACGGATTGGCGAGATTGTGCGTGGTTCGGGAGTGAAGATCGTTGCAGCGGGCGGAAAAGTTTCATCGCTCATACCAAGCGGATGGGATCACTTCGCGAAACGCTGAGGCGCTTCCTCGCCGGGTAATCAGGAATTCTCTTAGCCGCGCGCGAAAGGCGGGAAATTTCTCGCGGCTGCGGCTTTATCTAATGGGGGCTGACCAGGAAATGGACACAACCCACAAGGAGGTGGCCTTACGCGGCCCCGCCGGCCGCCTCGAAGGCCTGCTCTGGGTGCCGAAGCCACCGCAAGAGATCCGCTTGGCCGCGGTGGTGTCTCATCCGCACCCCCTTTATCAGGGGACCATGCACAACAAGGTGGTCTACCAGACTGCCAAGGCGCTCGACTCTTTGGGCCTTGCGGTCTTGCGCTTCAATTTTCGCGGCGTGGGCGCAAGCGAAGGGAGCTATGATCATGGGCGCGGCGAAGAAGATGACGTCCGCACCGCCCTGGATTATCTCCAAGCGCAATTTTCTGGCATTCCCTTGCTTGCTGCCGGCTTTAGCTTCGGCGCGTGGGTCGGCCTGCGAGCAGGTTGCCTGGATCCTCGAGTCATCGAATTGATTGGACTCGGCCTGCCCATAGATGACCGTAAACTCGGTTTCGATTATTTGAGCACGTGCACGAAACCCAAACTACTGATTCAGGGAGAAAGCGATCAGTACGCCGCAAGATCTCATTTCGAGAGCTTCGTCCAGACGTTTAATCCTGAAGCTGCGAAGGCGACGCGCGTCGTTTTTATTCCCGCTGCCGATCATTTCTTCACCGGGCATCTTGATGAAATGGCGGACGCGCTGCGCGGCTGGATGACCGCTCGCCATCCGAATTTGAAGCTGGCTCCGCCCCGGGAGTGACCCTATTGACCGCGGGGATCCGGCGGGCCTGGCGTTCCGGTGGACGGCGGGTCCGGTGGGTTCGTAGGAGGTTGCAGCTGCGGAACCGCTGCCGGTTGCGGGGTCAAGCCGGGCTGCGGCATCACTGCGTTGTGGCCGTTGCCCTCTTCCGATCCCTCCGTCGGAGCAGTATCGGGCGTATCCACGTGCACTTCTTTGGTCAGCGCGATCTTCTCGAGCGGCTCAACATTGGGAAATTTCTCAGCCGGAATGCCCGCCAAGGCGGTTTGCATGACCTCCGGCCAGATCGGCAAAGCGGCGCGCGCTCCTGTCTCGCTGCGCCCCAGTGATTTCTGCTCGTCATCAAATCCGACCCATACCCCGGCGGTAAGCTGCGGTGTGAATCCCATGTACCAGGCATCGGTGAAATCGTTCGTAGTCCCCGTTTTGCCCGCGGAGGGCCGGCCCAGTGCCTTGGCGCCGACTCCCGTGCCGAAGTTGACCACGTCTTCGAGCATGGCCACCATGGTGCGCGCAACCTCAGGTGAAATGACATCATGCACGGCGGGGCGTGCTTCCTCCAACAAGGCGCCGTCGTACGTTGTGACGCGGCGAATGAGATGCGCATCGATGCGAATTCCATCGTCTGGAAAAACGGTAAAAGCCGAGGCGTGCTCCATCAGATTCAAATCCGCGGCACCCAGCGTAATGGGCAGATACGGCGGCAGAGGGCTATTGATGCCGAAGCGCCGAGCTACGTCAATGACGTCATTGATACCGATCTTGTCCGCCAGCTTTACGGCTGGGACATTGCGGGAACCCGCTAAGGCCCGGCGCAGGGTGATCATGCCTTCGTATCGTTCGTCATAGTTGTGCGGAGCGTAAGGCTGGCCGCCACTCATGACCGTGAAGGGAGCATCAAGGATGGTGTCGAAAGGAGTGAAGCCCTTTTCCAATGCTGCTGCGTAGACGTACACCTTGAAAGAGCTGCCTACTTGACGCTGCGCCTGGGTGGCCCGATTGAATTTGGAGTCCTCAAAATTATAGCCGCCAACCATGGCTTTCACTTCGCCCGAGCCGTTATCGATGGCCACCAGGGCGGATTGGGGGCCGGGATCTTGTTCCAGCGTTACGTGCGCTGTGCTGCCGCTAAGGTCTCGGATGTAGAACTGGGCAATGTCCCCCACGTGCAGCAATTGGCTGGGGAGGCGGCGTCCGGTCCAGGCGAAATCCGGCTGAGTGAGAACGGCACGGTAGGGGCCGATCTTGATCACCGCTGCTTTGTCATCAACGGCCATGACCAAGCCGTTGACGTAACCGGCTTTGGAAATGGGTTGGTGCCAGTCGTCGTCATCGTAATTCTGCAGCGAGGCGTGCTGGTCGCGGATGACGCTGGGCAGATTGCCGCGCCAGCCGTGGCGCCGTTCATAGGCGTGCAGACCGTCTCGCACTGCGGCATTGGCGGCGCGTTGCATGGCCACGTTGAGGGTCGTATAGACCCGCAGGCCGCGCTCGTGCACCGCTTCGGTTCCATAGGTCGATTCCAGATACTTGCGAATCTCTTCCACGAAATAGGACGCCAATTCGTTTCGCGCTGATTGGACGTTGAGATTGATGGGTTGCAGCCGCGCCTCGCGTTCCTGCTGCGTGGTGATCTTGCCATCCCGCTGCATCAGATCGAGCACCAGGTTGCGCCGCTCCAGAGCGCGGTTTGGATACATGATCGGCGAATAGGCTGGACCACGAATGAGCGCGGCAAGCAGCGCGGCTTCGGGCAAAGTCAGCTTGGCCACGGGCCTGCCAAAATAAAACTCCGAGGCGGCCTCAAATCCGTAATTGCCATGCGCCAGATAGACCTGATTGGCATACATGGTGAAGATCTGCTGCTTGGTATAGTTGCGTTCGATCTGGATCGCCAGAAGGGTTTCCTGAATCTTTCTGCGAAAGCTGCGGTCCGAACGGTCTAGAAAAAGCCCGCCGGCGAGCTGCATGGTGAGCGTGCTCGCCCCTTCCCGAATGCGGCCGCGGATTACGTTGCGCCACGCTGCTTCCATAACGCGCGGCAGATCGACTCCCCAGTGCTCAAAGAAATGCTGGTCTTCGGTCGAAGTGATGGCGTCTTTCAGGACCGGAGGAATCTGTTCCCAGGTGAGCAGAATGCGACGCTGCAGCGCGAAATTTCCGATCTGCTGGCCATCATCGGAATAGAGCTCGGTCACGACGTTCGGACGATAGTCCTCGAGAGCGCGGATTTCCGGCAAATCCGTGGAGTAAACAAAAAGCAGGCCGGCTGCGGCCCCCAGCAGCACCACGGCCACCAAAACAATCGTGAATGCCAGGCGTCCTGCGAGCGTGCGCCCTCGGACTTGCAGAGTAATCGAAGGCAATGGGAACATTGTATCTAGTCGATTCTAATCCCAACGGGTTTAGCAGGGAGAGAAACCGGCATGGTGAAGGCGACCCGATTCTATAACAAACTTAAGCCTGTGACTTCCGGGCGCGATGCGAGAGAAATCCTCCCACGCTGACAGCCAGAGCCAGCGCAAGAAGGCCTGCGTCAAGCATCAACTCCCTGCTCGGTTTTACGCTGCTATTGCCGAAGCAGCCGCAATTGATCTCCAGGCCTCCGAGCGCGGCGTGCGCCAACGCAACCATGAAGATGACGAGCAGCGCACTGACGACG
>QHYR01000036.1 GCA_003223315.1 Acidobacteriota bacterium | reverse complement strand
TTGGAGTCCCACGCAGTGCCTTGTTACAACTACGCGGCGTTCGCCACCGGCAGCGGATGCGGTGCCATCAATTGGTCGGGAGGCGGGCCCATCGATAGCTACGATTCCAGTACCGCTTCGGGCGGAACGGTGGCTGTGCAAGCGTATGACGGCAACATAGGTTCGAACGGAAATGCCAATTTGGCGCCGCAAACCAGCATTACCGGCAACTTCTCGAGCCCGCAGACCGGAGTCGGTGCTTGTAGTGCCGGGGACGCCATTTCCGGGGCGACACCAAGCACCATCCAAAATTATGTGAAGGACTGTCAGACCAGCGCGACCAGTTGCGGCACGACTTACCAGGTCAAACTGCCTCAGTCGGTCCAGGTGGCCACACCGGTAACGTCCTTTCCGACCGGGGTCGTTGCATCCTCGCTCACTAGCCCCAACGGCAACGTCAGCCCGAACGGTTGCGGAGGCGCGCCAGCTACCGGTTGCTACGGGGACATGAATAACACTTTCACGTTGCAGCCCTACGTGAACCCAGTGACCAACGTGTGCTCCGGTGCTAAATACTACATCAACACCATCTCAATGAATGGTGGAAAGACGCTCTCGATTGCTCCTTGCCCGACGGGAAGCATCGGCGCGGGCTCTTATCAGCCCATCGTCGTGAACGTCGTGGATGTAAATAATACCAGCACACCCATCGACATCGGCGGCGGCAGCATAGCCAACGCCAGCTTAAATCCCGCATATTTGCAAATCCAATATGCAGGCACAGGAAACGTCAAGGTACATGGCGGTTCGACAGCCGCCGCTGTAATTTTTGCGCCGAATGCCCCCGTTGAGCTGGACGGCGCCAACTCGTCCTGGTATGGGGCGCTGATGGTAAACACATTAAAATTGAATGGCAACGGCGCGTCCATTCATTACGACCGCAGATTGGCGAATACCGTTGCAACTCTGGGTAACTGGACGATTGATACGTTCACCTGGAGCAAGTACTAGATAGGGTCAGCCCGGACTGCCGGCTGCAAGAAATTGGGGCACGCCGTGAAAGGCGTGCCCCAAATTTTTTGGCAAAATCGCCAAAGAGAACTCCAGCCAAAACGGCTCAACCAGGCAAAAAAAAAGGAAGCAGCTTTGGTACGACCGCCGCTGCTTCCCGGGGTGTGTTCTATGAGTAGGCGCACTATATCACATTTCGCTGCGAAGTGAATAGGGGAGAAGCCGTATTGCCGAGAGAGGGGGGCTTAAGCGCCGTGCTATACTGCGGCTCGTGCCGGTTCGCAGTTAACTCGTTCGGCTTATCGGAGATAGGAAGAAAACGGCGGCTCAGGAGGCGAGATGTCCTACATTTCCCGGCGCCAATTTACAACCCGGTTCATTTTGGCAGGCGGAATGGCCTTGATCAGCCGAGGCACTCGAGCCGCGGATTTCAAGCTCAGGCAGTTTCATAATCAGCCCGCGGACAGCCCATTGCACAAGCGGCTCGTCGAAATGTGGGCGGCCGTCAAAGCCGAAACCGGCGGACGCGTAGACGTCGCGACGTTTGCCGATAATGACCAGCTTCCCGGGAGCGATCCTGCGGCATTAAAAATGCTGGTTGACGGGGAGTTGGACTTCTTCACCTTGAACGGAGGCTTGATTGGCACAGTTGTGCCAGCGGTAAACGTGCAGGGGCTACCTTTCGCCTTTCGCGATGAAGCTCAGGTCTATCGCGCCATTGACGGTGATCTGGGTGGGTATCTGGCGAAGGAGATGGCCGCCAAGGGCATTTATGCCGTTCCTCGAGCCTGCTTCGAAAATGGGTTCCGGCAAATTACCTGCTCGGTCCGGCCGATCCGCACGGTGGAAGACCTCAAGGGCATCAAGATGCGCACACCTGACACGCCCATTTATGTCGATTGCTGGCGCGCCTTGGGAGCCACTCCCGTGGTGTTCAATTTCAACAAGATTTATGAGGTGCTCAAGACGGGCCAGGCGGATGCGCAGGACAATCCTTTGAACGTTGCTGAATTGCTGAAGCTCTATGAAGTGCAGAAATACATCAGCCTGACGAATCACATATGGTCCGGCTTTAACCTGATCGCCAATCTGAAAATGTGGCAAGGTTTGCCTGCCGATGTGCAACGAATCATCGAGCGCAATGCCGAGAAGTATGTGAAGCTGCAGCGCAATGACACGGACAAAATGAATCATGACCTGCCTCCACGCCTTGAGCAACGCGGCATGATGATCAATAAGGCCGACGCGGCCAGCTTCCGCGCGCGGCTGGGCGATTACTACGCGCACTGGAAGGGCGAAATTGGGTCCAAGACCTGGGCGCTGCTCGAGTCCCACGTCGGCAAGCTTGGCTGATCACTGGAAGCTAAATCAGTCTCAGAGTGGTTCGTAAAACACTAGCTCGAAAGCTTTCCGAATCTCTGCTCCGAATGTGAAGGGCTAATCTTTCCAGATCTCTTCGGCCAGCTTCGGATGGCAACTCACAAAACAAGCGCGAATTTAGGGTCTCGGCGCCGGAGTTTCCTCTTTGGCAGCGCTGCCGACTTGGGGGGCCGGAGGCGCGGCGGCCAGATTGGATTTCTCGACGGCGACGGCCTGCATCCGAACCAGTACATTGTTGGGGTGATATTTCAGCTCTGCAGAGAATTCCGCTCGGGCTTGCTCGCGACGGCCCTGCCGCAATTCCAGCACGCCCAAGCCAAAGTGGTAGCCCTCGCCATCGGGCTTGAGCGCGATGGCCTGGCGCAACTGCGCTTCGGCATCCGCCAGCCGATCCTGCCGTAAAAATGTAAGGCCCAGAGAGCTGTGCGTATCCGGATCCGCGGGATTCAAGGCGATGGCACGGCGCAAAAACGTTTCCGCCTCATCCAAATTTCTCAGGCGATATTGCACGTACCCGAGGTTGTAGTTGGCTAGCCAGAAGTCCGGGCGCTGCTGGATGACGCTTTGCAGAATCGTTCTGGCTTCCTCCAGCCGGCCGCGCGCAGCGAGCTCACTGGCAAGATTGTTGCGAGCCATGGTGTTGCTGCTGTGCTCGGCCGCGGCGGTGTAGAGCGCCAGATTATCCTGCCAGGGAGTGGATTGCACCGCGGTGGACCCGGCCAATGCTGCGATCAACAGAGTCAGCGATACGAAAACCAGCAATCGGCGGCGTGGAGTGTCCCCGGCGCCCCAGACCTTCTGCGTTAGGAATCCGCCAGCGATGGCCAGGCCGATGGCGGGAAAATAGAGGTAGCGGTCGTGCAGGAAATCGTCCCGCTGAAATAATGTGATGTCCAGTACCGGCGCCAACGGCAGGAGAATCCACAAGGCAGCGGCAGGAATCCCAAGCCAATGAATCCGCCGCCAGAGCCAGAAGACGCCGCCGGCAAGAGCTGCAAGCAGCAGGAGCGCCAGCCAGAAGCTCGGCTCGCTAGCGCTGCCGACTACATGAAAATCGTAAAAGAGATGCACCCGGAACGGCCATACTAAATGACCAATGTAAAACAGAAGAACGGACGGAGCGGTCAACAGCACGCTACGGCCCGAGATCCAGGAACTTTCAGCGGGGAAGGAGTGCAGCGCGACCGT
Source organism: Acidobacteriota bacterium (assembly GCA_003223315.1). Classification (GTDB taxonomy): domain Bacteria; phylum Acidobacteriota; class Terriglobia; order Acidiferrales; family UBA7541; genus Palsa-189. The sequence continues at coordinate 18,390 of QHYR01000036.1, read as the reverse complement.
GCGCATGATCACGTATGCCCCGGCGAGGCCGGCGTAGGGGAGCCCCTCCCTGACAGCGAAGCGAAGCCGCTTGCGAAGATCAGCAGTGCCGCCGGAAAAGGAGTCAGCCGGAGCGGCGAGGTCCGCCAGCGCGTAGAGAAAAACGATGGCCGGGAAAACCACCGCGGCTTCCTTCGCGGCGAGCCCCGCGGCGCAACACAGCAGCGAGGCTGCCCTTTGCCCGCGGATGCCGGATTTGGGGTTCACATGCGTGGCGGGCGACATAACAAGCCCTTCGCGCTCTGTATCTGTCGCTTTAAGCCAGAGCAGCAAACTGCCCAAAAGGCCGATCGCCGCAAGCGGATCAGTCACTCCGGAGACCCAGGCTACCGACTCGATATGCACGGGATGCACGCCAAAGATAAGGGCGCCCGCGGTGGCCATCCAAGGATTCTCGAAATGCCGTCGAAGGAGATAGAAGACCAAGATAGTCGCCGCGAGATGCAGGGCGATGCTAGTCAGGTGCCACCAGAAGGCGTGATAGCCAAATAGCGCCGCGTTGATGCGCATCCAAAAATAAAACAAGGGGCGGTAGTAGTTGTGGTTGAGCGGTCCGGACTTAAGTGGGCTCCAGACTGAGCTTACAAAATAGGTGTACCGGGATTGCCAATTTCGCGCGGCAACCGCATCGAACACCTGCACATCGTCGTCGTAGACAAAACCGTAGCCCAACGCCGGAACGAATGGCAGCAGGGTCCCCACCGCGATCAGCCCGAGCATGAGCAGCGTGAAGGCTCGCCGGCCGAAGCGCGGACCTTCTCGCAGGTTCCGGCCGTCGCTGACGGGCTGCGTGACCGCGCCGTTGGGCGCGCTGGTGGGCGAGCTCATTCATTCGACTCTAGCAACCCGCAACGCGAGAGGGCGAAGTACCTTCGTGGCTTATACCCAAAGCGCTAACTTGGCAGGCCGTACGCAATTGCCTTTGAACAGTTGGAGGAATAGTCCCATGTCGTCGGCGATAGGAATACCATTGATTGCGCGATTTGCGGCTGCGGTTAAGAACCTGGACGCGAGCGCCGCAACGAAGGCGGAACGAAAGGCAATGCCGAAGATCTTCCGCTTGGCCATAGGTCTCGTCCTCCGAATTGCCGATTTAGCGGAATCAATACACGTGCCGGAGAATCAGTGTTGGAGCGTTGGAGCCTGGGAGCTTCGGGCGGGATTCGGGGATGTGAGGGCCAAAGAAGGGATTGACTGAAAATGTGCATTCAGGCTTGAATGGTTCCGTCCTCGTTCGGGGGAGAATGGCTCTGCAAACCCAAGGACAACTCTCCGTTCCCACGCCGCGCCGGCCTTGGCCACGCTGGCTTAACCGCAACGTTTTTGCAATGGGCCTCACGAGCTTTCTTGGCGATGCGGGCTATGAGATGGCGACGGTCTTGCTCCCGGGTTTTTTTGCCGTTCTCGGATTGCCGGCTGCCGCGTTGGGCACAATCGAGGGCGTTGCAGATGCTACTTCCAGTTTTGTGAAACTCGGCGCGGGCTGGCTGTCGGATCGTTTGGGGCACAGAAAGACAATCGCAGTAGCCGGATATTTCTTGAGTGGCACGTCGAAGGCCTTGTTTGCGTTCGCATACAACTGGCCCTTGATCTTGGCCGGCAGAGTCATCGCTTGGTTTGGGCGGGGCATTCGCGGTCCTTTGCGCGACGCCATGCTGGCGGAATCCGTTCCCGCTCAAACGCGGGGAAAGGCGTTCGGTTTTCACCGCGCCGGCGACACCGCTGGTGCGATTATCGGCCCTCTGATCGGTGTCGCCTTGTTGTCTTATTTAGGCCCGCATTCGGTCGATCCCTCACGTCCGTTCCGTATTGCTTTCTTATTGACGCTTATTCCAGGACTTGCATCCGTGGTCACATTCGCCGCTCTGGTTCACGAGACTCGAAAGCCAGGGTCGCGAACGAGTCTCTGGGCTTCGGTAGGAACGCTTCCACGTCCGTTCGGACGATTCCTGCTCGGCGTGGGAATCTTTGGCGCCGGCGACTATTCCCATACCTTAATGATCCTCGCGGCTACGCAACTCCTCGCGCCGCAGCGTGGCGTGACGCGGGCTGCGGCCATCGCGGGATTGCTCTACGTTCTGCACAATGTTCTCTATGCGCTCACTGCATATCCCATTGGCGCTTTATCAGACAAGCGGGGACGCAGAGGATTGCTGTCGGTAGGTTATGCGTTAGGCGCTATCGTGGCACTGGGTTTCGCGGCCGCTTTCTGGTCTAGGCGTGCGGACATCCTTTTCATCGCATTTCTATTTATGCTGGCCGGGGCCTTCGTTGCGATCCAGGACGCGCTAGAAGGAGCGATGACCGCGGATCTTGTCCCTGAAATTAGCAAGCGCGGAGTCGCCTATGGCGTGACGGGCAGCGTGAATGGAGTCGGCGATCTCATCTCGAGTGCGATCGTGGGCATCGTTTGGAGCATTTATTCGCCAATTCTTGCGTTTGCCTACGCTGCCGTGATGATGGCAAGCGGCGCCATTGCCATTCAGTGGGTGCGCTAGCAACCCGAGCCCGGGCGAGAGCCACTGATGCCATTCAGCAGCATTTCCGCTGACGCGTGAGCTCGTCGGCAAGTCACAGCATTCCATTCAGAATTTGGTCCAAGGCCACGAGGTCCACGTGTTTTCGGATCAATGCGGCCAGTGAATCTGGAGACTCGTCCAGCGAGGCGTTTTCCCTTGGCTCGCGAGGTGGCCATCCGCGACGTTTGCGAAGAGCGTTCAGAAAATCCCGCCGAAATGAGGGCGTGTCAAAAACTCCGTGTAAATAGGTGCCCCAGACCAGGCCGTCTTCGGATCTCGCTCCTTCAAATCGTTCGGTAGGACTTCCCATTTCTTCGAGGATTTGGAAGACGGGTCGCGTAGCGCTTGGCCCGTTTGTTCGCCCCATGTGAATCTCATAGCCAGCGAGTTCGCGGCGGTTTTCGATATGGAGAGCGCGGACTCGAACCGTTTTCTTTTCGCGCGCGAAACACGTCTGTAACTGAAGAAGGCCAAGGCCTTCTGCTCTTGGGATTACGGACTCGACGCCTTCCGGGTCCAGCAGCTCTTTGCCTAAAATCTGGTAACCGCCGCATATTCCCACGATGAGGACACGAGCCTGGTGGCACCCTACGATATATCTCTCAAAACCCGACGATCGCATGTATGCGAGGTCTGACATCGTACTTTTTGATCCGGGCAATATCAGAGCATCGGGGAACGGCTCGGAATCGGGGACACGTGTGAGAAATCGCAGGGATACATCCGGCTCCCTTTCCAGACTATCGAAATCGGTCGAGTTGGAAATGTGTGGATAATGAATAACCTGGATTTTGAGCTTGTCAGGCTGAGCGGCCCGTGATGATTTCCATTTCCATTCTGGAATGGAGTCTTCTTCGGCAACTTGAAGATCGTCAACGAAGGGGAGCACCCCTAGAAGCTTCTTTCCTGTTCTGGCCTTAAGGAAGTCGAGCCCTTGATCCAATTGAGAGACATCTCCGCGAAATTTATTGATCAAGAGAGCTTTGACGAAAGATCGTTCTTCTGGGGTCAGAAGCTCCAGGGTACCCAGTAGGGAGGCGAAGACTCCGCCCAAGTTGATATCTCCGACAAGCACGACGGGCGCGGCTGCCATTTTGGCGACAGTCATGTTAGCCATATCGAACGGGCGCAGATTGAGTTCCGCGGGACTGCCGGCGCCTTCGATTACCAAGATCTCGTACTGGCTAGAGAGCTTTTCCAGCGCGTCTCGTATTACACCGAGCAGCTGAGGCCTGGATTCATGATACTGGCGGGGTGTCATGACGCTTACGGATTTTCCAAGTACGACAACTTGAGCGCCCATCTCGCTCGAAGGTTTCAACAGAATCGGATTCATCTCGACAGTAGGCTCTATCCCACACACTTGCGCCTGAAAGGCTTGCGCGCGACCGATCTCTCCGCCAGACGCGGTGACGAAGGAGTTGTTGGACATGTTTTGAGATTTGAACGGAGCGACACGCAAGCCCTGCTGTCGAAAATAACTGCAGAGCGCGGCGACAATGACGCTCTTACCAACGTTCGATGCCGTCCCCTGGATCATGATCTTCCGCGCGGTCATGATTGGAGATCAAAGCGGCATAAAGCGTTCCGAAAGAGTCTGCGATTCGATGGGCTGTATTTCGTCCCATGTGAGCTTCAAGGAGGAGCCAGAGGAGAACAATCCCGAGAAGACTTCTGGATGAATAATCTGGGCCAAAATTTCCAGACCGTTCACAATACGGGGGCCCGGCCGACTAAAGAAGGCCGGGCTATCTACGATGTAAACCTGGCCCGACCGCACCGCGGGAAGCCCGTAAAATCCAGGCTTCGCGGCTAGCCGCTCGACGTCCGCCAGAGACCGCGAAATCTTGTAGCCGCATGGCATGATGACCACAATCTGCGGGGCAAATTCAACCACTTGCTCCCAGTCGATCGCCGTTGACGGCTGGCCATCGTTCCCCAAGCCATCCGTTCCGCCCGCAATGCGAATCATTTCCGGTATCCAGTGCCCGCCCGCCATCACCGGATCCATCCATTCCATGCAGAAAACTCTCGGACGCTCGCGGATGGAAGACGTCGCCGAGGCAATACGTGCAATACGGCTCTCAAGCTGTGCAACCAAGGTGGCCGCCTCTCTCTGGCGGCCTGTCACCTCCGCTACGGCCGAGATGTTTTCCAGAATCTGACGCAGATTGCTGGGTTCGAGCGAAACGACGCGCCGAGGGCCGGCCAAAATCCTTGCCGCCTCACGGACCTGTGCAACCGGGATTGCACAAACCGTGCAGAGCTCTTGTGTGAGAATCACGTCGGGGTTGATTTGCTTCAATAGCTGCTCATCGATTCTATAGAGGCTGTGGCTCGGATGATGATGTTCGCTGAAGGCGGAATGGATTTGCGCGCTCCGCAAGGCGGTTGAGAGGTTGCTTGTGGACACCACCGGCTTCGTTCTGGCTTCCTCCGGGTAGTCGCATTCGTGGGAAACACCGACGAGATCGGCCCCCAGGCCGAGGGCATACACGATTTCGGTTGCACTAGGAAGTAGCGACAGAATCCGCATGGCAGCCTCCCTTTGATTGGAGCCGTGTACTCGAAGGTGGAACGACACCCATTCGCATTCCTCTTACCATTTCCAACTATCCCGCCCGATCCGGAACTTAATTCCGGCGCGAAATGCCAGGGGCAGAGCAGGGAAACCGAACGCAGCCGTGTAGCGCTCGTTAAGAAGATTTTCGATGCTGACAAAGAGCGTCACGGCAGGGTTTATGGTGTATCGGCCGCTCAGATCGATTTTCTGATAGCCCGCGTTCAGATTTCGGTTCGGCAGGAGCAGCGAATTCCCAAAGAATCCATCCGTCAGAAAGGTGCTGCTATCCTGCCGGCTAACAAAATATCCAGCCAGTGCGATCCCGAACCTCCTTCGCGAATAATCAATCAACAGGCTGCCGGAATGGGGAGCTCGGTTGAATGGCCTGCCTCCTTTGAGGGGTGAAAACGCCCCGATTGGAATGTTCGGAAAAGCCGGATTAATCGCGGGTTGAAGAGCGTCGCTTGAAAAGGAGCGAGTGACAATGGCGTCCAAGTAGGAGTACTCGCCCTGCACATGGAAACCCCGCCCTAGATTAGCTTCTAACTGCACCTCTGCACCGAGCGCCCGGAATGAAGAGGAATTGATGCTGGCTCCGAAACCACTAGCTGCGGCAACATCCGGAGGCACGCCCAGCTGAGGTAGGACGCCTGCGTTCACGAATTCGATAAGATCAAAGTAACGTTCGTGAAAGAAGGTGACGCCAATGCGGGCACGATCATTCCATAAGCCTTGTTCCACTCCGAAATCGAAGCTACGGCTCCGCTCGGGGCCGATCGGAGAAACACCGAACTTGGAAATCAACGACGTCCCTTGCCCTTGCGGAAGGTTCGACAGGAGGACAAACAGAGAAGAACCCTCATCGAAGATGCTGGGCTCCTTGATTCCCTTACCAAAGTTGAATTTCAGCTTCGTTTCGCTGAAAAGGGCATTGGAAGAGGGTCGCCGCAAGTAGTATGCCAGAGAAATACGAGGCGTGGCCGCAAAGCCAAAGATCGCATTATCCTCGAATCCGACACCTGCCGTGGCATAGAAGCGGTGAGACAGGCTCCCGTGTCCTTCGGCGAAGTAACTGAAGTTGTTTCGGTTTGCCGGTGAAAGCGATTCCTGAGAGTTCGTGAATCCATTCTCATTCTCGTATCGAAACCCAAAGATGGCTGCGAGATTCGGGCGGAAATCGTAATCCGACTGTGCGTAGAACGAGCGGCGGGCCGTGCTGGAATTAAACGTCTGCGGATAAGCTCCGCCGAAATCCAAAATGGCCTGGCCGGTGACGCTACGCCCGTTTGCTCCGCGGATGGTGACTGTGTCGCCAAGAAAATTTCCGTCGAAAGGCGTTCCACTGGGTGATGGAGTGACGAACTCAAAATTGAGCTGAGTCGAAGCAAAACGCACGAGATTATGCCAATGTTCCGCCGTTTGATTCTGTAGAGTGACGCCCCAATAGGTATCCTGCTCTTTCTGCGAGGAACTGTCTGGTAGGCCGTAAAAGTCCAGCGCATTGGGATCGCCCAGATCCACCGTGGTGTGGCGGAGCGTAAAGCGGACCTCAGTCGATCCATTCACTGCCCAGCCGAAATTGCCTGCGTAGGTCCCGTTGTGAAACGCGTCATTGGGAAGGCCATTTTGCGTGTCGAATCGAGAGAACTCGGAAAAATAGTCGAATTGATGGAATGCCCCGGCGAGCGATACGCCATTTTGATATGTTCCGAAGTTACCTCCGTCAACGGAGTATGCAATTTCGGGAGTTGCCGTCGTGCCATGACGTGAGATGATGTTGATGACGCTACCCAAGGCGTCGGAACCGTACAGCACACTATTCGGACCGCGCAGAATCTCCAGATGGTCGACACCGGTGCTGGCGAGATCGGCGAATTCGAAGGCCCCGCCCACATCGTTCACTGGGACACCGTCGATAAGCACCTTATTGAAGTTCGCATCCCCACCACGGACAAAAATGGACGTTGTGCCCCCTCGTTGGCCACTCTGTACAACTTGCACTCCAGGTACCGTGCGAAGCACCTCGAGAAGATCCGATTTGTTCGTGCTGTCGAGTTGACTGCGGTCGATCACGCTGACCGACGCCCCAACTTGGGATTCGGGCACTTCGGTCCCCGTATCCGAAACTACAACCTGCTGGCGTAGAGAACTGACCTGAAGTAAGACATCGAATTGAGCGGTCCCGCCCGGGGACAGAAACACGGGTGGGTTATCCTGATTCTCGAAGCCGGTCGCCTTGACACGGACGCTGTATCGTCCGCTACCCAGGTGCGAAAAGACGAATGAGCCTTCCGGGCTCGCATTCGCGTCGCCGAGTTCCTTGTTGTCTTGAAGCAAGGTGACTTCAGCATTGGGAACCGCTGCTCCCAGCGGGTCCAGCACCCGGCCGCGTATAGTCCCTAGGGTCGCCGCACTTGTCGGCCGGAATAAGCTAAGAAGGAAAAGTAACAAAAGACAGCCTCTGATTTGCCACAGCTTAATTGTATCCATAATGTCCTCTCCCCCCTCGGAAGAGCGCACTTGAGATAGCTGAAGGGACCGGTCTCCTGACTCGCGACGCACATCATCGGTCTGCACCTTCCCACCCGCATGGGCAGTGGCTTATCGCAGACCTTAGCAGCCGCTTACAGTTGCGGGGCAGTGGCGGAATTTCACCGCGCTTCCCGTTCATCCCTTCAGCGAATTGTGAATCCTACTTCTCCTCTCCTGCTAAAACTCGATCCCCTTCTGAGCACTAATGCCGCACTCAAAAGGATGTATTTCCCGGCACCTTGCGTTCTTTATGTTGGTTACAAACGCATCGGCCATGCCCGGGCTGGACAGGAAGTGCAGGTGAATGTAGCTTGCAAGGACGTTCCCGATGCGCCAGCCCTCGGGCTCCTCGCAACCCGTCATGAAATTCCGCGTTCGGTAGACGTGTTCCATCGGTCCTGCATCGATGATCCTTGAGCAATGGAAGCTGTGGCCCCGGGCCTTCCTGCCCGCGGACCCCATCAAGCAGTCCGAGGTAAACGAAACTTCGGTGTAGCCGAAGTTGACGAGCCTGTCGGTCATCTGCACACCCAGTGGCAGCGCGCCCACCATCGGAAAAGCGGCTCCGTCTTTTCTTACGATCTCTTTAGCCAGGTACATCAAACCCCCGCACTCCGCATAAATCGGTAAGCCCCCTTGGGCAGCCCTCTTTATCGAGGCGAGCATCTGGCTGTTTTCAGCTAGTTGGTTCGCAAAAAGCTCCGGATAACCTCCTCCGAAATAGAGCGCATCGAGAGCAGCGGGCAAAGATGAATCCTCTAAAGGACTGAACTCCACGATTTCCGCACCGGCCTCTCGCAAAGCATCGAAGTTATCCTCGTAGTAAAAGCAGAAAGCTTTATCGCGTGCGACGCCGAGGCGTACCGAGTGGACCAACGCACGCGGAGCATCGTGAGCCGTAGCAGCCTTGGGCAGCTCGTGAATGGAGGCAGCGCATTCCAGAAGTTTGTCCAGATCGATACTGTTTTCCCCCAATTCACCCAGCAGCGAAAGCGCTGAATCCGGCAAGGGGTCTTCTCCGGCCGTAAAGAGTCCTAAATAGCGTTCGGGAATCTGGATCCGCTCGTCACGTGGCAAATATCCCAACGGCACAACATTGGTGCTGGTTGTCAGAGCATCTTTCAACAGCCGATAGTGAGCTGGTCCTCCAACCCTGTTGAAGATTACACCAACGAGTTTCAGCGCCGGATCAAAAGTCTGGAATCCATGCACCAAGGCGGCTGCGCTCCGAGCTATCGAGGATGCATCCACAACAAGAATCACCGGCAGCCGCAGCCATTTCGCGATTTCGGCGGTGCTGCCTGCTTCCGATTTGCCATCCACTCCGTCGAAGAGCCCCATCATGCCCTCAACGACGCACACGGCCACTTCCGCGGTAGTCCGACACAAAATCTCGCGGTTCGCGTCGGCGGAAAGCATCCAGCCATCCAGGTTCCGCGAGGTGCGTCCGCAGACTCGTGCATAATGTCCGCCGTCGATGAAGTCGGGCCCGCATTTGAAAGGTTGAATCGTGAGCCCGCGCCTTCGTAGTGCGGCCATGAGGGAAAGCGCGACCGTAGTCTTGCCGACGCCGCTCGCGGGTCCAGCAATGATGAAACCCTTGCTCGGGCCCTGTGCCGGCCAAATGACGCGATCACTTGCCATTCTTTTGTCCCCAATGGTCAAAAAAGATCAAATCCTCCAGCGGGATTCTTGGAAGCCATCCGGCAATTTCCAGTTCCGGACGCGGAAGAAACTCGCGAACATATCCCAGACACAGATAAGCGACCGGAATTACGTGCTCGGGAATTTGCAGCAGCCGCTTGAGCTGAGCTGGTTCGAAGATACTCACCCAGCCAACGCCGATGCCTTCACTACGAGCTGCCAGCCATAAATTCTGTACGGCGCAGCAGGTGCTGTAGACATCTGTTTCCCGAATGGTGTTTCGCCCCAAAACGTACGGGCCGTTGCGAGATGGATCACAGGTGACGCAGAGATTCACGGGCGCTTCGAGAATGCCTTCGAGCTTCAGCTTCGAATAGAGCTCGCGTTTTTCCCCTTCGAAAAGCGTGGCGGCGACTGCGCTGGCTTCGTCGAAGAACTGTTTGACCTGCTTTTTAATTTCCAGGCTGCGAATCACGATGAATGACCATGGCTGCATGAACCCCACCGAACCGGCATGGTGTGCCGAGTCCAGCAGCTTCCGCACAAGCCGGTCAGAAATGGGATCGGGCAGGAAATGGCCGCGAACATCTCGCCGCTTGTATATCGCCTTGTATAAACCACGCTTCTCCGCCCGCGAAAACTTGCTCAGAGCGGATTGCTTTCGTTTGTGAATGGCCGTCATGGCAGGACCACCCCTATCAAATAAATGGCGATTTCCGTGAGCTGGTTCGTAGCACCCAGACAGTCTCCTGTGATTCCGCCGATCCTGCGCCAGTAGTAGAAACCGCTGGCTGCCGCAGTCATGGCCGCGGTCAAAGACGCCCACAGTGCAGCAGCTTTCAAGGCGATGGCGACAATGGCGAACGCCAGAAGCGTTCCGGCCCCAAGCGATACTGCCGTGACTTTATCGGCGATCAGTTTGCCTTGCCCGGCTTCCTTGTCGCGAGCAGAGGGTAGAAAAAATGCCAATGGCAAGGCCGTCCAGCGCCCCAGCACTTGCCCTGCGATGAAAACACCTATGAACTTGCCGGGTGCAAGATTCGTCAGGAAGACGAAGCGCGCCAGCAATCCCAGCGTGATTGCGATTGTTCCATAACTCCCCATACGGCTGTCGCGCATGATGGCGAGGACCCGGTCCTTTTCCCATCCTCCGCCGAACCCGTCTGCCGCATCCCCCAGAGCGTCCTCATGAAGTCCGCCCGTTACCGTGACGAGATAGACGAGGATCAGCACCACGACGACGGCACGGCTTGCATGGGGCGAAAGCAATGAATACAATGCAGCGCCACCCGCACCTACAAGCAGCCCTATAGCTGGGAAAAAAACTACAGATCTGGCGAGCGCATCCGGCGAATATTGAATTCTGCGAGACACCGGCAATCTCGTCATGAACTGAACCGCGACGAGAAACGAGTTTGCGGCACTTCTCATCCGATGGCCTCGCTAACGCCGGCAGAGGAGAACGTCGCCATTTCATTCAGCAGCTTTGTGGCGCCTTCAATCAGCGCCATACACAGTGCGGCGCCCGTTCCTTCGCCAAGCCGCATGTTTAGGTCCAATAGCGGCGCCTGGCCAATAAACTTCAGGAGTGCTTCATGTCCTGGTTCGCTCGACCGATGCGCTGCAATCAAGAAATGCCGGACGCGCGGCTGCAGGGAGCAGGCAAGGGCTGCCGCAGAGGTCGAGATGAACCCGTCAATGACAATAGGGATTCGCCGCGCCGCTCCAGCGAGAATCAAGCCCGTCAGTCCTGCAATTTCCAGGCCGCCAACTGTCTGAAGCACGTGCAGCGGCTCCAATGGGTTCGGATGATTCACAGCAATAGCCCGCTCGATCACTTGAACTTTGCGCCTCAGCCCTGCATCGTCCAAGCCTGTGCCGCGCCCCGTTACATCTGCGGCGGACCTGCCTGTCAGTATTGCCGTGATGGCACTCGCCGCCGTGGTATTTCCGATTCCCATTTCGCCTGTGCCGATGAGCGTGCGCCCATCGTCTGCCGCGTCATTGGCCAGCTCGATCCCCACTTGGAGCGCGCCGTACATTTCGGCCGCAGTCATCGCGGGGCCACAAGCCATGTTCTTGGTACCATGTGCGATTTTCTTCCTCAGTAGATTTGGCAATTCGCTGATATCGCCCTCCACTCCAATATCTACGACCGTCACATCGATTCCAAAATGGCGGCACAGGACGTTAATCGCCGCCCCGCCAGAGAGGAGATTGAGGACCATTTGCCGGGTCACGGCCTTCGGATACGCGCTGACGCCCTCTTCGGTAACGCCGTGGTCGGCCGCGAGCGTAAAGATCACTTTCTTGGAGCAGTCGGGCCGCAGATCCTCTCGAATGGCGACGATCCTTGCCGCAATTTCTTCCAGCCGCCCAAGGCTGCCCGATGGCTTTGTCAGACTATTGAGCCGCCCGCTGGCTCGCTCGTACCATTCCTGCCGCAACAAAGGCACTGCGGCGATAACCTCATGTACGGCCGCTTCGGCGCACCGATTTTGGCTAGCTGTTAAGGCCGTCACTTGAATGTCTCTTGCGAACGCCATTCGTGGATTCTCCCGATCGGTTCGTTGCGGAACCCGCAAAGCTCGCATCGCCCTCGTGTTGGCTGATCCCCGAATCCTTCAAGATCACCGGCACACCGGCCACCATCAGGATTACCGTGTCCGCAATCTGAGCTATTTTCTGATTCATTTGTCCTAAAAAGTCGCGATAGATCCGCCCGCTCGTGTACGCAGGAACGACTCCACTTCCCACCTCATTGGATACCGCGACCACGGCAGCCTTTGAGGCTCGAATCGCATCGCAGACCGCCTCGATGTACTCTTTCGGATAGCGCTTCGATTTCTTCCTGGCACGCATAACGTTGGCCACGTAAACCGTAAGGCAATCTACGAGAATCACGTCCGCTTTTCGCGATTCGGAACGAATTGTTTTGTGGAGATCCAGAGGTGCTTCGATTGTCCTCCACGCGATAGGTCGCTCACGACGGTGCTGGGCGATCTTTTTGCGCATTTCCGCATCCGTGCGGCGCCCCGTAGCGATGAACGTTACGCTCTCGAAATGGGAAGCAAGTTGCTGCGCGTAATAGCTCTTTCCGCTCTGTGCTCCGCCCAACACAAGCGTTACGTTCTTCTTAGGCGTCTCCGTTCCCGGCGACACAGCAACTCCAGTTCTGGAAGGAAAAACTGCGACGGTGCTTTAGGCCAACTTTAATTGCGTTGGTGCAGAGACATCGCCAATCGACTCTCCCTTAGAAGCCGATTCGATAATCTGCGGGTGGTTGGTCGGTCTCCTGACTCGCGCATCGACGAGCTCGAGCTGCCTTCCCAGAAATTCCAGTGGCCTTTTTCGCTCGATCTCTCCGCGCTCACAGTGGCGGGGCCGTGCCGGATTTTCACCGGCTTCCCAATTGCACCAACCGTTGCAGGTTATAAGTTAGGTAAAGACTCAAGTCAAGAAGTGATTGCGGGCGGCAGCTATGCTTTAGGTGTCGTCGAGCAACCGAGGATTGGTGTTGTCGAGCGGCAAAAAAGTAGCGAGTGGGGGTTCGACGCTGCGAAGGTTTTCCGGTTCATTCGGCCATTGAAAGGAACCATGCAGGGGGGCCGCTCTCCGGTCCGACGTTTTCCAACTGCAGGAATGTCCAGCACGCGACATGAACCCAGCGTGTCACTGAATTGGAGTAGCTTGGTCGGGGCGTGGAGATTTGAACTCCAGACCTCCTGCGCCCAAGGCAGGCGATCCGCTCAAAACAACTCTTCCTTTTCCAGCGTTGCTGCTGAGAAACGACAACTTAGCGGAAGTTGTAGCATGTGGCTGGCTGTGCGCAACTGTGCCCATCTGTCTGCAGGGTGGGCACAAAAGTTGGCACACTCGAGATGGTGCCCTGGCCCCAGATCCGCATACCGGAGCAAGCGTACTATCTTCAACCTGTCCTCCGCTAAACGTGGTGGTGTTCGACCCCCACCGCCCCTCCCAAAAGTCCCGTTGAGTCCGTTGCCCTTACCATCCGAGAGGCACGGTTTGAGACCTAGCTAAAAGGCTCTAGTTTTGGCCCCAAGTTGGCTCCAAGTTTTTGCGGCCGGGTCCATAAACGGAGGGACCTACTTTGAGCCGCTAGAGCGTTGCGCATTGATTTTCTTTGTGGAGTCTGGCGATTTCCAACTGCGCATTCCAGTTGTGTAAATACTAGACCCACCGACGGGAACTTCAAGCAAGATTTTGTGGCTGGAATAAGGGTGTTCTGGCGCAAATGCGTTTGCCAGTGCCATGCCGCGCTCCTTTCTCAGCGGTATTCGTGATGTAGGCCGCCGAGTATCGCCCGAGCCGCGACCTTGCAATCCCCGGCTGAGAAGTGTCCGCCGTGAGGTTGTCGAGGAAGGCCATCTGCACGGATTCAGGAATTCCCGGCCCCAGACTTGAATGGGGTCGGCCTTGGTTGAGCTGATCATCCACTTCTACCGAGAAGATGGAATCGCGGTCGCGAACGAGAAAGCGGTAAGCATGATCGGTTGGAATTGCGTCTCGAAACTGTTGCAAGGTCCACTCCGCCGTTGGGTGCGCGGTGAGATTGCAGTGCAGGATGCGCCGCGTCCCAAGCTCCATGAGGAGGAACACATACAGGATTCGAAACCGAGATGTAACGACAACGAAGAAATCGCAGGCGACAATGGACTGAGCATGATTGCGGACAAACGTCTTCCAGTACTGCGAGAAGGTTCTGTGTGGTCTCGCGGGCCGGATTTGGGAGGCCAATAGGCCCGCACGGTGCGCGGGGAAACATAGATGCCGAGCTTCACCGACAGCTCGGCCGCCACACGAGCCTGCCCCCAGGTCGGATTCTCCAGCGCCATCCGGACGATGAGCTTGCGGGTGTTTTCAGGCAGGCGCGGCCGACCAACCCGCGATTTCGATTTCCAGAATACCTTGAATCCCTTGCGGTGCCAGCCGATAAGAGTCTCCGGCTTGACGATCACCAAGGCACCTCTTCCAGTGGAACAGTTGAGACCAGAGCACGAGTGAGAGACGAGCGGAGTTGGTTAATCTTCTTGGTTGCGTCTCTCGCTCTTCATAGAAGGCTAGCTGTTTTCGCAGAAACAGGACTTCCGCGCTGAGGGCTGAATGCGAAGGGACGGTCAGACAGAGGAAACGAAGTCCATCGCCCATCAAATCGAAAAAGAAGTCAAAGAACGAAAAGAATGAGCGTACTGTGTTGGGACACCAACATCTTAGAGTTGAATTGCGTCGGAGTGGCAGCTCAGATTGAAAGTTACGAGGTTCTGCGCGGAAACGAGGAGGAGCGCAGTTTGTTTGTGGTTGAGACCTGAAAAAAACCTCCTGCTCTCAGGAAGTGTGGTTCATTTCGGTGCGGGCACTTTAGTGAGCACCTTGCGTTCGCTTCTTGCGCAACAGCCCCACCGGAAAATCTACGAAGTTGAAAATGGCAAGGTAGCTCTCGATCGAATTCGTGAGATTCGCCCGAATGTGGTAGTGCTCGACATTGTTATGCCAGAAATGAACGGCATGGAGGCTCTCTCCCAAAATTTTCTTAATCAGCAGCCACTGCACTCCAGAGGAAGCGGCGATCCCCGCCCGCTTGTTCGGTGATGGTAACTTCTACTGTAGGTTGCGGCTTGGCGAGACTTTACTGATTCCTTGCGGTCTTTCTCTACATGTTCAACGAGACGATTCAGTGTGGGGATCAATTCAGTACCGGCAGCCGATTTGGCCACGAAGGCATCGCCCAAGGTGTGCATTGCACCTACAAATTCGGGGGCCTCGTGAATTGTGAAGAAGACAATCTTCGTGGACGGGGCGATTTGGCGTATTTGGTACGCTGCTTGGATGGATACCCTTTAAGCCCGCCTCGCCTGAACCATTCGGAAGAATCCACGAAACTTTCCCGCGCATACTCTGGGCTACTTCGAGCGCCAGGGTCTTGCGCGGATCACTCGCACCGATGTCGTTCCATTGAGCCCGTGCCAGCAACCAAGTGACGCCCCCAAACAACATCCCTGCTCGATCTTGCGGATAGCGATGACATCGAGCCGCGGCTTGCGACCCGCCCGGCCAGCTCGCTTCAGCCCGGCCCGACCCTTCTCCTGTAATTCGGCCGCCCACTGGCTCACCGACTGCCGGTGCGCGCCCACCCGGCGGGCCACTTCCGACTGGCTGTATCCCTTCTCCAGCAGCCGCGCCGCCCGCATCCGTCTCTGTTCTAAAGCTTCGAAATCTCTGCGTACTCCCGCTGGAAATCCCATGCGCTCACCATAGCACAGGAGCGCGGCGTTGTCAGTATATTATGTGATTCTCAGTAGGTCGGACCGCCCTTTGGGAAATCTGGCTTGGGCGGCCACACCCAAAGAACCTCAACTGGACGTGAGGGTAGCCTTACCTCAGAGTGAGTAAAATTCGTTTTGCATTGCGGGCAGTCTAGAGTCCAACGCGGCATAACGCGCCGTATGCCACTGTTCAATTTTGAACAGAGGATGCTGTACTTCTCAAATTTTGTGAGGATCATCGCATCTACGGCTGCGATGGCGAGAAGAAACAGATGTCTTTCCCGGTACGGCATGCCCGTGATGGATGGTATTCGGGCCGCCGAGTCTCTGAAACAGCTGATGCCCCAGGTTCCTGTCCTTTTGTTTACTGTTCAATACGCTCTTGGCGTTCGGCGCGGCTTCGCCTCTGTATCCCAGAGCGAACCGCCTGTGCGAGGAGAAACTCGATTTCCCTATTCAGGGATCGGCGCTCTCGCGCAGCGAGTTTAACCAATCGGGTCTTGAGACTCGCTGGAATACGTATCAATAGTCGCTCTCGGGACTTGGTCATCTGCTTAGACATAATCCTCACATTTGCGATCGACAGACAGGTGTACGTCGATCTCATAGAGATATCATAGTGATAGCCTGGAATACTTTCTTTGCGCTCCGTCAAACTCAGTGGCGTAACCGAGCTACGAATTGCGGGAAGGCATAGCCTACGTATACGCTTGCCTGGTCGCAATGGTCTCGGACTTCTTACTAGCGACAATCCGAGCCATCGTCTTTTGACGTTTGTGGCATGTATAAATATAAATAAAAGACATATAGCTTACAGGCTTCTACATCAGTTTCTTGAAAGCAACGAATTCCCGGGCACAAACAATTCAACGAAATCTTGGGACGCGTTTGACGCGATCTGGCGCAGTTAGCCGTCGCCTGCAATTCCGCCGGTTTCCGACCCGCCGCCAAACTCTACTTTCGTTCTGACAATGGAGGACTCTTCAGTAAGTGCTGCGAATCCGCCTTGTACCTGATTTGCCGATGGGTGTTCGATACGGATCACTCGCCCTTCGCTCAACACTTTCACGGCTTTCCCTTCGGGCTCTATCGAGGGAAGAAGAATCTCCATTTGGACCGCGACCGCAGTTGGAGGACTCGTTGGAGTACGAATGTAAACGCCCGCTTTGCTTATGTCTCGAGTGACCCCTTGTCCTTGTAAAGGACCCTGTGGGCCCTGCCAAGCGAACACTACAGAAGCCCTAATTGAGTAGCGCACAGCGCTTCTGAGTTCCTAGTTGTGACCCGTTGAAAAACTCCGGCTTCCGCTCGAGCGGCATATGGATCCGTGCAGCTTCTTGGTTTCGATTCTCGTCCTTTATTAGGTTAGTAGGTGGTAACATTTGACAGTTGCTTCGCGACGCGATCGGCTAGGGAGGAAATGGCCAGATGGCTACAGCGGGGGCGTGGCAGTCCCGTGATTAGCAGAATTGAAAGCCAGAAACAAAGTGAGAATATCGTCATTGTGTATTAGTCAAGAGAGATCCCTTACAGGTTTGGATGGCTGAGCGAGTTCGCGAACTCGCTCAGCCGGGGTGTTGTAGCAACGTGATTCTGTCACCCTAACGGCAACATAAAAATGTCACCCCTCAGAGGTTTCTGTGTTCCAGCCGGGTGTCGCCATAGTAGAGGGCAATCCGGCCATCGAGAGCCTGATAGAGCTGGACTTTGGCGCCCGCGAAGCTGAAGCGCCGGTTTTGCGGTGGGATCTGGAGACGACGGCCATCCCACTGCACGACGTTGTCGTTACTGACCACTCGTTCATGAACGAAGGCGCAGATGCGCTGCAGGTCGCCGGGAGCCGGACGCCAGGCTTTGGCGGCATGGCTGGGGGTACGGGCAAAGCGGCGATTGTAGTCGGCGATGAACGGACGCAGCACGGCGTTGGCGGAGTCGAGGTCACCAGCCTGGGCCAAGCGCAGTTCACTGCACAAGCGATCCTGCAGCAGGCCCCAGAGGCGTTCGACGCGGCCCTTGGCCTGGGGAGAGTGGGCGGCGAGGAAGGTGATGCCGAGTTGCTGGAGGGCGCGGCCGAACTGAGTGGGCTGGCGTTTGCCGGAGAGTTGTTCGTCCAGAGTCCAGTGATCATCGTGGCGCACAAAGATGCCGCTGCGATCGCCGTAAAAAGCAAGAGGAACGCCGAAGCGGCGGAGCACGCTCTGGAGCAGGTGGAAATAGCCTTCCGCGGTTTCGGAAGGGAAGAACTGGGCCGCGAGGATTTTGCCGGAAGCGTCGTCCTGCATGCCGAGAGCGGTAAGGAGCGGGCCGCGGCCTTCCAGCCAGTCATGGGGAGAACCATCGAGCTGGATGAGTTCGCCTTCACAAGCCGAGGGTGGACGGCGTTGGCGATGAGCGGGCGGACGGCGTTGGCGAGGTGAGCCGATTCCGGCAGCCCGCAGCAAACGACGGAGAGTTTCGCGGCTGAGCGAGAAGCCTTCCTGCTCGATGAGCTTGTCATGCAGGTGATGATCGTTGAAGCCGGCATATTTCGAGCGCGCCAGGCGCAGGAGGGCCTGCCGGGTGCGTTCGGGAAGACGGCGGTGACTGGGGCGGCTGCGGTTGGCGTGAGCCAGAGCCGCTGCGCTGCCCTGCCGGTAGCGGACTTTGAGGCGTTTCACATGCCGAGGCGTAATCTTCAGCAGCTCCGCGGCTCTGGCACACGCCAATTCCCCGTTCACGCATCTAGAAATCACAGCGACTCGTTGCAGTTCCTTGGCACTCAACGTGACTGTCTCCTGTTTCATGGGGTGACATTTTCACGTTGCTGTTA
>QHYR01000379.1 GCA_003223315.1 Acidobacteriota bacterium | reverse complement strand
AAGGCCAGGGCGACCGTTTTGCCGCGCAGAGTTGCCAGTTTTTTCAGCGGATAACGTTGAAATTCCTGGAACGGCTTGGCCTCATCGAGAAGAAAAGCGATCTGCTCCGCGGTCAGGTCCTCAATGCTCAGCAGGTCGCGCAAGCGTTCTGCCACTTCGGCTCCTCACAGAGACTTGCGGCGGGCGCCAGCTCGCCGCAACGCCGGCCGCTGGTTATTCCACGCGTTCGACCAGCATTACGCGTTCTTCCCGATCGGTTTCCTGCAACCGGACCTCAACAATCTCAAGGCTGCTGGTCTGCACGGATCGGCCGACGAAGCTCGCTTCGATCGGAAGTTCGCGATGGCCTCGATCGATCAGCACTGCCATGCGCACACGGCTGGGGCGGCCGAGATCGAAGAGGCCGTTCATGGCTGCGCGCGCGGTCCGTCCGGTGTAGAGAACGTCATCCACCAAGAGCACGTCCTTATCATCCACGGGAAACGGTATCTCGCTCGAATGCAGCACAGGCTGTGAGGCAATCTTGGAGAGGTCATCGCGGTAAAGGGTGATATCCAGTGTTCCAACCGGCACTTCGGCGTGCTCGATGCCGTGCATGGCGCGCGCGATGCGCTGCGCCAGAGGCACACCGCGGCGTCGAATTCCGATCAGCGCCAGGTTAGCCGTGCCGCCGCTCTTCTCTACGATTTCATGCGCCAGGCGCTGCAACGTGCGGTCGATCTCCGTAGCGGACATCAATTGGGTTTTCTCGACGACGCGCATCCGGGCGAACATCGTAGCATAGGAGAGCGAAGGCGCGGCACCCGCCTCCCGCACGCCCAACGCAGCGAACCGTGGCTTCCGCAAGGCCTTTCGGGTTTACGCGCGGGCTTCAGCCGCCCAATTTTGGTCATTTCGCATGTTAGACTAGCGCGCAGTGAACCCTCCGGCGGCAGTGGATCTCTCCGTAGAAGTCGGCGCACTGCATCTCGCTAATCCCGTTATCGCCGCGAGCGGTACCTTCGGATATGCCATCGAGTTCGCCGAGCTGACCGACCTCAACCGATTGGGAGCCATCGTCGTCAAGGGTCTCTCGCTCGAGCCCATGGAAGGCGCACCGCCGCCGCGACTAACCCCAACGCCCGCGGGCATGCTCAATGCCGTGGGCCACTCCGATCGTTGCTAATGTCTTCGGCCGATCTATGGAAGAATACGCCGAAGTCGTCCGGCACCTCGAAGGTGCCGAAGGCTTGGCGGCCTATGAGTTGAATATCTCGTGTCCCAACGTGGCCTGCGGCGGAATTCAGTTCGGCAGCAACGCGCAGATGGCGGCAGAGGTCGTAGCGGCGGCACGAAAAGTGAGCCGCCGGCCATTGTGGGTGAAGCTTTCGCCAAATGTGGCCGATATCGGTGCGATTGCCAAAGCGGCGGAACAGGCCGGCGGTGATGCTCTCACTGTCGCCAATACCTATCCGGCAATGAGCGTCGATTTCAGGAGCCGGAGATCACGCATCGGAAATCCAACCGGAGGACTATCCGGCCGCGCCATCAAACCGATCACTCTCCGGCTGGTTTATGAAGCTTCACGGGCGGGAGGCATACCCGTCATCGGACTGGGGGGCATTGATACGGCGGAGGATGTCCTGGAATACTTCGTCGTAGGTGCTTCGGCCGTTCAGGTGGGCACGGCAAACTTCGCGGACCCGAACTCATGCGTCCGGATCATCGCTGATCTGGAGAAGCTGTGTACTTCCGAGAACATCCATAGGATCAGAGACTTACGTGGCACATTTAACGCAGAAAGCCATTGAGCCGATGCGGGGTCGCATAATCTCCCCAGCCAGTCAAAAGCTAATCCTGGCGCTCGACTTCGGCCGCCTGAACGAGGCGCTGGACATGGCGCGCAGCTTGGCCGGCCTAGTCGGGATGTTCAAAATCAACATCCATCTATTCACGGCCGAAGGGCCGGAGGCGGTTCGCAAAATCGGCGCGCTTGGTCCCGGCATATTCCTCGATTTGAAGTACCACGATATTCCGAACACGGTTGCCGGAGCAATTTCCGCCGCAGCGGAGCTATCCGAAGTGCGGTTGTTGGATCTCCATGCGACAGGAAGCGAGGCCATGATGCAGGCGGCGGTGCAGGCGCTCGCACAGAGGGGCGCGGATCGTCCGAAACTACTGGGCATAACGATACTGACGAGTTTGAACCAAGCCGACCTGCGTCATGTGGGGATCGCCGGTACGCCCGGATCCAGAGCGCTCAGCCTCGCGCGGATTGCGAAGCGATGCGGCTTGGATGGGGTTGTGGCCTCGCCGAAAGAGGTTCGGCGGATTCGCAGCGGCTGCGGGCGCGATTTCCTGATCGTTGTGCCGGGCATTCGGCTGGCGCAAGGGGCGCCGAGCCGCGCGGATGATCAGGCGCGGATTGCTACGCCGGGGGAGGCCATTCGCGCAGGGGCCGACTATCTCGTCGTGGGCCGACCCATCACGGCGTCGGCGGACCCACCGGAAGCGGCGCGGGAGATCGCCGCAGAAATCGCCGCAGTCCTGCGGCCGGCCTGAAGGCGTGGGGTCGCAGTTTGATCCTAGCCGCGCTCTTCTGTAGCATCAGCTAAAGATTTCAGTGCAGTCGCGCTACTATGCGAAATATCGTCGTCGGCACAGCCGGTCATATCGATCATGGGAAATCCGCGCTGGTTGAGGCCCTGACCGGCACGCATCCCGACCGCCTGGAGGAAGAGAAGCGGCGAGGCATTACCCTGGATATCGGCTTTGCATTTCTCCAACTGGGCGACGTTAGCCTCGGTTTTGTTGATGTGCCGGGACACGAGCGGTTCGTGCGTAACATGCTCGCGGGCGCCAGCG
>QHYR01000004.1 GCA_003223315.1 Acidobacteriota bacterium | reverse complement strand
CTGGCCCAGCCGGCCGCGATGGTGCCGGGAAGCCGCCTTATCGATGCTCCTCCCGACGGGCTGACGGTCGAACAGGTGGCCCCGTTGGCCCGGGATTATGAACTCGCCGTGCTGCACACCAGCACGCCGTCGTTCGGAAATGACGCGCGTTTCGCTGCGCGCCTGAAGGAAGAAAATCCGCGAATCGAAATCGGCATGGTTGGGGCTCACGTCGGCGTTCTGCCTCTGCAATCGCTAAACGGCGCGCCGGCAGTGGATTGGGTGGCGCTTGGTGAATTCGATTATACCTGCGCGGAGATCGCCGCGGGAAAACCGCTGCACGAGGTGCAGGGCATAGCCTATCGTGACCGCGGGCAGATTCGTATGGCTCCCGCAAGGCCGACGATCGAGAATATGGACGCCTTACCCAACGTGGTGGACGTATACAAACGGGACCTGACGATCGAGAACTACTTCATTGGCTACCTGCAGCATCCCTACGTCTCGCTATATACGGGCCGTGGTTGCCGTTCGAAGTGCACGTTCTGTCTCTGGCCACAGACCCTGGGCGGGCACCGCTATCGCGTGCGCAGCGCGGATAGCGTGGAAGCCGAAATGGCTTGTGCCAAGAAGTATTTCCCGCAGGTGAGGGAATTCTTCTTCGACGACGATACTTTTACGGATGATTTGCCGCGCGCGGAGGAGATTGCGCGCCGTTTGGGGCGGCTGGGCATCACCTGGTCATGCAACGCCAAAGCCAATGTTCCGCGCAAAACACTGGAAATTCTGCGCGCCAACGGGCTGCGGCTGCTTCTCGTCGGCTACGAATCAGGCAATCAGCAGATCCTGAATAACATTAAGAAGGGCACGCGCCTCGATATCGCCCGCGAATTCACGCGTAACTGCAGAGAACTAGGCATCACCATTCACGGCACGTTTATTCTCGGATTGCCGGGCGAGACGCCGGAAACGATTCGAGAGACGATCCGCTTTGCCTGCGAGATCGAGCCGGAAACGATTCAGGTTTCGCTGGCCGCGCCTTATCCGGGCACGGAGCTTTATCGCCAGGCGCAAGAGCAAGGCTGGCTGCAGATTCAAACCGGCGAACTCGTAGATACGCACGGCGTGCAAGTCGCTGCGCTGAGCTATCCCGCGTTGTCTTCCACGCTGATCTTTGATTCGGTGGAAGACTTTTATCGGAAGTTTTATTTCCGGCCGCGCAAGATCTTCTCGTTGGTGGGCGGAATGGTCCGCAGTCCGGAAGTGATGCGTCGACGCTTGCGGGAAGGGGTGGAGTTTTTCAAGTTCCTCCATGAACGCAAGAAGACGGCGGAGCCTTCTCCGGCGGCAATTGGCAGCTCGGCAAACTAGGGGCATTTCTCTTACTTCATCTTCCCCCGCGAATATGGAACAGATCGTCTCCTCCACCAGGACGCTGAAAGCGAAGACCTACATCCTCCTATTTTTAATGATCGTGCTGGGATCGTTCGGAAACACGATTCTGGACAAAGGCATGAAAAGCCTCGGGCCGATCGATTTTTCCACACGTTACGCGATTTGGCGAGGAGCCTCCCACACCTTCACAAACGGCACCATCTGGGTGGGCATTTGCTGCATGTTGCTGTTTATGGTGTGCCACATGCTGGTGCTCTCCTGGGCGGACTACAGCTTTGTGATGCTATTTTCGGCCATCACTTACGCGCTGGTTCCTGTGCTCGGATATATCTGGCTGGGAGAGTACGTGCCGCCCGCGCGCAGAATTGGTATTGTCCTGATCGTTTTTGGAGTTTTTCTGGTCAGCCGCACCTCGCCACGAACCACTCAACCCATTTCGGACCGCTCTGTAAGCTGATTGGGATTCAATGCGCACAGCTTTGATCCTTGCTTTCGTGGTATTGACGGGGACCTGCGGCGAGATCAGCCTCACCTACGCCATGAAGCAGATCGGCGAGGTCCAGCATTTTTCCCCGGCGGCGATTTCGATGGTGCTGCTCCGTTCTTTGCGCCAGCTGTGGTTGTGGATCGCCTTAGGATTGATGGCCTTATCGTTTTATGCGTTTTTGACCATGCTTTCGTGGTATCCGGTGAGCTTTGTGGTTCCGGCAACCTCGCTTGCATACGTTGCGGGTGCGCTGGGCGCAAAGTTCCTGCTGCGGGAACGCCTCAGCGCCACGCGCTGGGTAGGCGTGGCGTGCATTTCTTTTGGCGTGGCATTGGCTTGGGCGGATCCGATGCCGTCATTGCCGTACTTGAGGAATTTGTATGGTATCTCGCGCGAACTTATCTTTGCGGCCGCGCTGGCGCCCTTGGCTTTTTATCTTTTCAGCGGGTGGGCCGCGTGGCGCTTTTTTCAAAAGTCACGTGCCCGCGCTGCTAGGCACGGCGGCGAGTTCACTCCCCCCGTCAGCATTCTCAAGCCTCTGCGCGGTCTGGACCGCGGGGCTTACGAAAATTTTGCCAGCTTTTGCCGTCAAAAATATCCAAAATACGAAGTTGTTTTCGCGGTAAGCGATGAGAACGATGCCGCGGTTCCGGTGGTGCGCCGTCTGATGCGCGACTTTCCCGAGATCCCCATTCGCTTGTTCGTGGATGCGGATCGGAAAGGCGCCAACGACAAAGTGGGAAAGCTTTGCCTTCTGGTGCAAGAGGCCAGTAATCCTTTGCTGGTCATCACGGATAGTGACGTGCGCGTCGCGCCCGATTATTTGTGCAAACTGGCCGCAATATTCGCGGAACCGAAGGTGGGAGCAGTGACCGCGCTCTATCGCGCCATCGAGGCGCCCTCATTTGGCGCGGTTATGGACACGATGGGTTCGCTGTCATTTTCAGCTGCGGCTTTGCTGGCACGCGCGCTCGAGGGCCTGAAATTCACCATGGGCTCTACGGCGGCGATCCCGCGCGAACGGCTCGAGGAAATCGGAGGGTTTGCCCCGCTGTTGGATATGCATTCAGACGATTACGAATTGGGCCGGCGGATCGCGGAAAAGGGATATCGCGTCGAGCTTGCGCCGGACCCGGTGGATATGGAGTTTCCCTCAGAAAGCCTGCGCGATTATTTGCGGCACGAATTGCGCTGGCTTGTCGGCTTGCGGCATATCCGGCCTGGCGGTCATTTCGGGCTGTTGATGACGCAGGGGATCGCGTGGACGGCCGCAGCAGCTCTCCTGGCGCATTCGTGGAGAGCGAGTGCGGCATGGGTATTGGCATACCTGATCATTCGATTCCTCAGCGGTTACCTGATCGGCGTGTGGGGTCTCGGCGATCCAGTTGTTCGGCGCAAGCTATGGCTGCTTCCGCTGCATGATCTCTTTTCGTTTTTCCTGTGGCTGGCGAGCTTCGCCGTCAATCGCATCGAATGGCGAGGGCTGGTTTTTACGCTGGAGAAAGGCCGCATGATCCCCGTGGCATCTCGGCCGCAGGGGGCGTGAATCGAGCGCCTGTCGCGGCTCGGCCCGTGGTTGACGCGTACATGGTTCCTGATAAAGTAAAGTGGCCGGCTGCGAATGCTAGTTTGCTTGTCTGCAGCCGATTCCAGATTGCCTCCCTACGGCTGGGAGGTCGTACAATCGGCAGTACATCAGACTCTGGATTTTACCTAGGCCTGCCTGTTGACTGATTCTTCAGAGGTTTACCTGTCATTGCTTGTCACTGTTTTCGTCGTCGTCAGTGAGAGTTCAGTGGGAGTCGCCGACTAAAAATAAAAGCGGGGCTGATCCGCCGCCGTTATTCATCCTCCGTTATGCCCAACACCTCTTCCGCCAACAGCCAATCAAAATCGAATGGGACGTCCTCTCTGGCTAATTCTGTAATGTTCATCCGATGTCGAGCCGAATACGGTGCTGCAAAGAGGTATGTCAGCATAGGGATTATGCAAGACTCTGACGCACATCGGGGGCTCAGTGTTAATCGCGTCCTCGTCGATTGGGCGCGTCTTTGGCAAATTCCACGCTACCGCGCTGACGTTACGTTTGTTCTTGCTGTTCAGCAGTGGCTGACCTCTACCTTGCGGTGTGAATAACGCTGCCCAAAGCGTTCCGATATCGGTAGGCAGGCCGATCCGCCGCCAGTTATCAAGGACGACCACTGTCGGCAGGTTTAGGTGAGCGTAATCTCTTAGCTGCTGAGCGGCGTGTCTGACAGCTGTGAGAATCCGCCTCGATTCCCAAGCAGGATTGCCTGACATTGCTTGGCCGAGGCGAGGTAAACGCTTCTCGAACGATTCGACCTCGGCGAGAAAGTCGTGACCTGGAGCCCTCACGTAAAAGTCAGGTTTTTTATTACGAACCGAAATCACTTCACACAGCTTGTCTTCCGGCCAAAACCTGTAACCACGCTGATTGAGTAACCAAATGAACCTTTGAAGCGAGTGTTGGTCGCTGTCGATTAGGCTCGATTGTGTCACTCTGTGATCCCCGCCAAAAGAAGCTTGAGGGCGGCCTCCGCATCGCGCGGTTTGGACCCGACTTGGTCACCTATCCTAGCCTGCGCCGGACCACGTCTGCCAATCCTGGCTGGCGCCCATCTTCCAAAGAAAGGAACTTCAAGTACGAGTTGCGCGCGTGTTCCTCCATCTCTAGATAATCTTCGGAAACAGCTTTCAGATACCAGGCCATCGAGTCTTGCGGGCGCAGCATTATTGCTCGGGTGACAGAGTCAAGGGCTTTTTCGTATTCCTTGAGCGACACGAAAGCTCCTGCCCTGTTGCGCCATGCCTCCCAATGCTTCTCCTCGAAAGCGAGGGCCTCATCATAGCAGCTGATTGCTTCGTAAAGCCGCTCACTTGATTTGAACGTTTCGCCTAAGGACATGAGACAGTTACCCATCTGAATCCAGCCCGCGAGGTACTTGAGATTCAGTGTCGTCGCTCTTTTGTAGCAGAACAGTGCATCCTCGAGCCGTCCCACCTGACGGAGGGTATCCCCTTTGTTGATCCAAATGCCAGGAATGTCGGGGGCAACCTGAAGGGCATGTTCATAGCAGCGCAGTGCCTCCGGCAAATTCCCCATGCGACTTAGAGCAAGACCCATATTGTTGTACGGAGCGACGTAGAGGGGGTTCAGTCTTACCGCCTGCTGGAGGCAATTGAGTGCTTCTTCGTAACGTCCCTTATCGCAGAGCACTTGTCCTTTATTGTTCCAGGCAAAAGGGTCAAGCCGGTTAAGCTGAAGGCTCCGGTCAAAACTCTTCATTGCTTCGTCATGGAGGCCCAGAGCGCGCAGGCTCATCCCTTTGTTGTTCCACTCCCACGAGTCGAGCTCCTGTGGTGCAGGCGGAGTGATGACTTCGTCGGCCTCATGCTTAAACAGAACTTCCAGGTCGTTGAGAAGATTCTCAAAGCTCTGGTACCGTTTGGTCGGTTCCTTCTGGAGGCAGCGCCTGACTATGGGGAAGAGTGGCGAGTTCACTTTTGGAATCGGCGACTCTTTATGCAATCTGTACATGGCCCTCCAGAAGCGCATTTCTTCGTGATCTGATCCGCTGCTGGGCGGAGGAGCGAGAAAGGGAAGTTTGCCGCCAGTTGCCATCTCGTATAGGACAACACCAAAGCTATATATGTCACTTCTTTGATCACAAGCGGCAGCATTCGTAAACTGTTCAGGTGACATATGCGTTGGAGTGCCGAAGCCCAGCCCTTCGGCGGTATGGCCTGATAGCCGAGTACCGCCCGAATGGAGGCTGACGCCCTGGCCAGAACTTGAACTGGAGAAAACAGCCACTAGGCCAAAGTCGGAAATCTTCGCCGTTTTGTCTTGGGTTATTAGAATGTTGGCGGGCTTAATGTCTCGGTGGCAGCGAACGCCCTTTGAGTGAGCATAGATCATGCCGTGGCTGAACTGGATCGACCATCTGAGTGTCTGAACGAGGTCAGGGCTTGTATGTGTCAAATAACCTTGGAGCGAATTTAGGCCCTGTTCATTTGGCGCCACGTATTCCATAGCGATGTAGGGCCGACGGTCAACTTCGTCTACCCAGTACGCCCTTACTAGGTAGGGATGGCGGTCTAACTGGACCCAAACGCTCGCCTCCCTCCGAAAGAGTCCTTTTGTTTGTTCGTCCGCTATAAGTTCATCCCTGAATGTCTTCAAGGCGTACACCGACTTGGTCTCGTGGCAATAGACCAGATAAACGACGCCGAAACCGCCCGTGCCGACCACGTCATGGACTTCATACTTGTGCCCAATGAAGTCCCCCTTTTTGTAAAGCGGGTGTTGACCACGGAGTGCGGTGACCGGCTTTTCCGGCGGGAGGGTTTTCGTCGTCGTGTCAGTCCGGGAGTCAACACCACCCGGGCGAAAGAAACGTCCCAGAACCTCGCGTATGCCGCTCATCTTGGGTTGCGTTCTTGGGTCGTCGCGTTCATTGGCTTGAAATGTCGCGAGCGTAAGGCTGATCTTGTAATGGCTTATTGGCTTGCGTCTTCGATCACAACTTGCAACGAGTCCGTAACGGCTTGAGACGGTTCCAGTATAACCCGGTCGTTAGCGTCTACAGGTCTCGCGCCATCCTTCCTAGCCCATTCTAGCCATGCTCCTAAACCTGCCGTCCGGGGCGATAACTGGTGGTGCGCTTTTCCGGCAACCAATCTCCGCAAGCTATGGCCCAAGGCGACAAAAGCGGCGGGATACGAAGGGGCTGCTCTTCCACGACTTGCGCCGATCTGCCGTCCGAAATATGATGAAGGCTGGCGTGCAGCAAGCCGTGGCGATGCGTGTGTCTGGGCACACAACTGACCACATATTCCAGAGATACAACATCATCGCCGAAGACGAGCTTCACGAGGCGATGGAAAGAGTCGAAGCTGAAATCAAATCCTAATTTCGGGGATGGTGCAATTGGTAGCTTTTGCAGTTGTGTAAGATAACAAGAGAGATAAGCCGCAGAGGACATCAGACTCTGGATCTGATTATCCTGGTTCGAGTCCAGGCCTCCCAGCCAATCTTTGAAACCAGCCGCCTAGGGATTTTCTACTTTCAGGGCGCCGGCGGGTCGCGCTGCGCTTTGTTTTGGATCAGGTGCTGCTTGAGCCGCTGAGCGACATCCTGTTCCTTCCCTTGCGCCAACTCCTGTTTGACCTCATTCAGAGCGAAGTGCACCACATCGTGATGATGCAGCTCCTCAGGAGTGACTAAGTCACCCAGCCGCAGCCAGAGCTGATGGACCAAATTCACCTCGTTCCGAGTCAGATTGGGGGCATGGGGACCGAGCAAGAAAAACTCGTGATCACCCTGGGGCGTAAAGATTTCAAGATTAAACGGGGGCCGCGGATCAGGCAGCGCCTCCCAGGCGAGGCCGAATTGGCGGGCCTGTTCGGCGAGGCTCATCTTCGTCGAACGCCCCAGGACGATGGTTGACGATTGCAGATTGACTGCCGCTCTCAGGATGCCATCCCACAAATCGTTCGCGGCTACCACCGCAAGGCGAATCGGCTTGCCGCGCTGTTCGGCCATCGAGAGAGCTTTCGTAAACAGGTACTGCTCGATGCTGCCAAACAGCTGGTCCGATTCGAGTTCCACTTCGCTCGAGCCGCTGCGCCGCAAGACATGCACATTGAGCACCACGATGTCGCGGCGTTCGGTTTTGACCCGATCCAGCACCGCCCCGAGATGATACAGAGCGTGATAGTTGCTCACGGGAACCAGGACGTTGCCCGGCCGAACGCCCAACGTTGCTGTGCTCAGCTCCGTGCGCGAGGCAACGTTGAACTGGTCGAGTTCTGCTCCCCCTGTGCCGCGTCGCTTGGTAATCCTCTCGGCAATGGTGAAGGTAGCGAAGAAGGCTGCGGTAAAGATGATGCCGGAAATGGTAGCGATTTGCTTCGTGAAAAGATTGATCGTACATAAGCCGAGCAGCGTCACGGTGATGAGGGCCAAACCCACGGGGATTTCCGTGCCTCCGAGTTTGAAATTCAAAGGAACCCGAAATTCACGGAAGCCGGGCTGCTTGTACCGAAGGGCCAGCACGGCTGCACTATTCATCGCGAAGCTCCACATCACACCGAATGCATAAGCCTCGCCGAGAAGGAAGATATTTCCGCGGCTCAGGACGATCGTGGCGATCTGCAAACCTACCACAAGGTTGATGACGCGATACGAGGTGCCAAAGCGCCGATGCGGCTGCCGGAACCACTGCGGAAGAATGCCGTCTTCGGAAACGCGGTTGAGCACGCCATTGGACCCGACGATCGCCGTGTTCACCGCCCCCGCCAGCATCAGCACGCCCACCAGGACGACAAATGCCTGGAATACCAAGCGGAGGCTGTACGGTCCCGCGAAATTCATGGCCAATCCGCCGATCAGATTTCCGAAATATTGATGCCGAGTCGAATCCGGGATGATCATCACGGCAAAAAACGACACGCCGGCGGTAAACACCAGGCTGTAAGCGAAAATGATGAATCCGACTTTTTTCAGGTTCGGAATCTTAGGATGCTCCAGTTCCCGATAGACCTGAGCCAGAGTTTCCTCGCCGCTCATGGCCAGCACCGAGTGCCCCAAGCCGATGAAAATACCCACCAAACCGATGGTATAGGCCCAATTTGTGTGGCGCAGCCAGCCGAGCGCTTGATCGGAGAAATGCATATTGGACGGCTTTGGCCACGGCGGAAGATGGGCGCCGCGCATCCAAAGCGTATAGCCGCACCACGCGAGCATCAGGACGACCATGACCGTCGTCACGTGCATAATGCGCAGTGCCTTTCCGCTAGATTCGGGAATGCCTTTAACGTTCTCCCACCAGAAATAGAGGGTCACGGCGATGGCAAAAAGCGCAGCCGTCAGATTTCCCGGCAGAGCAATGTTCAAATGGGCGTAGCGGAAGAGGTCGTTCAAAAATCCGGTAAGGTATTGGCCGGCGGACACGCCGCTGATCGGTCCTGTCAAAATATAATCGAACATCAGCGCGGAGACGGAGATTTTGGCAAGCCTGCTGCCCATGGCCTCCTTCACCACGCGGTACACGCCGCCACGCACGAACATGCTACAGCTCTCCATGTACAGGGCGCGAACGGCGTAGGCGAAAAGCATGATAGCCAGAATGAACCAGGGCGCTGTCTTGCCGAAGGCTTCCTCGGCGATAGCCCCGGCATAAAAAGCCGAGGAGCCCATGTCATTGAGCACGATTGCGGCCGCCCGCCAAAAGGAGATAAAGCTGAGCATGGCCGTGGTGGCCACGAGGACCCTGGCAACGGGGCGTGCGGTAAGCGGCGTTTTTGTCAGGAGGGGATCGGGTGTCATGTGGCCGCAGGAAAGAAGACAGTTATGCAGTGTTTTGCAATCAGGCGTGTTGAATTCAGATCAGACATGGCTTGACTCCAAGACGGGGTTGGGCGCCGGGCCGGGCTCCCACCAAACGACAGAAGCAAGTTCTCTGACGTTTTCAAATTGTCCACACTCGAGTTCGAACAGCACGCAAAAGTCCCTTCGCTTGCCGAAGCCATCGAAGCGCTTGTGCAGTTCCTTCCAGTTCTTGGTCAGATAGTGAACAGCGGCAAGACTGCCCCATTCGGTGAGACCGGCACAAA
Source organism: Acidobacteriota bacterium (assembly GCA_003223315.1). Taxonomy (GTDB): domain Bacteria; phylum Acidobacteriota; class Terriglobia; order Acidiferrales; family UBA7541; genus Palsa-189. Next base: position 3,645 of record QHYR01000004.1, on the reverse strand, counting down.
CGACATGAGGGCGACCCGAATCCTGGCGATTGGTGAGCCTCAATACAATGGCTTTGTCATAGATCAGGCCGCAGCGGTTTTCCATGGAATGAAGTTGCCCAGCCAGCCTGAATGCGCGCTGGCCGTTTGGCGTGAACAAGAATTGGCACAAGCTGCTTCCCGACCATGCTTCGATGTCAAAGGTTTTGAAGTTCATGTCGGGAGTGCCATAACAGATCAAAATGGAATCTCTCTTGAGTCCTGGTTCGGTATCGGTTGCGATGCGGAGCACCTTACCGGAATGCCGCAGGAATAGCGCCGTGAGCATTGCGGCAGCCTGCGGACAGAAACTGCCACGAATGATTTCGGTTCCAATGAATGCTTCCGCCTTTTCTGAGGTGCGAGACGTTTCCGCATTCCTGAAGTTATTTCTGAGCCGGACATTTTCGTAGCTGTCCATCACGAAATAGGCGTCGGTCGAGAGGATTCCCTCTCCCCAAAAGCGGCGGAAACAGAATCTATCCCAGGTTTCCGGAATGAGGTTGGCGACTTGGCTGGCGACATCCCGCAGCACCAGAAAAGGAGGCATGGCCTGCGTTCTGATGAAGTTCGCCAGAGTCGTGCTCAGCGTCGACATTTTGCGGAAAGGCTCCCTGAATGACCCACGGACGGTCACGGAGAGTTCGGCATTGCCCGCGACTTGCCGCCCGAACCAGCGGACAACACCACTCAAGTCGGCGCAATCCGTGCCTAACCTAACGGGCTCTTCGTCGAGCCTAGTGTGTAATTAATTTGGACACAGCATCGTGTCCGAGATACTCAGCCAAAAAGACAATCAAGACAGCGGGCCCTCGTTTCGGCGTCGAAAGAGGGAAGCAGAGCGACCCCGACTAAGGGTCGGTCTAGCGGGCAGTTTGCAGATTTTGGGAATAAGAGTCAACGTCAAACTGGAGAGTGGGAGAGCGGTCCCATTCAAGGGGTGCGGATGAAAACACTTATGGAGGACCGCGTTTGAGGTCGTCGTTCAAAATGATCGATTCCGCGATCTCTTTCATGGACCTGCGTCTTTGCTGGCTTTCCCGTTGCAAGGTTCGGTAGGCATCCTCCTCGCTGATCTTCATGTCGCGTTGCAAGATGCCTTTGGCTCGCTCGATGAGTTTGCGGCTTTCCAGCTGATCTGAAAGCGCAGACTTCTCGCTCTCCAATAGCAGCCGTTGGCGTTCCTTCTCCTGAAGCTCAGCGATTGTTTTCCGGAGTTCGGAGGTTCGTTCGGCCACGCGGAGTTCCAGCTCGTCACGAGCCTGGCGCAGGGCCTCTTCCGTCTTTCTCTTGGAAGAACTCACCCAGCTCGCGGCCAGGGCACAAACGATGAAGGCGCCAAAATACGCGATGTCCGCCGTCTCGATCGTGAACGTTTGGTAGGGGGGCAGAAAGAAATAATCCGCCAGAAGCGTTGAAATCAGAACGGCTAAAAATCCTGCGGCCGTTCCGCCGAACCACGCGCTGGCCATTACGGCTGCAAAGAACAGAAACAGGAGCGGATAAGAGAAGAAGCGCTGCAACAGGAGAGTGGAAACAAAAGCAGCCGCCACGAATAACAAAGCTATGCCATAGCGGCGAATCACGTACGGTCTCCAGCCCGCTGTGATTGGCTAGAGTGATTGCGGGCGCTCGGTTTTGTTGAGCTAACCGCCTCCACGAGTGCCACACCCTAGCAAGGCGGAAACTTCGGTGTCAATTCTTCGGTGCGCCGCTGTCACAGGGGCTCACAGGCTGCTGATGTTTCGCTAGTTTTTGTTCGTAGTCCAGGCCTCCCAATTTACTTGCGATACCCTTCCTGCATCTAAAAAGGCTACAGTTCTATTTCTGCCAAATTTGGCTCATTCAGATTCATAAAGGCTCGACGTTGGCTGACGCGCCGCAAAGATCCACCGCTTTCCAGAAACACTGGGGAAAACCTCCGTGGACAATCGATTTCCATCCCTTGCCGCGCTTGCTTCCCGAGCAAGTCGATTTCGCCGTAGTGGGCGGCGGATTCACTGGTCTAGCGGCTGCAGGTTGGCTGCGCCATTTGGCTCCGGAGAAGGTCGTAAGCGCCTTCGAAGCGGAGCATATCGGCGCCGGCGCCAGCGGCAGCACGGGTGGTATGGTTCTGGCAGAAAGCTCCGCGGGCGACCTTCCCGGGCTGGGCGATGTTTTGGGCGGCTTTGGCCAGACGGTCAGCGAACTCGGAGTCGATTGTCATCTTGACCTTCGAGGTGCCTGGGAGATTGGCCGAAAGGGTGGGAGCAAGGATTCGCTGATCTCCTGGTCTGACTCAGGCGTGCTGCGCGTCGTCGCTGAGGTTCCCGGAGGAACGGTTGACCCAGGGAAGTTGGTCAGCGGACTGGGCCGCGCAGCCAATCGCCTGGGCGTGTATATTTACGAAGATACGCGAATCGACGAGATCGCGTTTGAAAATCGGTTATGCCTTAAGTTGGGTGCCAAGGAGATCCGCGCCGAAAATGTGCTGATCGCCACGAATGCGCAGTCGCTCGAGCTGAGCGGACTCGCCGGACGTGCCGAGCCGAAGTTTACGCTGGCAGTGGCAACGGAACCTCTGAAGCCCGCGCAACTCGAAGTGCTTGGGTTAGCTTCGGGAAACCCATTTTATACCGTCGATCTTCCTTATCTTTGGGGGCGAATGCTGCCGAATGGCGGAGTCCTTTTTGGTGGTGGCCTGATTGACGTGGAGAACTGGCGCGAACTTGACGACATCGATATCGATACGGGCCGGGCGGCTGAACTCATCGCGCGACTCGAGCGACGCGTGCGCGGGCTGGACCCGGTTCTCAGATCGGTGGGATTCACAAACTGGTGGGGCGGGCCGATCTTGATCGCCGAGGACTGGAGTCCCGTGTTTACGCGCCACCCGCGGAGTGAACGTGTGATTGTACTGGGCGCATATGCTGGGCAAGGCGTGGCGCTTTCGGTTTATCTAGGCCGATGGGCGGCGGAGGCCATGCTTGGTCTCCGCCAATTGCCAGATTGGCGATGAATCGTTCGGAAAGCGGTAGAATCTAGCTCGCCGACAATGCCCACCGGAAGACCCCTCCACCATCGCTGGCCTCGCGAAATCAGCGCAAACCATAAATGACTCGCGAAGATCAAAGGCTCGAAGACCTGCGGCAAGGCAAAGCGCAATGGAAGCGCTGGGGTCCCTATCTAAGCGAGCGCCAGTGGGGCACGGTCCGGGAGGATTACAGCGCCAATGGCACAGCCTGGGAATATTTTCCCCATGATCATGCGCGCTCCCGCGCCTATCGCTGGGGCGAGGACGGCATCGGCGGAATCTGCGACAGCCACCAGCGCGTCTGTTTTGCACCGGCATTCTGGAACCGGCGCGATCCCATACTCAAGGAACGGCTGTTTGGCCTGACCGGCAAGGAAGGCAATCACGGTGAAGATGTAAAGGAATGCTATTTTTACCTCGACGCCGCACCCACCCACTCCTACCTGAAGATGCTCTACAAGTATCCTCGATCCGAATTTCCATACGCGAGGCTGGTCGCCGAGAACGGCCGCCGCACAAAAGCTGATCCCGAATTCGAGCTGCTGGATACGGGCGTCTTTGACGGCGATCGCTATTTCGATATCTTTGTGGAATATGCCAAGGCCTCTGCCGAA
>QHYR01000003.1 GCA_003223315.1 Acidobacteriota bacterium | reverse complement strand
TGCAAGAGCGGGGCCACACCCGGCAAGAAAGCAAGAATCAGTAGGGTTCGAATAGCCCAGTCCTTGATCCTCTCGCTCATCATCTGCGACTCTTGCCGCACAAAATACTCCCACCCCAGGAGTGCGAGCGCGAGTGGCACCCAGCCGTAGGCCGCTGCTTTCAGATCCGTCCACAACCAGGCGCGAATGGCGAACCCCTCCTGACCCGCGGCCAGCCGATGTAGATTTCCGGCGGCCAGGCGCGGCAGCAGCAGGCAAGCCACCAGGGAATTGCAGCTCGCCGCGATCCCCAGCGTGACCAGGCCCATGAGTTGGAACCAATGGCGAGTGGAAGTCACGCCACAGCGGGTGCAAACCGACTGCACGGGAAGGAATTGCAGCCCACAATTCTCGCAGAACAAGCGCGCCTCACAGACAGGAAGTCAGACCGTCCCCTCAAATCAGTTAAGACTACTTGCCCGCAAACCGGCCAGGCTACTGTACCTTGGGACAGGTCTGCCGAATCCACCAACTCCGCCTGTCTGAGAAGCCTGATTTCGGGACGCTTTTTGTAGCGGCGCCCTTCAGGGCGGCAAATCGAATGAGCGAGTTGCCGCAACTCGCACTCCGCTTGAGCCCGCTAGGGCGACGCAACTTAGCCCAGCGCGCAACCGGGGTCCCCAACGCGCGCCGCCCGGGCGCGGAGCGCCACGCAAGAAAAAAGGCCGTGCGTTGGGGTGGAGAAACCGGGGTCCTCAGCATGCGCCTCTCGAGCGCGAGCACTCGCGCGCTGAAGAAAGTTGCGCATGCTGGGACGCAGAGGGATCTGCTTTCGCCTTTAACGTAGCGCCGACTTGCCCTGAGTCTCGAAAGGGCTTCAGCCCGGCATCTTTCCGGATCAGTCTCTGTGACCTCGGTGCCTCTGTGGCCCCTGCGTGGGTCTCGGCAGGATACGCCTACCGGTAGCCCACCGTGCCACGACGTGTTTTCCGGCCTTGGGGATTTCTCCGCAAGTCCCGCAGGGACGAAACAAATTAGCCCAGTGCGGGAGCACTGGGAGGCGAGCGTTACGAGATTTCCCAAAGCCCCGTTTAGGGGCGACACAATCTATGGCGCCATGATCACTCCTCATGATCCTCGCGCCAGAGCTCATCCCTATCGCGCCGGGGCAGCCGCCGGGAATTCCACCTCGTGGAAGATGCTGATGAACCAGCGGCCATTTTGCTTGGTCATGGTGGTGACCATAAGCCCTTTGCGAGGAGGCACCTCCGAACCATCGGCAGCCTTGGTTCCGGAAATGACCGTATCGGCGTCCACCTCGGCGATCGCGGGAGTGACGAAACGAATGCTCTTCACCATGTCCGTCCGGCGCGCCGACCCAAGATTGCCTGCGAAGATCATCGCCAGGTGGGCTTCGATTTCCTTGCGGCCGTGGTTGTGAACGCCGCGCATGTTGGTGAAATCGGCATCTTCGGCAAAGGTCATCGCGGCCGCGTGCGCGTCGTGGCGGCTGAAACTTTCGTAAAACTCGGCGAAGACTTGCTTGATCGCTTTGGAATCGGCTTCCGAGCCCTGCGCTTGCTCCTGCGCCCGAGAGGGCGCGCGCGCGAACCGGGGTGCCGAAGCAAAGAGTAGGCTGGCCGTCGCAGTTACCGCCGCCGCACTCACAATCGCACGGGTCAAACCAAGACGCGTTACCGCCATCTCCCCCTCCGATTTGCAAGCGTAGCGCCCGCCTTCGGGCGGGCATATTTCCGTGGCCGCGCCCATCATACGCCGCCTCGACTTTTTTTGCGGCAAAAACGGCCTGGACTTTGTTAACGCGCGAAAGCTATAGATTCTCAAAATGTTCTCAAATCCGATAGAATTTAGGGACTGAGGCGAACCCTAGTCCTGTCCGTAACACAAGGCTCGCCGCCAGGCGAGTGGAGGTTATAAGGGCAGGTGGAGGGACTATGCTGAGCTACATGCCCTCAGCCCCATGCTCGGGCATCCAGCGCCGTTATCGCGGTGGGTTGGAAGGCCGTCAATTTTTGACTCGTAAAAATCGGTTTTGATATGAGCCGAGGTCCTGGCCCGAGGCAAACCCCGACCTTCCTGAAACAAAAGCGTCCTTATGGGATGGGCGCTGGCGGCCGCCAATGCCCCTAGACCCCCTCCGACACAGGGCCACAGCGTTCGAGCGCAAGCTTCGCGGGATTGGCAATGCCGGATGGCGCCGCTGGCAGCACCGAAACTCTAGGTGCTTTTAGAATGAACACTTGCAGAAAAATGGGGAGGGGGATCGGCCGAATGGAGCAGCCCATGATTGAGATTGTCGAGCGGCAAAAAGGCCTGCGCATCAGGCCGTTTTTGCCGCATAAAAAAGTTCCAAGTTGTCGAGCCGTAAAGCTGTGTGACTTGACGCCAAAGATCGGGGAGCTTATGGTTTTGCGAAACGTGGGGGTCTGAGTGGCAAATTCAAACACAGGGGGAACTTGATGGGGACGAAATGGACCATGCGAGGCACATTATTAGGAGCGTGTAGCTGCGATTGGGGATGTCCATGCAGCTTCGATGCGCCGCCTACCAAGGGGTTCTGCGACGGCGCTTATCTTTGGCACGTCGATAAGGGCAAATTCGGAGACGTTTCGCTCGACGGCCTCTCCTTTGCGTGGGTAGGGCATTCGCCCGGGCCGCTGCATGAAGGGAATGTGACCTGGCTGGTCCTAGCAGATGAAAAGGCAAATGCGGCGCAACGCAGGGCGTTGGAAACCCTTGGCGAGGGCAAATCGGGAGGACCGTGGGTGATTTTCATGGCCGTGGCTTCCAGGTGCGAGGGGCCGCGATATGTGCCTTTCGAGTTGCAGCTCGACGGGCTCAAAAGTAAAGCGTGCGCCGGCGGCATCGTGGAGTACGACCTGGGACCAATTCTCAATCCGGTTACGCACGAACCGGAGGAGATCTATGTAGATAAGCCCACCGGCTTCACGTCCAAGCGGCTCACGATGGGCGCTTCACGTGTGTTTCGCGTGAATTCCGACGTTCTTCGTTATGACCACAGCGGGAAGTATGCTGAATTCTCCCATTTTGACTATTCGGGTGAGGCGCAAGCTTGAACAGCGCTGAGGAACGCGAAGCGATTGTAAGCCTCCAGCCCTCAGGCGCGGGGAACGAGGGAGGGACGGCGAATTAGCCGCGCGGCGCCAAGGCCGAGCGGCCCGGGAAGCGGGCCGCGGAGGCGAGCTCTTCCTCGATGCGCAGCAGCTGATTGTATTTGGCGACGCGGTCGGTGCGGGAAGCGGAACCGGTTTTGATTTGGCCCGTGCCCATCGCGACGACGAAATCGGCGATAAACGTGTCTTCGGTTTCGCCGGAGCGGTGGGAAACGATGGAGGAATATCCGGCGCGGCGGGCCATCTCGATGGCTTCGATGGTTTCGCTGACGGTGCCAATCTGGTTGAGCTTGATGAGGATGGAATTGGCGACGTGCTCGGAGATGCCGCGCTGGAGGCGCACGGTGTTGGTGACAAAGAGGTCGTCGCCGACGAGCTGGATTTTTTTGCCCAGCACGCGCGTGAGATGCTTCCACCCGTTCCAATCGTCTTCGGCGAGGCCGTCTTCGATGGAGACGATGGGATACTGGCGAACCCACGATTCCCAGAAGGCGGTCATCTCTTCGGCCGTGCGCGAAGACTTATCGGATTTCTTGAAGACGTAGCGATTGGTTGCGCTCACATAGAATTCGCTCGCAGCGGGATCGAGGGCCAGGGCGATGTGTTTGCCGGCGGTGTATCCCGCGGCGGTGATGGCTTCGAGGACGACCTCGATGGCTTCGTCATTGGATTTCAAATTGGGCGCAAAGCCGCCTTCGTCGCCGACGGCGGTGGAATAGCCGCGCTTGTGCAGCACGGCTTTCAAATGGTGGAAAACTTCCACGCCCATGCGCAACGCTTCGGAAAAGCTCGCGGCGCCGACGGGCATGACCATGAATTCCTGCAGGTCTACGGAATTATCGGCGTGGGCGCCGCCATTGAGGATATTCATCATGGGCACGGGCAGCGTGGTGGCATCGCGCCGGCTGGAGAAGCGCGAGAGATAGCGATAGAGCGGCAGGCGTTCGGCTGCCGCAGCGGCGCGCGCGGCGGCCATGGAGACGGCCAGAATGGCGTTTGCGCCCAACTTGCCCTTGTTGGGCGTGCCATCGGTTTCGATCATGCGGCGATCGAGGGCGGCCTGGCGGGTGACGTCCAGGCCCTTAACGGCGCGGGCGATGGGACCATTGATGTTTTCGACGGCGCGCAGGACGCCCTTGCCGAGATAGCGCGCCTGGTCGCCATCGCGCAGTTCCAGGGCCTCGTGCTCGCCGGTGGAGGCGCCGGAGGGCACCGCGGCGCGGCCGCGGGTGCCGTCTGCGAGCAAAACGTCGGCTTCGACCGTGGGGTTTCCGCGAGAATCGAGGATCTGCCGGCCGAGTACGCCGGCGATCTTTTTGGCGTTCGTGCTGGACGTCTTGGCGGTCTTCCTGGTGGCCTGCTTGGCCATATCGCCTCCTGGGGAAAAATCGCGACGGGCATTCTAACGTGAAGTGGGGAGTTGAGAGTTAAAAGTTAAAAGCAGATCCCTCGACTCGTTCGCCTGAGGCGAACTCGCTCGGGATGACAGCGGTTTTGTGGCGCGACGTTGATCCGGCGGCACAGGCAACAATGCCTGTGCCACGGATGCCGGCGCGGCGACGCAGCGCGGGTGGAGTTATTCGGGCTCTTCGAGCATGGATTCTTCGCGGACCACGGTGACCACGCCTTTTTCGCTGACGTGATAGCGGCTGCGGTCGGCCTCCAGGTCGTAGCCAATCTCGGTGTGCTCGGGCAGGACCACGTGGCGATCGATGATGGCGTTGCGGATTCGGGAATGGCGGCCGATATTCACGTGGTTGTAGATGATGGAATTCTCCACTTCGCAGAAGCTATTGACGCGCACGTCGAGGCCGACCACGGATCGCTTCACACGGCCTCCGGAAATGATCGAGCCGCCGCCGACGATGGAGTCCAAGGCCACGCCCATGCGGTCGGGATCAGCAAAAACGGTTTTGACCGGAGGGTATTGCTGCTGCCAGGTGCGCAGCGGCCAGCCTTTATCGTAGAGATTGAAGATCGGCGTCACGGAAACCAGGTCGATATTGGCTTCGTAGTAGGCGTCGATGGTGCCGACGTCGCGCCAGTAAAGAGGGCCATTGCGGTTTTCGTCCTCGAAATTGTAGGCAAAGACGCGATATTTCGAGAGGATGCGCGGGAGGACGTCCCGGCCGAAGTCGTGCGAGGATTCGGGATCCTCGGCATCGGAGATCAGGATGGGGATCAGCAGTTGCGTGTTGAAGATATATACGCCCATGGAGGCATTTGCTTTGTCCGGGCGGTGCGCGGCGCGCTTGGGCTCCGCAGGCTTCTCCTCAAAGCCGAGCACGCGCCACTGAGTGTCGGTCTCGATGATGCCAAAACGATGGGCGGCTTCCGCGGGGTCGGCTTCGATGGTGGCCACGGTGACGTGGGCGCCGGAATCGACGTGCTGCTGGAGCATCTTGCGGTAGTTCATCTTGTAGATGTGATCGCCGGAGAGAACGATGGCATAAGTGGAACGCTCGCTGCCGATGGAATAAATATTCTGGTAGACGGCGTCGGCGGTGCCCAGATACCAGCTGGTGGAGACGCGCATCTGCGGCGCCAGAATTTCAATGAAGTCGCCGAGTCCCATCAGCGAGGACCAGCCCAGGCGGATATGGCGATTCAAGCTCAGCGCCTTGTATTGCGTGAGGACGAAGACGCGGCGCAGATCGCTATTGATACAGTTGGATAAGGTGACGTCGATGATGCGGTAGGCGCCGCCAAAAGGCACGGCGGGTTTGGCGCGGTCGCGGGTGAGCGGCCAAAGCCGCTCGCCCTGTCCGCCGGCGAGGAGAATACCGATGGTATCGCCCATGAGGGACATGGGGCGTGGCCTCTGATGTGAATTGCGGGCTGCGTGCTCAGCGAGTAAAGATTCTACCCGTTCGACGCGCCGGGCGCATCTGGGTGCCCGAGCGCCATGGAAGGCGGATGCACGCTGCAAGATCGGTCCCTCAAAATAGGGCGCTGCCGCGGAAAAAGATTGCTTGACTTAGGGGAGCGGCTCCGCTAGAACATCCCGACTAATGGCACTCCCCGGGGCCTACCCTCTCTGCAAGAGCCGGCTTTGGAAACGTAGCCATCAGAAACCCGGAAGGAGGTGAGCTTCGCGTGGCTGAGGTTGTCATTCAGGAAGGCGAGTCTTTGGAGAACGCCTTACGGCGCTTCAAGCGCAAGGTCCAGCAGGAAGACATCATAAAAGAAATCAAGAAGCACAGTTTTTATATGAAGCCCGGCGAAAAGCGCCGTGCGAAGCAGGCTCTATCCCGGAAGCGCCTGCGCAAGAAGCAGCGCCGCGAACAGGACTAGGCATTATAGACCCTTGGGTACGTAGGCAGTTCGGGCCTCGAACAGGCTATCTGGACGCACAGGAGGGCTTTACGTCCGGATGCGCCTGACCCGGCGCGAAATGCTTACCGGCCTCGCAACCAGCGTGGGGTCGTGGGAGCCAGCGATGGAGTACCGGGATAAGGTCCTGAAGTGCGCGGAGTGTGGTGCAGAATTTGTGTTTACCGGCGGCGAACAGATGTTTTTCGCCGACAAGGGTTTCAAGAACGAACCCAAGCGGTGCAAGTCCTGCAAGGCAAAACGCGCCGATACCGCAGGCCAGGTATCGAATTTCCAGCGAACCGAAACGAAGACGACCTGTTCAC
>QHYR01000378.1 GCA_003223315.1 Acidobacteriota bacterium | reverse complement strand
GCTTCACTCCTGGCGGGTATTCCACACACTGTTCCGGCCATGACCGTCAACCGGCTTTGTGGCTCAGGGATGGAAGCGGTTGCAGTTGCGGCCCGAGCGATTGCCGCGGATGAAATTTCGCTGGCTATTGCCGGTGGAGTGGAAAGTATGAGCCGCGCGCCGATGGTCATTCCAAAGGCGTACTCCGCGTTTTCCAGAACTGCGGAGATTTACGACACCACCATCGGATGGCGCTTCGTGAATCCGGAACTAGCGAAAAAGTATGGCACCGCCTCTATGCCAGAGACAGCCGAGAACGTCGCGGCCGCTTATCGGATCGACCGATGCTCGCAGGACAACTTCGCTCTTCGCTCGCAGCAAAGGGCTGCCAAGGCTCAGAGGGCCGGAATCCTCGCCCAGGAGATCGTGCCTGTTCATGTTTCGCAACCTAAGGGGCCGTGCAAAGTCGTATCCCAGGATGAGCATTTACGGCCGGACACGACCATCGAGGCGCTTGCGAAATTGCCTGCGCCCTTCCGGGAAGGCGGCACGGTAACCGCCGGAAACACATCTGGGATTAACGATGGCGCTTGCGCGATGTTCGTGGCTTCGGAAGCTGCGGCTTCCCGTTTTGGGTTGACTCCCATAGCTCGCGTCGCCGGTACAGCTGCCGCGGGCGTGCTACCCGATGTCATGGGTATCGGCCCGATTCCTGCTATCCAGAAGCTGCTCGGACGATTAGATTTGAAAATGGATGATATGGATGTTGTGGAAGTGAACGAAGCCTTTGCGGCGCAGGCGCTTGCCGTAATCCGTGCATTCAGCCTGCCTGACGACTGCGAAAAAGTGAATCCAAATGGCGGGGCAATCGCGCTGGGCCATCCTCTCGGAATGAGCGGCGCGCGTCTGGTCCTGACCGCTGCCAGGCAACTGCAGCGCATCAAGGGGCGCTATGCTCTTGCATCCATGTGCATTGGGGTGGGGCAGGGAATCGCAACTTTATTGGCGCAACCCTGAAAGTATCCCAGCGGGTTGCCTCCTCTGGCGATCCCGATTAGGCGGAGCGCCGCAGGTACGACAGGAGGCGCCGCGTGCGCGGCGTCTGTCGCAGTGTCTGCAGCGCTTGAGCTTCGATCTGGCGCGTACGCTCCCGGGTGACTCCCAGGCAGCGTCCCACTTCCTCGAGCGTATGTTCGTCTCCATCCTCCAGCCCGAAACGCATGCGGATGACTTTGGCCTCGCGCGGCGTGAGATCATTCAGCATATCGATCGCGTGCTCTTTCAGATTGCGATCAATTACGGCCTCGGAAGGAGACGCGGCTTGCTTGTCTTCGATGAAATCGCCGAGATGAGATTCTCCATCAGTCCCGATGCGGGTTTTCACGATTTGCCTGCATGAACCTGTTAATGTGCTCGATCATGTGCACAGGCACACGAATGGTGCGAGCTTGGTCAGCAATGGCGCGAGTGATAGCCTGGCGAATCCACCACGTAGCGTAGGTCGAAAATTTGAATCCGCGGCGCCATTCAAACTTCTCCACGGCTCGCATCAACCCAATGTTGCCCTCTTGAATGAGATCAAGGAAGCTCATCCCGCGGTTCACGTAGCGCTTGGCTATGGATACAACCAGGCGAAGATTGGCCTCGGTCATCTGCTTCTTGGCACGCTCCGCAATCGCTTCGCCTTTGCGCATCCGCTGTAGCAAGCGCTTCTCTTCGCTTACGGTCAGCAGATGGTTGGAAGCCCGTAAGGCCGACCCAGGTCGCCGCGTGACGCCCTTTTGCCGCGCAGCAGACTCCACCAGTGCGGCACGAGTCACTGCAATGAGACGTGCCCTCTCGAACGGCGTGAACTTGATCGAGTTCACAAGCAGCGAGGCGCGCACCCGTAGGCGAGCGAGCGGCCAGGTGCGCCGACGGCCAGAAGCCGATCGCTTGAGTTGCCGGCTCTGACGGATTGCCAGGGAATAAAGCCGCGAGGCCTCGGCGATGACCTTCAGGGTGTGCTTGAGTTCAGTTTTCTCGGCCGAAGGCGTCTCGGCCTCGATTCGTACGACATTCTTGATCGGCCTGGCGCCGTTGCGCAGTTCTTCGGCCACGCGAAGCAGCGCTTCGATGCCAGCCGGGGAGCGCGAGACGGCCGTCATAACCAGCTTCTCTCCACGCTCAATCTGCTTTGCGAGAGCCACTTCCTGTTCGCGTTTTAGCAGAGGCACGGCGCCGAGTGCCGCCAGATAGGTGCGCACGGGGTCGTAGGTATCGTCTGTGCCCGGCGCGTATTCGATCTCGCTTTCGTCGACGGAGGTCTCCTGTGCCGCGCGGTTCTCGCCAGATTCCGAGAAGCCGCCCGACTTGAGGACGTCATCGTATTCGTCCTCTCTCAAGTGTTGGATGTTGTCTATCAATTCCATAAATTCAGATTGCCTCGCGTTTCGCCTTCAAACAACGCCGCCGGTTGAGAGAAGATGAAGGTAAAAGTGTTACCGCCCGTCGATATTCCCAAAGAAATCAGTGAGATGCGGAACCTAATCGCCCGGTCGACTCTGAAGTCCTTATGTTAGCTTTATTTTTAGATGCAGCGGCTCAGTAAAAGATGCATCTGCCTATTCGTGCTCGTTACATCTTCCGCCGTATTGTTTACACTTGACGAAGCTCCTACCCTAAAGCCGATGCCGTACGCAGCGCCGCAAATACCCCGAAATAAGAAACCGCCAGGAATTAAAAGAACGGCGTGGAATACCTCGACGCGAAGGAGTCAGCGCCCCTGACTCCGCAATGTCCAGCTATTTAGCCCTGAGGCTCATGACATAAGCGACCAAGGGCTTGTGGTCCGGGCTGTCGAGCGGTATGTCGGGCATACCCTTATTGTCGGCATCGACGCTGGGCTTTGTAAGGAATTTTGAAACCTGCTCGGCCGTCAGCTTCGAGTGAGTGAGATCCGGCGCATCCGGGGTTCCTTCACCATTCTGGCCATGGCAGTCGTAGCATTTATACGCCTGGAAGCGCGCTCGGCCTTGTGCG
>QHYR01000002.1 GCA_003223315.1 Acidobacteriota bacterium | reverse complement strand
GACTCAATCGCCATGGATTCGAAAGGAAATGTCTATACGGGCGAGGTCGAAGACGGCAAACGCATTCAGAAGTTCGTCCCAGTGAGCGGCGAGCAGCGCAGCACCAGCTAGATCGAGGATACTTCACCAGTTTTTCACACAATTCAAAGGATTCGCCCGGGTAAATCTGTTCGGCGCGCGACCCTCAAACGAGTGCAAGCGGGGATGCGCGTGTGAATTGCGACTTCGAATTTAGCCGTAAGTTACACAGGAAAGAACATATGCCATACAAAAATCCAGGACATAAGCGGCAATGGGAACGAGAACACCGGGAGGAACGAAACAGGCGGCGCAGAACCCGCCCGGCCCGGGGAATCGTTTTTGGTTGCGCCGCAGCCGCCGGGGTCCTGCTGCTCGCATTATTCGGCGGCCAGCGAGGTGCGATCGCCACCCAACTGTGGCCAAGGCGATGTGAGCTTGACACGAGGGGGTGGCGGGCATATGGTTTTGCGCAAAGATCAAGTTGAAATCGGAAATTCTGGCTCGAAAGGGAACAGAATGCAAAGACCGAAGCTTTGGGCAATGGCATTCGTCTGTGGTTTCTTCTTTAGTCCGATTGCTGTAGCTCAGGTGACCACTGGCACGATTTCCGGGACGGTTAGCGACTCCAGCGGAGCCGTTGTACCCGGGGCCACCGTAATCCTGAAAAGTTTGGAGAAGGGCATTAGCCGAACAGTGAGCACCGATGCGAGCGGGCGCTACCGCGCTCCGGACCTGGAACTGGGCAGCTACGAGATCACGGTAGAGGCGGCCGGTTTCCAGACAGAGATCCGGAGCGGGATCACCTTGACCGTGGGCCGGGAGGCCGTGGTGGATTTCACCCTTCAAGTCGGCGCTGTCACCCAGACAGTCACCGTGACGGGCGAAGCGCCGCTGGTCCAAACGGCCAATGCTACGGTCGGTGCTTTGGTGGATGAGCGCGAGATGCGGCAATTGCCGCTGAATGGCCGAAGTTTCGCTGATTTGACGAGCATCCAGCCAGGTGTGACCTCGGATTTGGAAATAGCGGCAGCTCCCACCCAGGCGGTTTACACCGGCGGAGGAAGTGCCGCCCGGCGTTCCATTGGCGGGACGAAACCGCAGCAATCCACATACTTATTGGACGGCATCGAGATTTCCACGCCCTCGGAAGGAATGCCGGCAACTAGTGTTTTGGGACAGCAGTTAGGCGTGGAGGCGATCCGAGAGTTCACGCTCTTGCAGAGCAACTATGGAGCGCAATATGGCCGGGCATCGGGCGGAGTGGTCAATGCTGTAACACAGTCGGGGAACAACATTGTTCACGGAAGTGTTTTTGAGTTTCTCAGGAACGACAAGCTGGACGCTCGGGATTATTTCCTAGACCCGCGACTCCCCAAGGCGCCATTGAAGCGCAACCAGTTCGGGGCCGCGTTAGGGGGGCCGATTCGAAGGGACCACACCTTTTTCTTCCTGAACTATGAAGGCGTCCGCCAGAATGCCGGAACGAGTTTCCTCGGCACGGTGCTCACCCCTGAGACCCGGCAAGGCAAGATCACAGGCTGCCCGGCGGGGCAGACGACATGCTCCCCACAGCAGGCCATCGTCACGAAGACCCTGCCGGTGGTAGACCCGAACATCGTGCCACTCATGAATCTGCTGCCCTTGCCCAATGGCTCCTATCGAAACAACGGCGTGGCCGACTTCTCCGCCGTCCCTCGCTGGCAGGCCCATGAGAACTACGGCATCGTTCGGATAGACCACCAACTCTCGGTAAACGATAGTTTGTTTGGACGCTTCACCAAAGATGAGAGTGCGCGCACCGATGGGTACCTATTATTGACGCCCCAGCCCTATACCGGTTTCCAAGTGGGCGGCTATGTGCTGCTGGCGCTCTCGGAAACACACGTTTTTAGTCCTTCCCTGCTGAATACCGTACGGGTGGGCTTCACCCGGCGCAACGACCATCTGTTTTATAACTACACGCAAGGTGGGGACCAGTTCCCGAACGCCCCTGGTCTGGATCCTCGCCTCTCGCCGGTCAAAGGAGTCCCGATGGGACTCTATTCCATTCCAGGCATTAACTTTTACGGCGGCAGTGCAGGGGGCACCAGCATCGGACCCAATCTGAGCGGTCCGGCGGTCTTTGTGGACAATAGCTTTGATTACGATGATTCAGTGATGATCAATAAAGGAAGGCACGCGATCGCGCTGGGCGGCAACTTCAAGCGGTATCAAATGAATCATTTGAACGAACCTTGGGTCTATGGAGGAACGTTTACTTGGGATACAATTAACAACTTTCTAACCAACAATCCTCGCAATACAACCCAGCTTTTAGGTTCCACGATCCCTGGTAGCCAGATGGCGGACGTGTACCGTGGGTGGAGACAGAGCTATGGGGCTGTCTATATCCAAGATGACTTCAGGGCGCGATCGAATCTGACGCTCAACCTGGGCCTGCGCTGGGAGGAGATTAGTTCCCCAAGGGAAGTTAACGGAAAGCTGGCCCAGCTGAACAACGTCTACACGGATAAAGACTTCGCCCTGTTGACCTCAAAGGATCCCCTTTTTCGTATCCATGACGCCTTCAAAGGTTTTTCTCCCCGAGTAGGGCTAGCCTGGACTCCATTTTCCGATCAAAAGACGGTCTTTCGTGGCGGGTTTGGGATGTTCAAGGAAATGCCGTTGGCCTACATCTACCAATTGGCCCTCCAGGCCCCTCCTTATGCGCAGCGATTTACGGTTAACCGACCCGATTTGAAGTTCCCGTTTCCCTTTGCGAATCCAAACCTGGTTGCGTCCGCCGGGGAACCCTTAATCATGCCATTAGAGGTTAAGATTCCTTACACCATGCAGTGGACGTTTTCGGTGGAGAGGCAAGTGGGGCAAAGCTTAGTGTTCAAAGCAAATTACGTGGGGACGCGAGGCGTGAACCTGTTTGCAATTTACAACCCCAATCAGAAGCCGGTGATCGTTCAAAACGGCCGGGAGTTCACTCCGTCGAATGCACAAAAACCCAACCCGAATTTCACATCGTATCGCTATGTGGCTCCCATTTGCGATCAGATTTACAACGCTCTCCAACTGGTTGTGGAGAAGCGTTTGCGCGCTGGTCTGGCATTCAATGGGTCCTACACCTGGTCGCGGAACATCGATGATGGAGGAGGCGCTGGAATCAAGGGAGCGGAACAGATTTCTGGAGCCGCCAGCTTCGCAGTCTACAACGGGCAGGATTTTTCTATCGATAGGGGCCTCTCCTCGCTGCATGTTGAGCACAACTTCATTCTTGCTTACACCTACGAGTTTCCGTACGGGTCCGGCCGTCATTGGGGGAACCAGGCGAGCGGCCCGCTCCGTTACCTGCTGGCCGACTGGTCCGTCAACGGGAGCAATACGATCCGCAGCGGCCTGCCCGTTAACATCCAAATGACCCCGCGCCAATCCGGCTGTGTGGCGCAAAGCTGCAACGAGAGACCCGACCTTCGCCCGGGCGGGAACAACAATCCGGTGCTCGATCACTGGACTCCTGAACGTTATTTCGACCCTTCGAATTTTGTCGTCCAACCGATGGGTTATTTTGGAAACGTAGGGCGAAATACCTTGATCCGCCCGGGACAAGTGAACCTGAATCTTTCTTTCACCAAGGAAAATCGGCTGGGGGAGGGGAAGAACCTCGAGTTTCGGGCAGAGCTCTTCAACTTCCCGAACCATCCTAACTTCGGAGCACCCGGCAATAATGTATTTACCGATACGGCTGGGACCCTGGATCCCGGTGTAGGGAGAATTACCACCACATCCACGACAATGCGCCAGATTCAGTTGGGCTTGAAATTGATTTTCTGATCCCGTTCTCCCGCTGAAGGTCCGTTCCGCATTGCCACGCCCTGAGTCGCAAGGTTTGGGGATTTGCGAAACGCATCCACTTAAGCCTCACGGATGGCGGTGTAGCACTTTTCCCTCCCGTATAGCCTACCCCTTCGCTTGCTTGACTTCGCAATTAACGAGAACTAGACTCCGCGCATTATTTCGTCAGTATCCGGAGGAGTAGCCGATGCCGATCTTGGACCGCCCTTTGAACCACCCTTTAGAACGATGGACAAAGAATTTTGCGCTGGCCATAGGCGTCTCATGCGCTTTGAGCATTGTTGCAAGCGCAGGGCCGAAGGACACCACTAAGAACGCACCGAAGGACGTGCCCGTCTACAAGGTCGATCCCTTCTGGCCCAAGCCGCTGCCGCACCACTGGCTCATGCAAGGCGTTCCCGTCATGGTGGTGGATAAGGACGACCATATTTGGGTGATGAATCGTCCTCGCGACGTCAATCCGGACGAGATCGGCGCCGCCTCAACTCCTCCACGAACCGATTGTTGCGTCGCGGCTCCAGCTGTCCTCGAATTCGATACCGAAGGCAATTTGCTCCAGGGTTGGGGAGGACCGGGCTATGTGCCCGGCTGGCCCGCGGAAGGCAATCCGCGCCCCGGAGCCGGCGCCGAACACGGCATTCTGGTGGATCGCGAAGGAAACGTTTGGATTTCTGGCAGCGCCCGCGGCGACACCATCATGAAGTTTACGGGCGATGGAAAGCTCCTCTGGGAGTTCGGCCATCGCGGACCGCGTCCCAAGCCGGGCGAGGCTGTGCAGCCCCAGAAGCAAAATAATCAAGACACGGACGTATTCCCCAACGGCATTTTCTTCTTTGACCTCGACGAAGACGCCAAAGAGATCTACATCGTGGACGCCAAGCGCGTTCTTGTCTACGACTACGAAGGCAAGTTCAAGCGAGGCTGGGGCGGCCACGGCATCCCGCTAAGCGAAATCGATAATGATCCCACCCCCCCGTACGACTGGAAGTCGGGACCGCCTCCCGACCAGAAGCAGTTCGCGCCCGCGCTTCACTGTGTGCACTTTTCGACCGACGGGCTCGTCTACGTCTGCGAACGCGGCAGCAATCGCATTCAAGTCTTCACCAAGGAAGGCAAGTTCGTGTCCAGCTTTTTCGTTCATCCCTCGACGCCCTCGCGCGGGCCGGAGTGCGGCGGTCCCGGCAGCACCATGTTTGGCATGTGCGGCACGACCTACAACCTGACGTTTTCCCATGACGCCGGGGAGAAATACGTGATGATCGCCGACGGCACGAACGACAAGGTGTGGATCCACGACCGCAAAACCGGCGAGCTCGCCGGCTCGATCGGTGACAACGGCCGCATGGCCGGCTACTTCCACTGGATTGACGCTATCGCCATAGACTCGCACGGAAACCTCTACACCGGCGAAGTGGACACCGGAAAGCGAGCTCAGAAATTTGTGCTTCTGAACGGCGACAAGACCACGCGTTCACGTCCCCACGAGTGACGCTCAGTTCTTCCTCATCCAAACGTAGGTCAGCACAGACTACGACACGGTGCAGGTGGCCGATCCGGCGGCAATGTCCGCGCTGACCAAGGTTGTCTCTCTGTCGCAAATCCTCTTCGGCACCGATTACCCCGCGCGCACCCTTGCGGATCACGTCAAGGGACTGAAGGAATGTGGCGTGTTTGGCGCTAAGGAGCTGCAGCAAATCGACCGCGAAAACGCGCTGGCCCTGCTGCCCCGCTTCAGCACCTAGACCCGCGCAGCGTCGTCACTCTCGAGAATTGTCATCCCGAGCGAGTTCGCCTTAGCGAACGAGCCGAGGGATCTGCAGTTTGCTTCGGAAGCCCTGCGATGTTCTAGGCGAGATCAAAATACGTGGTGTTAGCCGGAGACCCTAATGCTCTTGTATCGACCACGCGACCAGTAATAGAGAAAGGCGCCTTGCTCGATCAACTCCAGGTAGAAACCGTCTAGTTTGGTCGTAACTGATATTCTTGCGTCTTCGTAGTCGGAGTACTTTCCCGGCGGGGCCGTCTCAATTACCATTCCTGAGTAAGTCGGCGCGCGCGCCTGACCCAGCAGTTTCCAAACGTAAGTGTCTCCGCTCGGCATTCTGTTGAACACCAGGAGCGTGTAACCGCCGGTCGGATCGGATTGGGGTACAAGAAAAACTGCATAACTTAGCCGATCTGGGCTCTCGAAGTGACCGACAGCCGTTCCTGGGCATTGGTTGCCGTGCGCCTTTACCCAAAGCTGCTGGTCATCCGAACGGAGATCCGACAACTGCTCTGGCCTCCAGCCAGGGAATTTTGCTTTCATCAAATCGATAACTGGACTTGGTAGCTCGTTCTCCGCACAAGAATTTGAAGTTTGTGCCCCCGCTGGCCCCGCCGGGATCAGAGCCATCACGCCTACCGCCAGCAACAGCGCAACTTGTCTCAGTTCAGTTTTGGCTGACAACCTTTACCTCCGCACTCCGGCTTCTTCGGAAGAACGGCCGGAATTCTTTAGATCTAGACCAGGCGCACCGACAAACGAATATTATCAGCTGTCGTCTTCGGGGCTGGTTGCTTCTTGTCATCAGGTGCCTTCTTAGAACCTTCCTGTCGCTTCATCTAGTATCGGGCGCGATGGTTGTAGAGATTCGTTTCCGTACCCATTGACCCGCGGGGTAAAATAGATATAACGCTTAGTTGGGATGCATGTGTTGTAGACTCAGCACTCGCGAAAAATTAATCCCCCTCGATCGACCGGCTCAACAAACGCACTTAGTTCGAAACCAGTGGCAGTCGTCTTCCGTTTCAAACGAACGACAACTCAAAGTATTTGGATTCAGCTTTAGATTTCGATACTCGCAAAAAGCCTCAACTAACTTTCGTAAAATCAACACTTGCAAAATCGAGGAGCTAAGTGTCCTGAAATGAACACTTGCAGAAAAATGGGGTGGGTGGTACTCCCATTCCAGCCAGCGAAAGCGCCGATTCGATCGATGGGTCCGGTCTTCGGACTCCGGTGGAGTCCGACGGACCCAGAAACCGGGGATCGGCGTCCCGAGCGAGCATCGTGAGGGAGCGAAGTCTCTTGGGCAGCAAAGGAAATGTATCGCTTCGCAGGTTCGTGCGGTATCCGCAACACAATGTGTACCTATGGAATGACGCTTACAAAAAACTGGGGCCCCTCTGGGGCGCGCAAAAGTCTACCTACAGGATGAGCTTTTGCGCGTTAACAAAGCAGGGGGGTACCCCGTCACACTTTTCGATCATTACCGTTCGGGCAGCATGTCAATTCCGGTTTCTCCCGGCACTGTGCGCCTTCGTCGCGCGTGCCAAACCGCCCGGACCTATATTGCTGTTCACGCAGGTCCACCGCCGCAGCAAGCTTCAAGATTCAGCACCACACGAAAGGGCCAGGCCATGTGAATTTTGAAACTAGCGTAGTAACATACGCGCCTAACGGACAAAGTTCTGGGGCCAGCAGCACTCTTTTCTAAGGAGACAGTCATGCGACGCATGCTCTACGGTGTTGTGGTGGTCGTTTTTGGTTTGCTCGTTGCGGCGATTCCTGCACCCGCGCATCACTCCTTCGCAGCGGAGTTTGATGCCAACAAGTGCACCGACCTCACCGGCACGTTCACCAGTTACGAGTGGCAGAACCCGCACGGCTATTTTCACCTGGACGTGAAGGATCCGAGCGGCACCGTAAACTCTTGGACTTTTGAAACCGTTTCTCTTTCCACTCTGAAAAGGAGCGGAACGCAGAGGCGCGATTTCGAGAACAGCATAGGAAAAACCGTCACGGTCAGGGCGTGCCTGGCCAAGAATGGCACGAAGAATCGGGCCGCTGCCGAAACCATCAAGCTGCCGGACGGCCAAGTGCACCGAATTGGACAGGACGTAGAAGGAAAGTTTAGCGAATACTGACGGCCAAGGTGGTTTGCCGGGCTCGATTTGACGTGCTGAGGAGGAATCAAATGAAGGTGTGCTTGGGCTTTTGCCTGGCCGCTGCGGCAGCCGTTCTCGGAATGTTATGCATGGCTTCAGGACTTGCGGCACAGGAAGGAAGTGGTTCGCAACCCGCCAAGTCCAAGCAACAGCCGATGCCGAAGGGCGGGCCGGCGCCCCGCACGGCTGACGGCCATCCCGATTTCTCGGGAGTCTGGTTTGTGGGCACCGCTGGGGGGTTCACGTATAATCCCGCGCTGCGAAAGCAATTCGACCCCAAGGTGACGCCGGAAGAGCCTCCTCAGTTCCAGCCGTGGGCAGCCACGAAGATCAAGTCCATGACGGCAACCGATTTTGAACTGGGACGCGCGTCCGTAAATTGTATGCCCCGCGGCGTTCCCGGCATGTTTCTGATCAATCCCTACCCATTCCAGATCGTGCAAACTCCCGGCTTGTTCGTGCAGTTGGACGAGCTGAATAATAACTTCCGGGTAGTCCACACCGATGGCCGTGCCCACAGCCCCGACCCGGATCCCTCGTTCGACGGGGATGAGGTTGGCCACTGGGAAGGCGATACTTTGGTGATCGACGTGATCGCCATCGATGACCGTACCTGGAACAACTTTACCGGTTGGTTCCATAGCGATCAGGAGCACGTGATCGAGCGCATCACCCGTCCCTCGATGAATTATCTCAACGTGCAGGTGACCATCGAAGATCCCAAGGTCTTGTCCAAGCCTTGGACCTCCGCGCCTCGCGTCTGGACGCTCGCGCACGAAGATCTGCTCGAATACTATTGCACGAACAATCAGGAAGTAGAGGAGTACAAGGCGCTCAAGGCACAGGAATCGGGTGGCGGCAAAAAGTAGGAAACTAACGGAGATGACCATGACACGTAAGCCTGTGGGCGCCTTTGTGGTAACGGCTCTCGCTTTGCTCTCAGCGATCCCTGTGCTCGCACACCATTCGATTACGGCGGAGTTCGATAGCTCGAAATCGTTTTCCGTCAAAGCCACGATTACGAAAATCGAATGGGTCAACCCACACACATATATATACGCCGACGTGAAGGACGAAAACGGCACTGTCACCTCATACTCGTTTGAGGGCGGTCCTCCGGGAGCCCTGCGAAGATCCGGCGTGCTCAAGACCATGTTCAACGTCGGGGATGTAGTTACCATCGAAGCCTACATCGCCAAGGATGGTTCCAAGCACCTCGGGCTCCTGCACGCGGTCCACTTTGCCGATGGTCATATGATCTTTTTTGGCAGGCCCGAAGATAGCGAAGGCAAGAATTAGCTCGCCGAGACGCCGGCGGAGTCACCTGGGCTGAGTTGGATAGCAAAACAGGAAGGGCCGAAGGAAGGAAGGACCGATGAGCGCTCGAATAGTTAGCTGGATCCCGGCGATTGGCCTCGCCGTGAGTTTATTGTGGTCCGCGTCCGCTAGCGCGCAGACAAAGCCTGGAAGTGACAACAAGAACGTGCAAATTGGCTACGGCCTCGATAAAGACCAGCCCTTTGCCGGAGCAGATCCGGACGGCACCGGGCTTCCTTGGAAGGAGCCGCCTGCTGCAGAAATCGAGGCGGCAAAGAAAGCGCCGACGCCGCACTTAGCCGATGGTCATCCTGACCTCACTGGCTTTTGGGCGCCGGCCGGCTGGGGCTACGCCGTCACTCAAGGTGCCGTAAGCGCAGACGGCAAGACGCGCTACACCCAGCGTGCAGCCGAGGGTCCTGCCCAATCAGTGGACAAAAAGCGTGAATTGAAGAATCGTTTGGAGGGTGCGAACCTTCCGCCCTACAAGCCCGAGTTCATCGAGAAAGTAAAATATCTCGGCGAGCATCAAAGCCACGAGGATCCTGCATTCAAATGCGTGCCAAAGGGCTTTCCGCGGGTGGGTCCGCCCACGGAGATCGTCCAAGTTCCCGACGAGGTCGTCTTCCTCTACGATACAGTCAACTCTTCCGAGCAAAACGCCTTTCGCATCGTCTCGGCCGATGGGCGTGGACATGACCCGTCTCTCAATCCTTCCTATTACGGAGACTCCATTGGCCATTGGGAAGGCAACACCATGGTCATCGATGTCACCAATTTTGTCGACGACACCTGGCTGAGCCAGAACGGCACCATCCACAGCGATGCCATGCATGTGGTCGAAAAATTGAGTCGTGAAGGGAACGTGATCGATTGGGTTATTTCGATCGAGGATTCAAAGATGTTCACGCGTCCTTGGGTGATCGAGCGCCACTTGATCCACGGACTGCAAGGTGGGCATGCTTTGGAAGAGGCCCCGTGCGTCGAGCACGACTACAGCCACCTGGTTAACGACGACCGTAACTAAACGCCAGATCAGACGTTTCGGTCCTTGCCCCTTATGCGTGGTGGAGAAAGACGTAGCAGAAGCGAAGGCGTCTATTTGGGAGCTTCTTCTTTCTTCTTGAAGCTGAAGCTTTCAAAGTTGTTGAAGTCCAGGTAGTCTCCCGAGCAGGAGATTTCCCCAAGTTCCCAATCCGGCCTGTTTTGGTAATAGAAGGTTGTGGTCCAGGGCTTCGCCAGCGCCTTGGGATCGGTCATCGTGATATCGAGTTCAAGGTGATCGCGATCCACACGGCGGAAGCGCTCCGTCACATGCAGTTGGTCGCTGTGGGCGTGGCCCAGCCGATCGAGCCACGTTTTTTCATTGAATCCTACGGCTTCGACGACAAACGTGGTGTTTCCCTCCCAATGGCCGACCGAATATCCCATCCAACTGGGGTCCGGATCTTCGGGAAGCGGCCGGCCATCCGTATAGATACGGCGCATTGTATGGTCGTATTCAAAAACCATTAGCATGAATTTGGGAGCTGGCACAAATTCAAATGGGTAGGGATGAAAGTAGACGCGCGGCGTGCCGGGCGGATAGCACTTGGTAAGGACCGGATCATTCGTCTGATCCAGGGTGTATGCTCCGCCATTTGAATCCTTGGCCTCTTTGAATTTCTCCTGGCCCCACGGAGTCAGCGCCGGTGGGTCTGTTTTCGGATCCGTATAAGTGTAATTTGTGTATCCGCGGTTCGAGCCCGGCGGATTGCGCATCATCCACACGCCGCTCAAATCGTGAACGGGTGCAGGGGCTGACGAGGTACTGGGCTTGGCAGCTTCGGGCTTGTTGCGATTGCCCGGAAGCGCTTTACCCGCTCCATATTGAGCATACGAAACGCAGGGAATGGCGAGCAACGCCAAGGCAAGCAACACCGAATTCGCAAAGGCTCTACGCATCTTCCATCCCTCTGCAGCGCTTGCTGCGCGTCTCTCCCGCACTGTGGGTGTAATTCGGTAAAAGCGATTAATCTTCTGAGAGCTGCATCTCCTGGCCATCAGGCCCGACGAGCTTGCGGATCCAGATTGAATGCCCGCCGTACTTCCCCACCAAGCCGGTGACGGTGATTTGGTCGCCGGGGTTCAGGCTATGCTTGGTCCACCCGGCTCTGGCCAGTTTGTTAGGGGCCGTAAGTTCGCCCTGCCAGTGTTCGACTTCCCCCTTGTCATTCTTGATGTCGAAGTAAACCTGGCAATGAGG
The DNA here is from genome assembly GCA_003223315.1 of Acidobacteriota bacterium. Classification (GTDB taxonomy): domain Bacteria; phylum Acidobacteriota; class Terriglobia; order Acidiferrales; family UBA7541; genus Palsa-189. The sequence goes on along the minus strand of QHYR01000002.1, from coordinate 519 downwards.
ATTGATGAACCGAAACTCCGTGACCTTGCCCTTTACCGTAAGCGGATTAGTCGTATCATAAGCGGCAGTGCCGTGGTGAGCGAACGTAAGACCAGAAAACATCAGAACGGCAGCAACCGCAGCTACAACTGCGAATGATTTTGTTTTCATCCGGTCCACTCCCTCGTGGGCGGTTATTCTCCCATCTTCACTTCTGCGGCGTCAACATCCTCTGACACTATGCGACGTGAAGCGCTTCTTCAAAGTTTGGTGTTTATTCGCAACTGCTTGAACGTTCACGCCTGCTGATTTTTCGGCCTATGATGCTGGGACACGCGTGCCTGAGCACGGAACAACACAATGCCTTCCGGGCGCAATCAAGCGGCCGCGGCTCGCCTGGCCTTTATTCGAGTTTCCGGACCATTCGAGTTTCCCGATGTCTGACCCGTTCATCTTGCAGCTTGCCGGAACGCGAATTAGTGTATATTCCTTCGCGGCCCGGAAGACCAGAAGCGTTGTTCCGGCAAGGAGATGACTTGG
>QHYR01000035.1 GCA_003223315.1 Acidobacteriota bacterium | reverse complement strand
CATTGAGGCTTGGCGGAAGGAATATAATGAGAGCCGTCCTCACAGGGCTCTCGGGGAGAGGACGCCGAACGAATTCGCCAATGAGGTTGCGGCTAGCCGCAACCTCATTGGATTACAAGCAGCCGAAAACTCACCCTAGAGTTGGTACCAAAAAGCAGGTCCGATCAGTAAACGGAGAAGTCACATTTCACATGGACTAAATTTCGGGGGGCAGGTCAACACTTAGCTCCTCAGCATCAACTAGCAGCGGTCGAGCGCTTGGCAGCCGCTTCTCCCGTGCCTCAGAAAGCCAATTCAACTGCCACCACAACTGCCACCGAACAAAATGGCGCTCCTCAGCAGGAGGCGACTTTTGTCCATTAAGTTTTGGTCTTGTAGTATGTTGTGAGCACAGGGGGCCCGTAGCTCAGCGGTCAGAGCAGCGGACTCATAATCCGTTGGTCCTAGGTTCAAATCCTAGCGGGCCCAGCACTCTCCTGTAACGACTTACGAGACAATCGTTCTTACAGTGTTTGCGATCAGTCACGGGACTCGAAAGCGGCTGTGCGAGAAAGCTTACACCGTCTGGGCGCGAATTTGATTCCGAACGGGCGCAAGGTCGTCCCCGCGATTTTCATTCACCCACCGCGATTGGTCGACCTCGTTAGCTTGCCACCCGTTGCCACTTTCTTAGGAGCCGACTTATCGGGATCTATTGGGAAACCTCACCGCCAACAGTTTTTGAGAACGGGTCAATGCACTATGCAATATCTTGTGTTGCCCTTTGGTGTGCCACCACTCACGAGATCCAGCTCCGTAGTATCCTGGATTCCTGCGAAATTCCGGCCACGATGATATCCAACGACGTAACAAGGAGTAGCGATGATCAGAGACATTGACGCGCTCGTCCGTTCCTACGAACGTGGAACCTTGACCAGACGGCAGTTGTTGCACGCGCTTGCCCTCGTGGCGACAACGCCGTTGGCAGTCAAGGCGCAAACGACATCTGGCAGTCTGATGAAGGGTCGGAACCTGCACCATGTGAACGTGCGGGTTTCCGATATTGCGCGTTCGGAGGCGTTCTATCGAAACCTGTTTGGCTTCTCCCCAACGCGACGGGTCCAAGGGCCGGACAACCATGGATTTGATCTGCCAGGCGGCGGGTTGATCATCTTGCAGAAAAGCAACCAACCTAGGCGCATCGACCACTTCTGCATCGGCGTTGAGGATTTCGACGCCGAACGGCTGAGGACCACGGTCAAGAGCGCGGGCATCGAAGGCGTGCAGGGCAACGCCAGCGACAACTTCTCCGTGAGCGATCCTGATGGCCTCCGAGTGCAGGTCTCGGCGTTTGACTGGCGAGGCTAGTGCGAGTGACGAGATCACCGATTGGCGCTAGAGCGATTGTGCCCAGACCAGGGAGTCAGATATGCGGGAAGACCCTATCGGCCCGATGAAAAGGCACACGGGTCAGCCAGTTTCCGGAAAGCCGACGGAAGGCACGCTGGGGCTGCGCGTGAATTTCTCCGATCAATGGGTAGAAGTAGCGTGATTAAGGTGTGAGGCGGAAATGGAGACCATCGGTTTTGTAGGTGTCGGTAAGATCGGCATGCCGATCTCGGAGAACCTCATCAAGAGCGGCCGGCGCGTCGTCGGCTATCGCCGCAGCTCGCTCGCCGAATTCGAAAGAATCGGCGGCGTGCCGGCGCGATCGTCGGCCGACGTCGGCGCGCAAGCCGACATCGTATTCTCGTGCCTGCCGTCGATGGAGGCGCTCGATGATGTGGTGCAGGGTCCGCGAGGTCTCGTCCACACCGCCCGGCCGGGGCAGATCGTGGTCGAGCTCGGTTCGCACCCGCTGCCTGACAAGCAACGCCAGATCGCGCCGCTGGCGCAGAAGGGCGCTACTTTCATCGACGGCGAAGTCTCCGGCACACCGGGCATGGTTTCGGCGAAGAAGGGCGTGATCTATCTCGCCGGCGACGCCGCGGCATGCAAGAAGCTCGAAGGCGTGGTCGCGGGCTTTGCCGATACGTGCCTTTATTTCGGCGAATTCGGCGCCGCGAGCCGCGTCAAGCTGGTCAATAATCTTCTGGTTGTGATCCATATAGCGGCGACCGCGGAGGCCATGGCGCTCGGGCTCAAAGCCGGGGTCGACGTGCCGCTGATGATCCAGGCGATCGCCAGCGGCAGCGGCGGCTCGATGCAATTCGGCATCCGCGCGCCGTGGATGGCGGAGCGGCGCTTTCTGCCGGCGCAGGGCACCGTGCCCGGATTGCAGCATTATGTCGGTATGATCGGGGATTTCGCCGACAGCGTCGGCGTGGCCACGCCGATGCTCGATTGCGCCGCAGCGCTTTACGAGCGTTTCATGGCCATGGGTTTCGGCGAGTTCGACGGCGCGAAGATGGTCGACGTCATCGGTTCGTTGCCGCGTTCGAAAACAAAAAACGAAGGCACGACGAACGAAACGTAAAGGAGAATTCGCATGATCCGTGTGCGCAAGATCGCCCACGCCAGCTATGAAGTGCCGGACGTGGAACAGCAGACCGACTACTACACCAACGTCCTCGGCATGACGCTGGTCGGCAAGGAAAAGGACGCCACGTTTCTCGCCAACACAGTCGATCATCATTCCGTCGTCTTGCGCAAAGGCTCACAGGCGCAGTGCGTGCGCGTTGCCTTCCAAATCGGCGAGGGCGATGATCTCGACGCATTCGAGAAGCAGGTGCGGGGCCACGGCATCAAGACACAGCGCAACAAGGGTCCGGAGCCCTCGATCTCGGAGCTACTGACCTTCGAGGACCCGAAGGGCACGGTGATCGAGGTATTCCAGCGCGCCGACTTCTCGCACCAGAAATTTCAGGCCAAGGGCATCGTGCCGCACAAGCTCGGCCACGTAGCGTTCCACGTCACCGACGTCAAGCACACGACAAAATTCTATTGCGACGTTCTCGGTTTTCGCGAATCTGACTGGATGGGCGACTTCTTCTCGTTCTTGCGCTGCGGGCCAGACCATCACACCATCAATCTGGTGGAGACGGGTTCGAACCGTCACTTCCACACCGCGTTCGAGTTGCGCGACTGGGGCCACATGCAGACGGCGTGCGATTTCCTCAGCGTCAACGGCTACAAGCTCATTTGGGGACCCGGCCGGCACGGCATCGGCCACAACCTATTCACCTATCATCGCAGTCCGGCCGGCCTGATCACTGAGCTCTTCGCCGAGCTTGACCGCATGAACGAGGAGCTCGGCTATTTCGAGCCGCGGCCATGGCATCGCGACAATCCGCAACGTCCGAAAGTGTGGGCCAAGGACCCGGACGCCGCCAATCTGTGGGGCATCATGCCGACTGACGAGATGTACAAGTAAGTCCGCGCGTACTGCGGCGGCTGAAGAAACAGCGCAGACAAAAAGGGCCGATGAGGATTGCAAATGGCGGACCATGAGCGGAACACTACCCACTACAAACTCGTGACTTACAAAACGGTGCAGGGACCCCGCGCCGGCGCCGTCTTCCATGACTCTGTTTTCGATTTGGCTGAACTCACCGACAAACCATCCTATGCCACGATGCTGGGCGTGCTGGATGATTGGGCGGAAGCAGAGGCGCTAATTGAGAGGGCCGTTGCAACGATGGGAAGCGGCGCCACACCAAGCTCTCCCCTCGCAAAAGTCCGGCTGCTCGCGCCGGTTCTTTACCCCCCAACTATCTTCTGCGCGGGCGCCAATTATTCCGATCACCTGAGTGAGATGGCCCGGGTTTTCAATCTGAAAGCAGAGCCGGATCCCCGTAAGGCGGGGCTCACGCCGTGGCACTTTATCAAGGCTTCTCGCACGGTTGTGCAGACGGATGCCCGCATTCCCCTGCCTGCGTGCGCCGAAATGCTTGATTGGGAGGCGGAAATGGCGGCGTTCATCGGCCGCGCCGCAAAGAATGTTCCGGTGGAAAGCGCCCTTGCCTATGTTGCCGGCTACACAGTCGCCAATGATCTCTCTGCGCGCGATTTCACTGTGCGGCCGAACGTTCCGGAAAGTTCGCCGTTCCGGTACGATTGGATTAGCCAGAAAAGTTTCGATGGCGCTTGCCCCTTGGGTCCCTGGATCGTTCCCGCGAAAGAAATTCCCGACCCGCAGCGCCTGGGTATTAAGCTGTGGGTGAACGGTGTGCTCAAGCAGGATTCTCACACAAGCAAAATGATCTTCTCTCTCGCTGAGCAGATCGCCCATCTTTCCACCCGGCTCACACTTCATCCGGGGGATTTGATTCTTACGGGAACGCCGGCGGGCGTAGGCTTGGCGAGGAAAGAATTCCTGAAGTCGGGCGATGTGGTGCGCGTGTGGGTTGAGCAGGTTGGGACGCTCAGCAATACACTGGTGTAGGTGCAGGTTGGCACTTCTCGCGCTAGCAGGCCGAATCCGCAGAGACAAGCTAGGTTTGCGCAACTCCCGAGAAACGGCAAACCGCTGCCTAGGGACCCTCTTCGAATAGTGCGCTCAGAGCGCGGACGATTTGGGCCTGTTGACGGAGGGAAGAATCCGAACCAGAAACTCCTGAATCTTGCGCCAGCGATGCAAGTCGTGCGGCTAGCATGCGAACGGCGACATCGCGGGGCACATAGACGCGGTCCTTCGGTACGAGCACTTCCCAACCGCCGTTCACCCGCCGAAGTTCCCATCGAAACTTTTCGTAGTGCGGCTTTCGCTCGATGCTTTCCGCTAGCAAAATCACCTGCGATTTGATTCGCGCCTGCGCCGAACCTCGGTTTCCCTTAAATTCGGTACGATCAACGCTGAGGCTGCTGTAGACGATCACCTTACGGTCTAGCCTGGAAAGGTCCTCCTCTCGCAGGATGTTACCGGTTCCGTTATTCAGCTCGGAGACTGCTCCAGCGATTTCCGCTTCTGTAGGTCTATCCCGCGAAGCAGCCACTCGGATACTGGACGGAATCTCCAACTGCGGTCCGCTTGAGGCTAATTCCAGATCGGGGACCACTGTCGTTGCCGCTGGTGCGGTTATGACTCGCGCCGGCTCCTTCGTAATTCGTGGCAGTCGCTCATTCGCCGCAGTGAGATTGCCGCGTGTCCCAGCCGCATAACGATAGAACCGGGCAGCGCCTCGCTTTCGCCACTGCGGAGCATCGTAGATCTCTGTGCGCAGGCCCGAGGTAACTGAGCTGTAAAAGGAGCGTTCTGCAGGGTTCACCACGATGCCCACATGCCCCCGCCAAACGACCAGATCACCGGGTTGTGGCTTTGCTACCCGAACAAAACTATGCACTCCAGCATAGAGGTCAAAGGAATCGGCGTACGGATAAGCATAGCCAGCGAGCGTGTACACTTCGTGGACCAGATGCGAACAGTCCGGCCGTCTGTCCGTTTGCCGCTCGCGCTCCCAAACGGCGTTGACAATGATCTCGCCTTCTCGCAGCGTTAGCGGCCGAGGCACAAATGCGCTCTCCTGTGCTGGCATCCTGACCTGGGCCAACGCGACACAGGCGCCCAGCAGCCACAAGCTTCTCATCCAGAGTCGTCGCGACATCCTCTCCAGTGTCGCAGACGTCGATCTGCCGCGGCTTCTGCAGCGGCCTAAGCGTAACCTGTACTTCGGTCCAGTGGCGCCTCATCCGTTTGGCACTGCCATAGACTTATTGACACATTCCGCCGCTATGGCATTGCCCAGACGCCGTCTTACCACTAAACGAAGCCGAGCAGTGGGCGAAGGCTGCGCTTGAACGTAAAGCGCAGAGGTGAACCGCGTGCCGTCTCCGCAGCTCACCCCCGGCTTTTTAACATTTCGATCTAGTGATTTCCGGCCCAGCGTTCGCAGTTGCCGCCGACGCATTAGCGCTATTAGCTAATGCGCGACAAACATGCAGCCAGAACAGTTTCTCCATTATTCTCAGGCTAAGTTTCCGAATCTATAGAAATCCCACACGGTGGTTTCGAGGGGGCATGCCATGCGTCGACGACTACTGCTAATTTTCTGGCTGAGTGTCTTTGGTTCCGGAAGCAGCAGCGCCCAGAGTGTGGGAGGCGGCATTATCGGGCAAGTTCACGATCCGCGGGGCGATGCCGTACCCGCCGCGCTCATTCAAGTCGTCAACACGTCGACCGGACAGATCCGCGCGATTAGTACGGACGATGAAGGACGCTACCAGGCCTCGGAGATCCCGCCAGGGCTGTACGATCTAACTATTCTCGCCGCAGGTTTCAACTCCGCAAAGGTTCCCGGCGTGCGCGTTGGGGTCGCGGAAGGCGTGCATCTCGAGGACGTGACCCTTAGCGTTTCCCAAGTGGGAAGCGAAAAAGTGGAAGTGAATGCTGCCGTCACTGACCTGACGGAAACAGACACACCCGCGCAAAGCAGCGAGTTCGAGGGAAGACAAATCAGAGAGCTTCCCATTCTGACGCGTGACGTAAACAATCTGGCCCTCTTGGCTCCCAGCGTGATCAGCTCGCGCACTTTCAGTTTTGCCAGCACACTGGTGCCTTTTGCGGTAAATGGCTCGCGGGGCCGCGACGTCAATTTCGTCATCGATTCCGTGGACAACAATGAACCGTTATTCGGCGGCGCTGCCACGCAATTCACCAACACCGACCTTGTCGCTGAATATCGCATTCTGACCAGCCTGTACAAAGCCGAGTTTGGCCGCCATTCCGGCGGAGTCGTTAACATCATTACCCAGCGCGGGGGCAATGAATGGCATGGCAGCGCTTTCTGGTTTGCACAGCGCGACGCGCTCAACGCCACCAGCCTCACGGAACGCGCAGCCGGCCTGGCAGCTCCTGTACCCTTGAATGAGAACGTTCTTGGAATGAGCCTTGGCGGCCCGATTCGGCGGGACTCGACGTGGTTCTTCGGATCCTACCAAAACGACCGAATGCATAATGATCTGACTGCCTTGTACCCCCAGATCGCCACTCTGCCCACAGTGGGTGGCCTGAATACGCTATCACGCATGACCCCAACGAGAACGCTCTTGGCGTATCTTGACAACCCGACAGTGAGTTCACTTCCCGTCAGCTCGGCGCCTTGCGTCGGGTTTATTCCAGGCCTTCCCGCCAGCAATCCGTGCACGACGGGAAGTGTCCCGCTCAATCTTCAGAATGTTAGTTTCGGCACGTATCTGGTGCCCAATGCCGGGGCCTTTGACTTGCACGACCAGCAGCTGTCTCTCCGCTTGGATCGTCGGCTCAGCCAGAAAGACGATTTCTCTGCGCGCTACTTGTTGGACGACGTCCGGACCCCTCGCAGCGTCGGCGCTTCGCCCGTGGAGGTGGCTTTCTTCGATGCCGGACTGCTGCCTGGCTTCAATGACGTTCTGGCGCAACGCACTCAAAATGTTGGAGCATTTTGGACTCATGCCTGGCCTCATGCGCTCCACGAGCTGCGCCTTTCCTACAGCCGCATTGCGTCCCAGGCTGGAGCCTTGAATCAAAGCGAGTCTTCGAGAGAAACGCTGCCGGCCATCACCGTGCTCGACGATTTTGCGTTGGGCACAGCCCCGGGAAGCACCACTGGGGCCACGAACCCATTCCTGTCCGACTTCCCGGCGGCGGGAAGTGTTTTCACCTTGGGTCTTGATTCCCGACCGAGACAAATCCGAAGCAACCTCTATCAGTTGCAAGACAACTTCTCGATATCCGCTGGACGCCACAGCGTGAAATTTGGCGTGAATCTAGTGCAAACGCTCAGCGGCATTAGCGACATCAACGGCGACCTCGGCGAGTACTTTTATTTCGGCTCGGCTGGAAAGCCGGGTTTTCAATCTTTCGTCGACAATGACCGTTTGTTTGCGTTTCAAACATTTCCCAATTTTGGAGGCCAAGGCGGCGAGGTACTTCCGATTCGACTGTTCAGCCACTTCTATTTTGTGCAAGACGATATTCGTGCAAAACCATGGCTGACTTTCACCATCGGGCTACGCTACGAAAATTTCGGGCAGCCGGCCAACCGCATTGCCGAGCTTAATCCAAGCTTTGGTTCAAAAATCGAACCAGATAACATGGATTTCGGCCCGCGTGCGGGGTTTGCCTTAAGCCTCGGCCAACGAATGGCCTTGCGCGGCGGTTACGGCATTTATTACAACTCGACACCTTTCAATATTCCGCTCGCAGCTTGGCAGTCCGGCCAGATTTCACCCTTCGTTGCTGGTCAACCCACAAACGTGTATCCGCAGCCGCCCTTCAATCCGAGCGATGTTCTGACTCATTTCAACAATTGTGATGGCTTAGTGCCCACAAATGGTTCGGGTCCCACCTATGCAGATTGCACCAACCAGGTGGGCATTTCTCCGAACCTCCGCCAGCCGCTGGCGCAGAATTTCGGTCTTAGCCTTGCGCGTCAGATTGGCAGGGATTTTCTCTTCCAAGTGACCTACACCGGGAACGAGAGCACAAGGCTTTACGAACGGTTGGATGTTAATCCGCGACAGGGGTGGCGAATCGAAAACATTTGCGTGGCTCAGCCGGGTCCCTGCGCGGTGGCCAAACCTCGTCTCGATCCCAATCATCAAGAAATCACTGTTGTCAACAGCGGTGCCCGTTCGAGCTATCACAGCCTGCAGGTCTCGGCTACCAAGCGTTACACTCGTCCTGGATTTTTTCGCGGTCTGGCCTTTACGGGTTCGTATACATTGAGCCACATGATTGACACCTCTAGCGAAATTTTTGGTCCGGAGCTGCGCCGCGTCCGCGGCTTCAAACAAGTTCGTCAGGAAGCAGGCTTTGTGGAGATCAGTACGCCTTTCGCCCAAGATTCCACCAATGCTCACGCCGGAGAACGCGGTAATTCATCCTTTGACCGACGGCATCGCGGTTCCCTCAGCGCCCTGTGGTCGCTGCCTGGTCCGTCCTCGGGTGCGCGGCAGGCCGTGCTTGGCGGCTGGATTCTTGGCGGTATTTTGTCTGGCCAGAGCGGCCAGCCTTTCAGCCCACTGAACAGCTATGCCGCGTGCATTGACGCCAACGGCGACGGCATCTTGACTAACGATCGCCCGAGCATTGGCAATCCGGCAGCTCCGCTCAATTCCGTGGCTATAATTAGGGATCCGAGCTGCATCAACGTCTCCAAAGGGTACAAAGATCTGGCTGGTAATCCTATTGACCCGGCAACCGCTCACTTTGTCCAGAACCCGCTCGGGGTTACCGCCTCCCAGCCATTCACGGTCCCCATGGGCAACACCAATGAAACGTTTGTGGCTGGAAACGCTGGACGCAATATCCTCGTCGGGCCGCACATCATCAACCTGGATCTTTCCGTCATCAAAGACTTTAAGTTAGGCGAACGAGCGGTGCTGCAGTTCCGTTTAGAGGCTTATGACCTGCTGAACAAAGCCAATCCCGGAGTTCCTATCGGCAATGTGTTTAGCGCTGCAGCTCAGGCGGTGCCGGCGCTCGCGTTCGGCGGCGGCAGTGCGTCCTCGCCGACACCCTCGCGTGTGAGCGGCCTGATTCCGGAAAATTCTCTGGACGCGTTTGATCCGGCAGCCGGCGCTCTCTTCCTGAGCACAAACTACATGAATACCAGCAGCCGCCGGCTGCAAGCGGCGCTTAGATTCACCTTTTAGGCGGAGATTTCTGGCCGTCGAAGGCTAAATCACGTCAGGGCGTGAAGGAAACGTCCACAGCGAACGATGTTTTCACGCTTTTGCCCTGAGCGCGCGGAGGATTTGTTTTCCAGCGGCGGGCAGCTAAGACGGCAGCTTCGACAAACCCATAAGAATCCTTAATCCCGCGCGGCCGCACATCCGTTACGTTTCCATCTTCATCCACGGCTATGGACAGCATCGCCAGACCGGAAGACTGCCCGGCTGCGCTTGCGCCAGCCGGAAATTCCGGCCAAGCAAATTGAACCCACTTCAACTTCGGGCTATCCAGCATCCCGCAGGCAACCAGATCACCCGGTTTGATGGTCGGGCTGAGCCCCAGAGCGCTCGCTGGGCACCCAATTACCGGCCAGGGCATCGCATCGTGGATCGCGGCGGGAATTAGCGAAGACACGTAGCGGTTGGCCTCGGCCGCTCTAGGACCGCCCGCGGTAGCGATAGCCTGAAATTCCTGTAACACCGCGGAACGCAGGGCGGTCGCATCATGTGCGTCAACCGCTCGCCGAAAGTGCGATGTAGCATCATTAAACCGCGCGGCGTCCGCGGCATCGCTGGCCTTAGCGGCCCTCAAGTCCAGGTCCTTAAGCGCGGCGGGAACGAGATTGTCCGTGTAATTTCGCGCGCTATTGCTCAGGGGACCTCCCGCATCGGCGATGGAGCGGAATTGCGGCAGCAAATCGCGAAGCAGTTGCCGGCTCGAATCGTCACCGCGCTGTTGTGCCTGGCGAAATTGGTCTTCCAGCTGCGAGAAGTGCGTGCGCTCGGAGCCATCCGCTGCGCTCTGGTCAGCGCGGCTTTTGGAGTTGATTGGCGTCAATTTGTCTCGCAGCTCGGCCTGCAACTGCCGCGCTTGATCATGTCGCGGACCGTTCGCGGCGATTACCGAGTCGAATAGCTTTGCGGCTTGCTGCAAGCTGCCGGCATCAACTTTCCCCGCAAGCTGCTGTGCTTCCGCAAAGACCTGTTCTTCTTCCCGTCTTCGAGGCAGCACCTCATCGAGCTGCTGCTGCGCCTCCGCTCGGCGCCGGCCTCCTTCCGGGAGCGCGAGTATCTGTTTGAATGCTTGCTCGGCTTGGTCGAAGCGATTTTGCGCCAGGGCTCTTGATCCTTGGGTCCACAGGTCCCGTTCTTGGCGTGCCACATCGCGCGCGCCTAGGTCCTGCTGTTCAATTGCGAATTTATGGCGCAAATCCACGACCAATGTATCGAGCGGACCCTTGAGCTGTTGGGCCTGGTCAAGCTTCTGCAGAGCCGTCGAATAGTCATTCGCATCCGCGGCCTGATGTGCTTGCGCGATCAGGGTGTGCTGCTGCTCTTCAATACTCGGGAGTACCGGCGTGCTCGACCTCAATGGTATTGGCGAACTGTTGCCTAAAGAGAGTGTCGAATTCTTTCGCCAGCTCCATCCATAAACGAGCGCGGCCAGCAATACTGAACCGATTATTACGGCAGCGAATCCAAAAACAAGCTTGTTTCGTTGGCTCGCAGGCTTCTGCGCCACAATCGTTCGGGTAAACATCCGTCTCTGTGATCCCGTGCGGGAGTCTGCGCGGACGGGGCTGCTGCGGTGTGTAGCCGTGACCGGTCCAGCCTCGGCAAATTCTGCGGAACTCTCAGGCGAACTCGCCGCGCGGACATTGGCTGATCTTTGTAATGTGGCCTCCAAAAGTTCATCCGACGCTCGATTTGCGGCGGCCTCGATCTTTCGCGCGTCCGACAGCAGATCGCGCGCGCTTTTGGACTTTGGGTCAAGGTGGAGAGCGGAATTGGCGTTGGCGATGGCGTCACTGAAGAGGTTCTGCTCGAGCGATTTTCTCCCGCGCGTGATGAGTTCAGCCACTTCCTCTTGCAGCACCAATCCGTTGCGAGCGGAGCGAAGTTCTTCCAGCAGTACCGCTGCGGTCGCGCTTTCCCGGTTGATCCGCAAGATTTGATCTAGTTGCTTGCGCGCTTCCGAATAGTTTTCGTTTTCGAGAAGATTCCGCGCTTGCTCCATCAGTTGATTGACGCCGCGTTCCTGTTCTTGCTTCCAGACTAGCTCGAGCTCGGCCAGCATCATGCCCATGCTCTGATAGCGCTGCACATCCTCTTTGTGCATCGCCCGTTCGATAATCGCGATCAGGCCGGGTGGGCAGCCTGGGGCGATCTGGGCCAGCGGCTCAGGGGTGCGGGATAGGATGCCAACAATCAGCGCGGCATGATTCTCGCCGGCGAAAGGTCTTTTTCCTCCAATCACCTCGTAAGCGACCACGCCAGTTGCGTAGATGTCGGAGCGCGCATCCGCTCGCTGGCCGTTAAGCTGTTGCGGAGACATGTAGCTGATCGTGCCCATCATCACACCAGTTTGGGTGCGTGTGGTGTCCACCAGACGCGCGATTCCAAAGTCCACTACGCGAATCGTTCCATCCCTCTTCACCACAATATTCGCGGGCTTGACGTCGCGGTGAACTACACGATTTTCGTGCGCATGCTGCAGCGCGCGGCACAGCTGAACGATATAACTGAATTGCTCGAGAAACGGAATGGCCGTGCGCCGTTCAATCAAACGATCCAGGCCTTCGCCGTCCAGGTATTCCATGACCAGATACGGCACTCCGTCCTCCGTACCCATCTCATAGACGGTCACGATGTTGGGGTGGTGCAGACCGCCGGCCGCCTGAGCCTCGCGCCGGAAACGATCAAGATGATCTGAGTCTGAAACAACCGCTGAGGTGATGGTCTTGATTGCCACGAGCCGGCCAATCGACGGATCGCGCGCTAGATAGACCACACCCATTGCGCCGCGACCCAGCTCGCGGAGGATCTCGTATTTGCCGATTCGCCTCAGAAAACTCTTACCTGGAGAGACTTCTCTAGAATCGATTATATGGTGCAGCGTTTCCATGAGGTTGAACGGTCTGCTCTTTAAGTTCCTGACATACAAACAGTTGATTCCTGGAGGATGATCACGTGCTCTGGAGTTCCCTTGTCTCCTGGCCGGTGATGTAGCCACCTGTGGATAATTCGGGTCTTGGTAAACGAATCCAACATCAAAGATGTAATTCTTCAGGAGGAAACGAGTTGGAGTCCAAATTGATGGCGGAGAACCGGTTCGTGCATACCGCTAAGCACGCACTCACAATCCGTTGGTCCTAGGTTCAAATCCTAGGGGGCCCACTTTTCTTTGCAATGAGTTAGCTTCGGCTGACCTTCCAGCTGTTGAATCGTAAAGCTAACCCGGACCCGGCTTGCCGCGAGTACCGCATGACCACCGTCCCATCGGCTCTCTTGATCTGGTCGATCACCCCATTGGGTACACCTGACTTCGCTGGGCGGAGGACCAGAACAATTTCATCGCCGGGCTTGAACGTCTGTTTGGTCCAACCGTCGTCAGCCATCATGGACTCTGGAGAAGCGACTTCGCCGGTCCACTGCACAGCTTTGCCGCTGTCATCCTTTGTGGTCCAGACGAGCAACACATGAGGATTTCTCCAAATATAGTCCACAACAGTACCCTTTAGGGTCACCTCGTTTGTCGACCACGCTGCGTTCCCGTGATGTGCCAGCACAGGAGAGGTCAACATAGGTAATAGAACGAGAGCAGCCAGCACTGCAACCGTGAGCATAAATCGCAACATACTTCCCCTCCTCTTGTTTAGATTGCCACTAAAGATTCGAGGACAACCCTTACTGTTTCGGAACTGTGGGTATCGTATTCTCATTGTTAAAATTAATGCTGTCAGAAGGCACGCAGAAATTTTCCGCCAGCTCAGTATTGGGAATCAGTGCAACCCTGCCGGTTGTCGTCCAAGGCGCCGTATATACCTTTGGGTCGGTAATCGTCAGCGTTACCTGAAGCACTCCATAGTTGAGTCGCTTGTAACGCTCCTCGATCCGCATTTCGTCGCTATGCGGATAGCCGCCCGGTTTCCCGGTTCCACTACGCTGAACCGGAGTTTGAGCAAGCCAGGACCTTTCGTCATAGCCATTCGACTCCACGAAGAAGGTATCTCCTTCCCACCTGCCGACAGCATATCCTAAGTATCGCGGAATCGGAGGATTCGGCGGCAGTTTGCGCCCGTCAGTCCAGATGTCCCGCCACGTATGACCCCACTCAAAGAATTGTAAAACGCGGTCTGGCAATACAACGAACTGAAATCCAAAGTTGAATGTTAGCGACCGTGGCCAACCCATAGGATCACAAATATTGTGAGGATCCTTTGAATTCCACTGGGGCGAGTCGCTCTGGTTGGCCTCGAATAACTTCTGTCCGTAAGGAGTGAAGGACGGAACCGCTGCCATATTCAGCGGAATGCCATTCATCGTCAGGTCATTGGGATTGCCGTTCCAAACTCCCGATATATCATGCACATCAAACGGGCGCGTATCTACGTTCGCCTTCTTGCGGCCCTCCGCCGCATAAGCTTCGTTCTCGCAGTGCGGACAGGCCTTCCAGCCCGGTCCCGGAGTCACTAAGGGCACCTCCAACCCCGGCCGTGGAGGCTTTGCATCCGCGGTTTGGCCCGGGCCCCCTTGCTGCGCAAACGCGACCGGCCTGAGGGCTAGCAGCGTCGCCAACAGCGCAATGCTGACAATCGCAAAGCTTCGCATTTTGTCAAACCTCCTTCATCAGAAGGGCGGCGCCATCCCAGAACAAACCGGAATCTGCTATTTGACTTCAAAATTGGCCACGATTGTACGCCTGTTTCTCTGCTAGGAATGTACCGACTAATGGATGTCCCCGGAGGACGCGTCCGACTTGAGGGCGCCTGTCGCCGTCCCCACCCGCAAAAGCCGGTTCACATTCGACGCCCCGTCTTCCGGCAGCATCAGCCGTTTTGCAATCATTTCGTCTATGGCCTTTTCAACTGCGGAGGAATACGCCGACAAAGACGGATACCGTTCCTCGACCGATAATCGTGGATCGCCAGAATTCATGCGCTCGGCCTTGGTCTTCGGGAACGGTATGTATTGTCCCGCCGCTTCGCAGCCGTCGTTCGCCTGCGGCCCCGATCGCAGAGCCCAGCCCGTGTAGGTGGCGAGCGGCACCGTCACGTCGGGCAAGCGGACACCGGCGATGTCGTTGCCGTCGGCGTCGGTCTTCGGCACATAACTCGGATAAATCGGCCCGTTCTCCGGATTGTTAAAGATGGGCGGTCTGACGGCTGGTGGATTGATTTTCATGACCCCCGTGCTGTAGAACTGCGGACCGTAGTTGAGCAAGTATCGCGTGGACATCAGCCCTGTGTAGGTGACACCCGGAATCTTCGGGAAGCCTACCCTGCTCTGCGGCAACGGCGTCACAAGTGTGCCTTCAGCCAAACGAGGAACCGCGCTGGGCGGCGGTGCGATGCCCTTCGTTGACCATTCGTCCAGCGCGACCCACAACGCGCGCAGCACCGGCGCCGAATCCAGCGGATTCTGGAACTGCTGGCAGTTACCTTTTGCTGTGGGGTTGCCTGTGCCATGCTGCTCGCTGGAAATGAAGTAGTAGCGCGCCATCGGGTGGTCGGGAAGATCCATCTTGCCGGAAGGGTCGGTGGTGAAGAGAGACGCCGCCTTCACCCAATATTCGTTCGCGGAATAGACCTCCATGCCGAGCGGGCACGTTTTCGTCTTGGCGCACTTGTCGTAGCGGCCGGCCGTCTTGCCGCTGATCGGATCAGTCAACCGCTGGTGGGCGAACGGAAACACTCCTTCGATGTACAACTGATCCTGGCGATTGCGTTCGGTGCGCCCCGGCTGGGAGAAACGATAGTTCATGTTGATTCCATCCCCGGCGGCGATCCATTGCAACAGGCCGTCGAAAACGATCCTGCCATTTTCATCCTCGTTGAATCCCAGGTTGCGAAAGTCATTCAGCATCCGGCCCGGCTGCGAAACTGCGAACGTGTAAATCCGCGTCACGTCTCCGGCCAGCGGATTCATCGTGCCGGCGCTGTCCGCTGTCGCGTAACGCAGAAATGAATTGAAGTCTCGGACTGCGGCGAAGCCGATTCCATTGACCCTGGGGTCTTTCGCCGGGTACAAAAATTCATAAATGTCATTCGCGATAAAAGTTGTACCCGCGGGAAGCAACCGGATGGCACTGCCGTTATTCGTATACTCCCAGCCGGATGCCGCGACCACTTGTGGCACGTCATCCAAGTGAACGCGATGGGTCAGCGTCGCCTTCGTCTGGTCCAGAGTCGCCGGCAGGTAGTTCAACGTGTAAGAAGCGCCCGGACTGACGATGTACTCATAGGCCGGCCCGCTGATGGAGGAACCATCAGGATTCTTCGCGATCGGCAGCGTGATCGTCAGGTTGAAATTGGAGTTGTCGGCCCCAGCCCCGAAGTCCCAGCCGCTCCAAACCATCGTGTACCCTTGCGGTGCCAGGAACGTGCCGGCTGGATCGCTGGATGTCGAGGGGTCATTGCCGCCCGTCGATCGATTGAAATTGCCAAAAAGCTTACTGCCGCGGTTCGGAGCTTCGTAGAAAACTTTGTGATTGCCCTTACTCAGATCGGCCGGCTTCAGAATGTAAAAATCGAAGGAGTACTCCACTTTGCCGTTGGCGTTACGCGGCGCAAGGCCGAGGTCAACGATCACATCATTGTGGCGGTCGGTCGGACTGACTTCGCCGAATCCCTTGCCGATGATCCGTTCGTAGGCGCCGACCTTAGCAAATGAATACCCACCGAACGCCGGCCCCCGCGAAATGATCTGGATTTTTGTGATGCCCGCATCGGCAGCGGAAGTGACAGACAGAATCGCAGCCGTCACGATTGCGCTGGCGATGCTCAGATGCGCAAGCCCGCGCCAGAGAACTCTCAGCGTCCCTCGGAAATTTACCTTCGCTTTCAGTACAGGCATGGTGTCCTCTTCTTAGTTTCAGCCCAATTCCTGACCGAGTTCCCGATTTCCACTGGTATCTGAGGCAGACCATATGCGAGTCGTCTTCTGGTGTCAACCTTGGAGCTTGGAGCTTTGCTTGGTGCGCTGCTGAGGCGCAATCACAAGCGAAATCGGGTCGCTTGACATATACGCGGTCTCGTTACAGTCTTGCGGGCACCAAATTGCGCGATTTCTCCCCCCAGACAGCCGATTGTGCCCTGGATTGTCTGAGCGTAGAATGCTCGCTGATCAGGAAATCCGCGTCGCCCATTATCTGCGACGAGAAATTTAGCGGAGGAAAGGAAACTTCCATGACAGCTAAAAAAATTGGTCTTGTCTTCGCGATTGCTCTCGCCGCGGTCGCATTTACCGGCCTCGCGAATGCCCAGCAGCAACCCCCGCCGCTCTCGGTGAAGCCCTTGACTGGCGGGGTGTACTGGACGCAAGGAGGCGCCGGGGGGAATACCGGCATCATCGTGGGCAAGGATGGCGTTATCGTGATTGACGCAAAAACGACTCCGGCATCGGCCAAGGAGATGCTCGCCGAGATCGCCAAAATCACGCCTAAACCGGTAACCACCGTCATCCTCACGCACAGCGATGGCGATCATGTAAACGGCCTCGCCGCATTTCCGGCCGGCTTGACCATCATTTCCCAGGAAAGCTGCAAGAAGGAAATGGAGGCATCCGCCAGTTCGCGGAATCCGGCCCCGCAAGATCGCCTGCCCAATAAGACTGTGGCGAATAAGGAAAATCTAACCATTAATGGCGTGAAGCTCAATCTGCTCCATTACGCGCCCGCGCATACCAGCGGCGATCTCATGGTTTACCTGCCGGAACAGAAAATCGTATTCACCGGGGACATCATCACCACGAACCAGCCCTATACGCTCATTCATGCGGAAAAGAATGGCTCCTCAGAAGGCTGGATACAGACGGTGAAAGGGCTTACCTCGCTGAACGCCGACTCCTACGTTCCTGGCCATGGCGATCTGCAGACCAAGGCTGATGTGCAGCAGAGGCTCGCGAAAGTGCAGGCCAGACACGAAGAGATCAAGAAGCTGGTCGCGCAGGGCAAATCATTGGACCAGGTCAAACAAGCGCTTGGTGAAACCGATACGCCCGCCGCTCCCGGCGCGCCACAGTTCCCGTCGTATACAACTGTGGTTTACAACGAGCTGACGAAAAAGAGTTAAGGCGCACCCGCTTTCGAAGTCTGACGGCTGTTCTGCGGCGGTTTGCAAACGATCTGGCCGCGTTGTCTATGCTGCCACGGGTTCGAGGCCGCTATTGGTAGACCTTCGTGTCACCGCAAATGAGAACCCTGCGCCAGGATGCCCGGCACATCTAGAAAATGTACTTCAAACCGAACTGAATGAGCCGAGGAGCCACCGAGGTTTGGGTAATGACGCCGAAGCTTGCGGTGCCAAAATTTGTTCCGGGGTTGGCGAATTGGGGGTGGTTGAGAGCATTGTAGAACTCCGTGCGGAACGCCAGTTGTGCGTTTTCCCGCAGTCCGCCCACGGTGGTGGTCTTGCCGATGGAGACATCCGTATTGAACTGCTCCGGCCCCCTGACGATGCCTTGACCCGTATTCCCGTATCCCGAAGACCCGTCGGAGCCGACTGCCGGAACAGGGCAGATCGCCGACTTATTAAACCAACTATGCAAACGAGACGTGGTAGCGCCAGAGGTCACGAGATCTCCGTATGTTGCACCGGGACAAACTGTGATGGTAGCCGTTCCGGCGAAACCGTAAACCGCGCTGCCATTTTTGTCGGTGAGAGTCACCGGCGTTCCACCTTGCACGATGACGATTCCGGAGATGGACCAGCCGCGCGAGGCGGCGCCCACGAATCCCTTTCTCAGCAGGCTGGGCAGATCGTAGCTAAAGTTTGTAATCATGCGGTGCCGCCGATCGAAATTCGTCGGCGCCCAGTCCAGAGCAAGATTTGTCTGGTCGTTGTACACCGTGGTGTTGGCCAAAGCTTTGGAAAAGGTATAAGCGAATTGAAAACTGAGACGGTGGGTCACCTGCTGCCGCAGCGTGGCCTGCGCGCTGTGGTACCAGGAGCCGCCGAGATACTGATGCGCGAGCAAACCCGTCGGCGTCTCGCCGACGATGGGGACGCGCAGGTAGGCGTTGGTGGAGGTATTCGTGGTGACGCAGCCCGATGCATCGACACCCAGCGTGGCGAAGATAGCGGGAGTCACACCCAAACCCGTCGCAGTATTGGGCAGCCCGCAGTTCACCGGCTGGCCGGATGTCGCCAGGAAGGGCTGGTTCGAACCATGCAGCAGAAAGAGATTGTTGCCGTGCGATCCAACATAACCGAGGTCGAGAGTTAAATTGTTAGCGAGCGCATACTGCACGTTGAGGTTCCATTGCTGCAGCTTCGGATTTTCGAAGTGGGGTCCGATGGTGCGGTCATCCAGATGTGAGGTGGGGGTTCGCAGCGTGAAGCCGAGCGTCGTCGGCGGGAACGGATTTTGCAGTGTGGAGGCGCCATTGCTGGCTCCCCCACTACCGATAAGTTGAGCGAAGGGCTGAATATTCTCCGATGGAGTACCCGTCGCATTTCCCCTATCGCTGAGAGGTTGATAAAACCATCCATAGCCGCCGCGCACGGCCAGGCGGCTTTGCTTGCTTCCGGGTTGCCATGCAAAGCTGAAGCGCGGAGCGAAAGTATCCCACGGAGCGCCATTCTCGTAGAAACCATTGTTGGGTCGTACGACCACCCCGGGAGGAGGCGGCCCGAAGGGTTGGCCCGTGTAGGGATTGATTTGGTTCGGATCGTAGCCGGGCGGCACGGTGATTCCAGCATACGTGCCGGAAGCAGGCGGGATGGGCACAGTCTGGAGGAGCGAGGTCCAAGCATTGCCGAGGTCGTGGGCTCGGCTAAACGAAGATGGCAGGTATTCCCAGCGCAGACCCAGATTGAGGGTAAGGCGCCCACTGACTTTAATGTCGTCCTCCACAAACGCGGCCAGATGGTTGGACCGCAGCAAAAGTATGACGTTACCCGTTGGCCCCGTGCCTTCATTGGCTTCAATGGATTGAATATTGCTGAGTCCCTGAGGACTGCCGTTCTGGGCCGCGCTCAGTCCCAGCAAGAAATCAGTGAAGTTTTGAAAGGCAAGCCTTCCTCGAGCCAGACTGATGTTGGACGATTCCAAAGGCTCTGTTAAAGCAAAGACCCCAGTACGAGTGGTATGCCTGCCGTGAGTCCAGGAGAGAGTGTCCGCCCAGGTAAACGTTTTGCTGTAGTTCAGAAAATCACTGAGGACATTCCCCGCCTGAAAGTCTCCCAGCGGTCCCCGCATGATGATATCCGGCAACAGCGGAGCCAACGGATTGGCCGGCTTCATGCCTACGGAAGCCGCGGAAGGCAGGCCGGGAAGCGTCGGGTCGGAACGATTGACCGTGAAAGTCATGCGCGCTTCATTGGCAATGTTCGGTGTCAACACCGAACTGAGTTGCGCGCTGGTGATCAAGTTCGTGTCGTCCTGTATCACCGGAAAGCCCGGAGTGGGCGGAGTCTCCGGGGCACGCAGAAAAAAGGAGCCGAAGGCTCTGTACAAGTGAGCTGTGGCGTAGTAGAGACGGCCGGTGAGCGTGTGATTTTTGGAAATGACGTAGGAAAGGTTTGCCAGATATTGGTTTTCATCATAGGAGGACTTAAGACTAAAAGCGGAAAGCCCGAGACCCGCATTCACGCCGCTGGACAGGATGGTTTGAGGCGTGGGGATCAGATAGCTGCCATCGGGCAGCTTCAACTGCAGTATCTTCAGGGCCACGGGATTGATGTTGTGGCCGTCGCAGGCCACCTCCCCAACACCAGCCGGGTCCGCACCGACTCCTCCCGCAAAGGTCAAGTAGGAAGGCCGCACATTCGCAGGCTTATTCGCTGGACAGAATTGCGAACCGATGGTGGCCGCCGAGCGATCGTTCGTGAGGAGAGGAAGAATAACCGTATCTAAGGAGGCGGTGTTATCCAGGCCGTCTATTTGCCGGGTTCCCTGGTAGGACCCAAAGAAGAACAGTTTATCTTTCTTGATGGGTCCGCCCAGCGTGCCGCCGAACTGGTTCTGCTTCAAGGTCGCTTTGGGTCGCCCGTTTGCATTCTGGAAAAAGGAATTGGCATTGAAGATGTCGTTGCGCACGAATTCCCAAGCATCGCCGTGAAAGTCATTTTGACCCGATTGGGTTACCAGATTGGTGTTGGGAACCTTGGTGCCATATCCGGCGTCGTATTGCGAAGTCTGAATCTTAAATTCTGTAATCGTGTCAGGGTTGGGGACTGTGCTTGCGGAAGCCGCGCCATCTACAGTATAGAGACCTACCGCCGTACTGCCGTTCACATTTACGTCCTGGGAGCCAGCTCCGAGCAACCCGGCATTATTAACACTGGCGGCGGAGCCTGAAGACATCGACATCACCTGTGTGAAGTTGCGCGTCGTTAGCGGGACCGCCGTAAGAGTCTTGCTGTCCACCAACGTGCCGTTCGAGGACGTTGCCGCCTGGCTGATCTGGCACTGGCAGGTAACCCGTTCTTCCGGCGCTCCGGTCTCGAGCTGGGCATCCAGCTCAGGGGACTCCGTGACATTTACAGTCACGGACATCGCCGCGGAGGTCTTGAATCCTTCCGCAGAAAAGATCACGTCATAGGTCCCGGGGGGAAGCAACGAGAACCCATACAGGCCATTCCCGTCCGTCATCGTGATTTGCGCTTGCCTGGTCGTGGTGCTGAAGAGAGTGACGAGCACACCCGGAACGACTTTGCCCCCTGGATCCATGACCGTGCCCCGCAACGCTCCCGTCGTTGAGGATTGCGCCCACAAACAAGAAGAAGCGCCAGCCAAGCTGGCGATCAGAAGGATCCTGACGATAAGCTCCCTGAGCCGTTCTCTACTGATCACAGTCACGCCCCCGGCAAGTCAATTATAGAAACCGCACACCATATCCTACTGAGCCCTACCTCGCAACATCGTGCTTCCCTGCCGGCGTGGCCGGCGCGAAATAAATGCGAGCGGCTTCTGGGGATACCCCAATTCGTATTGGTCAGATGATGAATAGAGAAGGCGTTCTGGCCATGATCGGATGCCATGGGTGTTTGACGTTTGTATCCAGGCTGAGTACCATGCGGAAAATTCCGGGCATGAGGTATTGATTGTGGCACTCGGAACGCGGATTTTCAACACGTCAAGCAATTGGCCGGTTGTTGGACCTTAAAGCCGGCGAGAGCGATTTCAAATTAAGTTTCCGTAGATGGATAAATCAACTCTCTTGTTGCTAGCGATAGTACTGGCCGTCTTTGGCGCGTCTGTCGCAGCCGGTCATCCTGCGTGGGGCACATTCACGGGCATTGCCATCATTCTGCTGGCCGCGGGATTAGCGGCGGGGACGCTACCGCTTCACTCCCGAGATTACTTCGAAGAGCGCATAAGGCCCAGCCAGAGGATGTCGAATAGTCTAATTACCTTGAGTTCTGCCGCCATCGTTGCCATCTATGCCGCGGGCTACCATCGGACCAGCCCTGCGGCGCATCGGTTTGATTCGCAGACACGCCAGCAGAGAACCTCCACCACGATTGCCAGCGTGCCGCCGCCGGGGGCCGCAAAACCGGGAATCGACGCAACTCCGCCCGTTTCGCGCTCTGTGGCTCCTCCTGTCAAGAAACGGCCGCCGGCTCCTCGAAAAGCGGCGCCTGGCGCGCCAAGCGATTCACAAGTGGCGCCCTCTACACCGTCGGCGCAAACCCGCTACAAGGACGGAGTCTACCTCGGGTGGGGAAGCTGCCCGCATGGCGATATCGAGGCATCCGTTTTGATTCAGGGAGGCAAGATCGTGTCCACGGCAATCTCGCAATGCCTGACGCGCTATTCCTGTTCGTGGATCGCCCCACGAACCCCTGGCGGTGGCTTTCCCGACTTGCCTGGACAGGTAGTCGAAAGGCAGAGCCCGAAAGTCGATTATGTGTCGGGAGCTACGGAGAGCAGCTATGCATTCTCTGATGCAGTCGCCGCAGCGCTGTCCAAAGCGACTGAGTGACGACGTAGTCCGCACGGTCGCCTTGATGGGCACGTTCGTGACGATCCACGTGGTCGGCCCCGAAGACGGCCCGCGCCGGCCCATGCAGCGCGAGGAAGCAATCGAACGTGCGTTTGAATGGTTTAACCGGGTCGAGGAGTGTTGTACGCGATTTGAGGCCCGCAGCGAGGTGATGCAGCTCGCCAATCACGTGGGCGTGCCTGTTCGAGTCAGCACAATCCTTTACGAAGCGGTGCAATTTGCCTTGGCCGTCGCGGAGGAAAGCGAAGGCGCATTCGACCCCACGGTCGGCTACGCCATGGAAACGCGCGGCTTCAACCGGGAGCATCGCACTGGCAAGACGATCCGAACCCCTCTCGATTCCAGTATCTCTGTCAGCTATCGGGACGTTCGCCTTGACGCGGACCGCAGAACGATTACCCTGCTTCGCCCCTTGATCCTTGATCTCGGCGCGGTTGCCAAAGGCCTGGCGGTGGATCTCGCCGCGCGCGAGCTTCGACCCTTCAAGAATTTTGCGATTGATGCGGGTGGCGACCTCTATCTCGGAGGATGCAACCCGGACGGCCAGCCCTGGTCCATTGGAATCCGCCATCCCCGCAACAACCATGAGTTGATCGATTCGCTCCGCTTGTCCGACCGCGCGGTGTGCACTTCAGGTGATTATGAAAGGCGAAGCGCCCAGGAGAGCGGCCACCACATCCTTGATCCGCGCACAGGATCGTCAGCCAATGCCGTGGTGAGCGTGACCGTTATCGCGCCGAATGCCATGTTGGCGGATGCGCTCGCAACGGCGGCTTTCGTCCTGGGCCCGGCCGAGGGTATGCAGCTCTTCGATCGCTTGGCTGTGGATGGGCTGATCATTTCTCCGGGGCTAGAGCGATATGCGACGCGAGGGATGCGTGAATACCACTAGTGCCGTTCCAACTATTTTGACGAAATGGCTGGAGGTGCGATGCGTGGCTGGGTGAAATTCGTAGCAACAAGTTGGAACGGCACTAGCTCGGCGATCTGGCGATTCTTCCAGACGCCCAAGGGTCTTCTCATCATCGTCCTGGTGATTCTGGCGGCTCTGGCCGCGCCGCGTGAGGGAATCGCATTAGTGGCCCCCGGCCTGCTGGCTGCCGTGATGGTTGCAGGCGCGATCGACGTGCTGGTCCTCCGCAGGATACAAGGCGCCTGGGAATTCCCCAGCGGAGCGGTTCTCACAGGTTTGATTGTGGCCATGGTATTGACCCCACACGAACCTTGGTATGTCGCCGCTTGCACCTCGGCGGTCGCCATTGCCGGCAAGCACATCGCCCGGACTCGCTCGGCCAACATCTTCAATCCAGCGGCCCTGGCGCTGGTGGCCACATTTTACATTTTCAACACAGGCCAGAGTTGGTGGGGCGCCTTGCCCCAGATCACACCATTGGCCCTGGTGGTGCTCGTGGCGACCGGCGCGTTTATCGCCGACCGGGTCAACAAGATTCCCTTGGTACTCGTTTTTCTGGGTACCTATTTCGGGCTGTTTACGCTCACGACGTTCCTTGGCGATCCGGGGAAAATCGCCGAAATCTTTCGAGCACCGGACCTCCATGCCGTGCTCTTTTTTGCGTTCTTCATCCTCACCGATCCACCGACTTCGCCGGTGAGGTATCCCGATCAGCTTGTGTGTGGTGTGCTGGTCGCCCTGGCCAGCTACGCGACGTTTGAGTGGGTGGGTGCGGCCTACTATCTTCTCGCCGGCGTGCTCATCGGCAACATCTGGGAAACCTGGCATCGATGGCTATTCTCGCGCCAACGCTTGCCCTCTGACGGCCACATCGCCGCCTAGCGTCCGGCTGAACGAAAGCCTGACGACAGTTGCACGCCGCCTCTACGAAAATCCGATCCAGCGTCCTCCGATGCCCACGCCGGACCACAGCGCGACCGAGACCAGGGCCACTACCTTGCTCCAAACCGGACTCATTCGAGCCTCCTCGGCTCTGGTCACTTTGCGCTGCACCGTAAACGTGAAGACGATGGCCAGAAACAGTGACGCCATCTTCATCCAAAACGCCGCATGGTAATAACACTTGATCGCCTCGGAGAGGAACAGCAGGGTACCGGTGATGATCATCACAATCAGGCTGCCGATGAGCCATCGCTGCGCATCGCGTGCCAGTTGCGCGAGAGACTGGCGCCGCAAGCCAAGGCCTAAGAGGCGCATGTCGACGACCAACACGGCTCCCCCGATCATGCCGAGGCCCAAGAGGTGGATCGCCTCGATCACGGGGAATAACCAGGAGGATCGTCGTATCGCCGCGCCGATTCCCGACTGTTCACACCACTGGAAGAAAGCCAGCAGGGACATCAGTGGTCCGATCCATCCGGCACGCAGCTGGTAAGGAAATTGATGATCGCCGGTTGCGGCTGTCTGTCGCAGTCAAACCAGTTATACGCAATCATTCTTCCCGAAAGAACGATGCAGATCCACAGCACGAGCGAGAGGGCGCCGGCAACCCTGGCCGCTTTTGGCGTTATCCTGTCCAGATCCCACGTCGTCACCCGGCGATAAACGCCCGAATGAAAAATCCACACGTTCAGGCCTGCCAGCACGAGCATAATCATTTTGGCCCGGAAGAAAATATTCTGATAGGACCGCAGAGGTATGGCGGAAAACAGCAGCGCTCCGCTGATGACCATGACGACGAAACCAACTGCGGTCCAGGGTAGCAGGCGCCGGGCAACTTCCGATACGGGTATGCTCCGCATCGTCCAACCGAGCAGGCGCAGGTCGAACATCACCGCCAGGCCGAAGAAAAGACACAACGCCCACACGTGAACGGATTCGATGAGGTCATAAGCATATCGCGATTCGTGCAGACCGGTGCTCCACGATGAATCTCCCATCCGTCTGAAAAAATTGAGGAGAGAGCCTCCGGTCGCCTCCTCACTCCCCGCCGCCGCCGCCGCTATCTGGAGTGGCGCGGTTCTTGGAAAAGTGACGAAGCGAGCCCATCCTCCCGAACGGGATTCCGAAGAAATCATGTGGACTTGGCGCCCCACTTCACTCGGCCGTTGTGCCGTGCGTGTAGACGCCTCGATACGCAGGGTCACCAAATAACAGAGCACCAACAGCAAAGCAGCGAGCAAACCTGGCAAACGAACTCGGATTTGCAATGCACGTCTCTCTGATCTTAAGGTTTCGGAATCCAACTTCTTGCGCAATCCCGAAGCAAACCAGCGAAATGCTGCAGTGAGTCGAAGTACGATCGCGCCGAGCCCGTAAGATGGGGCGCTGTCTCGGTTATTTCTTCTGGCCAGGCGTCAACTCATAGGGAGCGCCCGTACCGGACGAGCCGAGAAACAACTTCCGTCCGTCAGGGAACGTGAGATCCCGGCCATTGGCTCGGTGCGACCCGTCTTTCGCCTGGTACCCATCGACCACAATCTCGGTGCCCGGCAGTAAGGATTCCTTAGTGAACCCGCGCCGGAACAGGACATTCGGCGTGCCCGCTTCAACGGCCCAGTTCTCCACCGTGCCGTCGGGCTTCTTCACGTCGACGTGCAACCACGTGTGGGGATTGACCCATTCCATTTTCGTGATCGTCCCCTTGAAACTCACTGGTTTATTCGCGTCGAACTCTGCTGCAAACGCATGGTGCGCCGACACCCCAGTGGCCCCTCCGCAGATCGCTAGAACCAGGACGCAGACTACTCTGGCAAGCTTCGTTCGCATCGACTTCAGCCTCCTGCCGCGTTTAGAACCAAGATGGACGCCGTGGCCCGCGGCGGCTCGACTATCCCCACTTAGGATAGGTGGCGCCCTTCCGTATTACTTACCGCCGTACCAATCATAAAACCGGTCACCGGTCGGAACCTTGCGAGTGATATCCACCGCCATGGTTTCGCCTTCCCAGTGCTTCACCAACTGCTGCTTGCGAAGACCTCCGTACATGAACTCCTCGACGAATTCGTTGCAGCGAAACTCGAGAAGCTGCATGTTCGGTTCCACTCGGCGATAGAGCGGCATGGCGATCCGCCAGGGCCGCGTAAAGACCTTGGGATCCTCGATCGTCACTTCGTACCTGATGATATCAGGCGACATTAACGTAAAGCGCTCCACCAGGTGCAGCGCGTCGCTATGGAAATTTCCCGCGCGATCGAACCAGCTGCGGTCATTGAAATTCGTCACGTCAACAGCAAGCGTGTCTCCGTCCCAGTGTCCCACGGAGTGGCCCATCCAGGCATCGTCCGGCGGCCCTGCGACCTTGTCCAAATGGATCGTGCGCGCGGTATTGGAGAATTCATAGGCCATGTGGATCTTGTCCGTACCTTGCGTGATCTGGAAGGGATAGGGCATATACATCGCGCGCGGAATGCCCGGCAAGTAACACTTCAACTCCGGGTCGCGGTCAATCCAGTGTTCCGAATTTTCCTTCTTGATCATGAAAGCTTCCGCTGTATAGGGAATCTGGCCGTCACCCTGCACGACGCCCAGCGATCCGGGTACGGCGCCCGCGGCGCCGAGCGCGAGAACCGGCGCTGCCGGCACCCGCGCGTAGTCATAAGGATAGATTCCCGGCTGCGTGACGGCGCCGGGAAGCGCCGCGTGCGCCTGCAAATCCCAGTTGGCTTCGTTATTGGCTTGCCAGATGCCGCTCAAGTTTGGCTTGCCGGCGACGCGAGCCGGCCGCACAGCAGCGGGAGCCTGACCGGACGTCCGCGTGATAGACACCGAAAGGACGGCGCTGACCACGGCTGCGGCAATAGCGACCGTTATCGTCGAACGTAGGAATCGGCCGCGCATGATCTCCTCCTTTTGCTTCTTTCGGCTCTACTGCAACGGATCGTCTTCAACGCCCACAAAATCTGTGGCATTGTCGCTCACTGCCGGATCGGGACCTTGTCCCCGCGCAAAAGCGGCCTCGGCCATGCGCTGTCCCCGCATCAGCCCCGGGGAGGCATAGTTTCCTTCGATGCAGCGAGGTTCATAATAAATTCTGTTCTCCTGCTCGCTCTGCTTGGTGAACTCCTGCTTGACCGTCCAGGGCCGCGTCCACATCGTCGGATCTTCGATCGTGACCGCGTATTCGAGCGTGTTCGGCCCGGTCCGCGTCCAGCGTTCCACCAAATGCAAGTTCTGGCGCGAGCCCTGATAATCGGTCTTCGGACTGAAATTCGTCACGTCGATCACCAGCGTATTGCCCTCCCAATGGCCCCGCGAGTCGCCGTACCACTGGCGGACGCTGGCCGGCAAGTGCGGACTTCCGTTCATGACGATGTTGCGCTGCCACCCTTGCCCTTGCCCCACGTCATAGAACATGGCGATGCCGCCGGGCGTCTGCACAATTCGGCGGAAGCTGCCGGTCGCGCCTCCAAATTCGGGCAGCCCGCCGGTCAAGCAGCGGTCCGGCAAAGCGCCATCTTCCGGATTATCACGGCGATTCATGCGCGCCGTGTTGTAGCGAGGAGGAAGTTCGGCGCGCCGCGGCGAGGGCGTCGGATCGTACTTCCCGCCGTTACATGCCACCGACTTGTTCTTGCAAGTCTCGGTCGCTTGCAGCAGGGCCAGACGAAATTCCCGTTCGGCGGCGGCAATCTTCTGAGCCTCCGGTGTCAGCGGCGGAATCCGGCCATTGGGCGGATCCACAATCAGCGACGTGCGCGCGCCGGTGTGCTTGACGGACATAAACTGCGCGTTATACGCGCCGGCCACGTCGAGTTCGGTCCCGCGCTCCACACGCCTGTCCCGGCCGAGCAGCGCGGCTCGTTCTTTATCCAATTCGGCTCGCTGCGCCTCGGTGAAAAACTCCTGGTTCGCGTACTTGGGCGAGCGCTGCAAGGGCGTGTCCGATTCGTCGGTCCAAATGCCTTGCAGATCGGGTTCGCCCCAAGGCGTTTTGAGCGCCGGGGCCGACGTCGGCGCCGCAGCCTTCACCGAAGCCGGAGCCTGAGCTGACGTCCGCGTGATGGATACCGAAAGGATCGCGCTGACAGCGGCCGCGGCGATGGCGACCGTTATCATCGAACGTAGAAACCAGTCGCGCATGATGGTCTCCCTTTCCCTTGCAGTGGTTACCGAACTACCTGGTTAATTGAACGGATCCTGTGCGAGGGCCACAACACCCTTCACGTTGTCGCTGGTTGCCGGATCAGGACCTCGTCCTTCCGCAAAGGCGCGCTCTTCCATGCGCCGTCCACGCAGCAGCCCCGGGAGGCCATAGTTTCCCTCGATGCAACGAGGCTCGTAATAAATTCTGTTGTCCTGGTCGCCCTGCTTGGTGAACTCCTGCTTGACCATCCAGGGCCGCGTCCACACCGTCGGATCTTCGATCGTGACCGCGTATTCGAGCGTGTTCGGCCCGGTTCGCGTCCAGCGCTCCACCAGGTGCAAGTTCTCGCGCGAGCCCTGATAATCGGTCTTCGGACTGAAATTCGTCACGTCGATCACCAGCGTATTGCCCTCCCAATGGCCCCGCGAGTCGCCGTACCACTGGCGGATGCTGGCCGGCAAGTGCGGGCTTCCGTTCATGACGATGTTCCGCTGCCACCCTTGCCCCTGACCCACGTCGTAGAACATCGAGATGCCGCCTGGTGTCTGCACAATGCGGCGGAAGCTCCCGCCGAACGCGGTTCCAAACTCGGGCAGCCCGCCGGTCAAGCAGCGGTCATTCGGCCAGTGGTCCTCCGGACCATCATCGCGATTGATGTGCGCCAAGTTGTAGCGAGGAGGAAGCTCTGCGCGTCGCGGCGAGGGCCTCGGATCGTACTTGCCTCCGTTACACGCCGCCTCCTTATTTTTGCACGTCTCGGTCGATTGCAACAGAGCAAGACGAAATTCTCGCTCGGCGGCGGCAATCTTCTGAGCCTGCGGCGTCGGCGCCGGAATCCGGCCATTGGGTGGATCCACAATCAGCGACGTGCGCGCGCCGGTGTGCTTCACGGACAAGAACACTCCGTTGTAGGCGCCGGCGACGTCAGACTCGCTCCCGCGCTCCTCACGCTTGTTGCCGCCGAGCAGCTCTGATCGCTCTTTGTCCAATTCGGCCCGCTGCGCCTCGGTGAAAAATTCCTGGTTCGCATACTTGGCGGGTCGCTGTAAGGGCGTGTCGGATTCGTCGGTCCAAATACCCTGCAGATCGGGTTCGCCCCACGGCGTCTTCAGGACTTGAGCTGACGCCGGCGCTTTCACGGAGGGCGTTGGGCCCTCCTGCGCGACCGTCACCTGCGTCGGCTTCAAAAACACGACCACCGAGATGATGACCGCCACTGCTCCGATCGGTTTCAGGAATCGAGTGCGCATCTGACACCTCCCGCTGCGGCCTCAACAGCCAGACGGAGAGCATATCCGGACAACTGGCGCGGCTCCAAACCGCTAGGTGGCATCATTATCAACAAGGACTAGGCTGCTGTCCAGAAGATTGAGGCGCGCTTAGTTGACGCGACGCTCTTGGCTCGTTACCTTATGTCGAAATTGCGCACGGCATGGAGACCCCGAATATGCGAATCGGATTCAACCGCCCCACTGTTTTGATTGCCAGCGCCGCGATGGGCGCCTTGTTTTGTTTGGCCGCAATCCGCACGACCGGTCAGGCCACGCGCGCCGCTCAGGCCACTCGGCCAATACGTACGCCAGACGGCCACCCCAACTTGAATGGCGTCTGGCAGGCCACCACGACGGCCAACTGGGACTTGCTGGCCCACGCGATGCGTCCTGCCGTCGCCCAGCCCGGAGTGTACCCGGACGTCCCGGTGCTGGCCGCCCCGGTCCTGGCGCTGGGCTCAGTCGGCGGCGTGCCGCCCGGACCCGGCGTCGTCGAAGGCAACGCAATTCCCTACAAACCCGAGGCCGCCGCGAAAAAGAAAGATAACGCCGAACACTGGCTGGATCGCGACCCCGAAGTCCGATGCTACATGCCGGGCATCCCGCGGGCCATGTATATGCCCTATCCGTTTCAGATCACGCAGGGCACGAATAAGATCGAGATGTCCTTCGAATTTACCGGCGCCAGCCGCACCATTCACCTCGACCCGGTCGACCCGCCGCCCGCCGATACCTGGATGGGCCATTCGGTCGGTCACTGGGAAGGCAACACGCTCGTCGTCGACGTCAGCCATTTCAACGACCGGACCTGGTTCTCGCGCGCCGGCGATTTCCATAGCGACGCGCTGCACGTCGTGGAGCGCTTTACGCCGATCACTCCCGACGCGCTGCGCTACGAGGTCATCATCGAAGATCCCAACGTGTTCACCCGTCCGTGGAAGATGAGCATGGTCCTGTACCGTCAGCTCGAAGCCAACGCGCAGCTCATGGAATACAAGTGTGTCGAACTGGTGGAGGAAACCTTCCTGGGCCATCTGCGCAAGAAGCAACTGGTGAAGCACTGGGAGGGCGACACGATCATCATAGACGTTATGCGCAAAATACCGGCCGGGGACAAGCTCTACGAACGATAATCAGCCCGTAGCATGTCTGTCTACCTCAGCGCCCCAGTGATTTCTGTGTAGGTTTATACGTAACGAAAACTATTGGTCGCCACCACCACCGGTCGCGTTGTCCTCCAGCGCCGGATCGGGACCCTTTCCCTCGGCAAACGCCTTCTCCGCAGCGCGCGTGTTCGCCAGCATGCCGAGCAGCCCGTAGTTGCCTTCGTGGCACCCGCCTTCGTAGACCATGTTCGGTTTATCGGCGTTCTTGCGCAGTTCCTGCACGAACGTAAACGGTTTCACCCAAGTTGTCGGGTCCTCGGCTGTGATCGTGATCTGCAGTGTTCTCGGATCAATGCGTTTGTAGCGCTCGATCAAATGCAGGTTCTCTCGCGAGCCGCGGAACTCGGTCTCCTGGCTGAAATTCGTGACGTCCACCACCAACGTATCGCCCTCCCACCGGGCGATGGAATCGCCCCAGTATTGGTGAATCTCTTTTGGTAGATGAAGCCGGTTGGTGATGGGGATCGCGCGATTGAACCCGGAGCCCTGGCCGACGTCGTAGTAGAGGTCCACCGAATCAGGGCTCTCGACGATCCGCATCACGCCTCCGAAATTGCCGAAGGGTCTTCCGTCCGGCGTCAAAGGTCCTGCCTGAAGAATCACCGGAAGGTTATTCAATAGGCAACGCTCGGGACCGCCGCGGTCCTCGGGACCGTCGGCGCGATTTATGCGATCGAGGTTGTAGTCGGTCGAGGGCTCGTTTCGGCGCGGCGAGATGGGTCCGGGCTTGCCGCCGGAAGTGCCCTGCAGGAGCGCCTGCAGGTACTCCCGTTTCTTGTTGATTCTCTCTCGCGCCTCCGGTGTCAGGGCCGGCATCCTGCCGTCGGGCGGGTCGATGATCATGGACGTGCGGCGTCCCACTTCGGTCGGCTTATCGCCGAACCAGTGCTCGTTATACGCGCGGGCGACGTCCTTTTCCGTGCCGCGAATGTCCTTCCCGTTACTCTCGCGACTGTCGCGCCCGGGAAGTGCATCGCGCTTGAGCAGCTCTTGGACAGCTTTCTCGTGCTCAGCGTCGGTCAGGAATTCCCGTTCACCGAATCCCTTGGGGCGCTCGAAGGGCACGACGGTTGTATTGCTCCATGTACCTTGAAGGTCCGGAGCACCCCACGGAGTCTTAAGCGTGGGTGCCGCCGTCGAACCACTCGAAGCGGTCTGGCCGATAAGCCTTGAGCCGGCCAAGCCGGCGGCAAGGAGTGCCGCGGCCGTCACTGCCACCAGAAATACATAGGAACGAGGTCTGATTCTCATCTGAGACCCTCCTGCAAGGGGTGCAGGGCGATGTTAGCACCGGCTTGGGCAGTCGTCACATCGCCTTTCACGAAAACCTCCATCACTGCGGCCGGCGAAGATCCCATGTTCCTGAACCCGTGCGGCGTGCCTCTTTGCATGAAATACGCCTGCCCCGGCGTCGCCTCCACGGGCTTTGCGGAACCAATGGTCAATTCGATTTTGCCGCTGATGGGAATAAACAGATGAAACCGGACATCGTCGTGCTGATGCACGCTGCGGACCGCGCCCGGCTGGAGTTCAACGCGTGTGACGCGAACTTCCGCCCGGTCGATCTGCCTTACCGGCGTGACGCCTGGATTGGGACCAGCCGTCTGCGCGCCGGCGGGCAATGCGCAAAT
Organism: Acidobacteriota bacterium; assembly: GCA_003223315.1. Lineage (GTDB taxonomy): Bacteria > Acidobacteriota > Terriglobia > Acidiferrales > UBA7541 > Palsa-189. The sequence goes on along the minus strand of QHYR01000035.1, from coordinate 24,831 downwards.
CAAAGCGAAAAGCAGGGTAGCGAGAGGGGCCGGGCTTCGCATGGTTCGCCTCCTAGGGCTGCGGCAGGGCCATAACACAGTGATTCAATTTGGATCTTTCTCCGGGCCTTTCGCGCTTGCCTTTTCCATGCTCGCCATCGCCACCGTCAGAACACCCGACGAGATCCAAGCACGAGCTGTCATGTGAACCTCCTCGAGTTGTCGATTACTCGGCGGTTTGCGCCTGAGCCCAGCATGAGGCAAGAGTATCGCTGCAATAAATGCCTGTAAAGCCTACTTTGGGGGAAGGGGCTGGCTGCTGAAGAGCAGAGTCGAATCGACAATGCCGATCTCCACTCGGCGATTGGCGGCACGCGCTTGCGGGCTGTCGCCCTTAACGCGCGGGTCGGATTTGCCAAATCCCTGCGTAGTGATAAGCCTCGGATTGATCCCCGCCTGGACCAGAGAATCGCGCACGGCTTGGGCGCGTCGGCCGGAGAGTTTCAGATTATATTCCTGTGTGCCGATGTCATCGGTATACCCGTAAACGTAAATGGAATATCCCTTGAGCGTCATGAGCACGCCCGCGATGCGGTTCAAGATGTCGCGGTATTGAGGCTCAATGTCCGACTTATCGAATTCGAACCGGATCGCCTTCTCGCCCAGCGTCATCACCAGTCCAAGTGCCGTGCGGTGCGTTTCGGCAATTTGCCCGAGGACCTGTTGTAGCGTCTGAAGCTCCTCTTCGCGCTGCTTGCGATATTCTTCGGCTTTCTGCTCGGCTTGATTGGCCTGCAGTTGCGCGGCAGCCGCCGCCTGCAGGGCCGATTGTGCCTGTGCCGCCGAATTTGCCTCCGACTGCTTCGCTTCATCGCGCTGCTGCGCGGCCGCTTGGGCGCTGGCCACGGCTTGCGAAGCCTGCTGAGCGAAAGACTGTGCTTGCTGCTCTGCGCCTTCGACGCGGCGGTTGAGCCCCTCCGTCTGCTGACTCAGTTGCACCATCTGCCGGTTCAACCGCCCGATCGATCTCGCAAGCAAAAAACCGAGAACGAGCACCAGCCCAAACGCGATCGCTCCGAGAACGACCCCCGCCTTCCGCTGAGTTTTGGCGGAACTAGCTTGTGTCTCCGGGTCCGGCGGTTCGCTGGAAAAGTCCCTCATTTTCCAATTTTCAAATCGGAATCTCCGATTTGCACCTTCCTCTCGCGCATCGTACGCCTCCCGCCTCTCCTCGACACAACTAATTTTCGTCAGATGCGCATCGAGCGTTGCTTGGGCCATCCCCCGCGGAATGAGGCTCCCCGCACACGCCCGTTTTGCGTGTGCTGCGTTAAAAAAGTTATGGCGCGTGCTGAGGAAGAACCTAACTTGCCTCTCCCCTCAGCTTGCAGCTACGATCCGCATTTTGGAAATCGGCCGCACGCCGCAGAAGTGCCTCGAATTCTCGATCTTTAGCGGACATCTCACCCACCGCGGCCACGCCCGCGGTTTCCGTGGTCTTCGGTTCTTTGCCGCCGTTCAGTCGCGAAGCTTGTTTCCTCATCGTCGCTCTCCTCTCGGCTAGAGCGGCGTTCGACTCTGCGCCGCGCACCCGCTTCACTCAATAAAGCGGAAACGAGAGGACAAGTGGCTCAGCCGAGATCATACTAGTCCCGCGCACAGACGTAAGGGCTCACAGATGAACGAAAAGAATGGTTTCACCACGCCGATCCGCGATTCGAGGATCGAGGCCGTCTTAAGCCGTTTGCATGCGGTTGCCGACGTGCAGGAAGCGGAGATGGCCGCGCGCCCTCCTGACCTGAAGAATCGCAATTGGGGACCGAATTTTCTGAAGGACAAGATGATCCCCATCCACCGTGAACAGGGCGCATTCTTGTATCTCCTGGCCCGTTCCATCCGCGCGGAAACCATCGTGGAATTTGGAACCTCTCACGGCCTGTCCACCATCTATCTCGCCGCCGCCATCCGAGACAACGGCACAGAAGGACAAATCATTGGAACCGAGTTCGTTGCCGAAAAGATGGCCCAGGCCCAGCGCAACCTGGAAGAAACCGGCCTCGCGCGCTTCGTGCGCATTCGAGAAGGCGACGCCCGGCAGACACTAAGGGATCTTCCGGAAGGGATCGACATGTGCTTGATGGATGGATTTCCGCCTTATTCGCTGGAGGTCTTCCGGCTCATCGCTCCGCGCCTGAGAAAAGGCGCGATTGTGGTCGTGGATGGAACCGGCACGCTTCGCGAGGCCCAAGCCGACTTTCTCGCTTATCTGCGCGATCCAGGTAACGGCTTTCGCTACACCGAACTCCCCATCGGCGATGGCACCGGCCTCGCCGTCAAGGACGCCTAACGCCTCGCCGGCTCAGTTTCCTCTAGAGCCCGTGCGGCCAGCACCCCGTGTGGCCAGCACCTCCATGCCGCTCTTCTGGATCCTCTTTAGACGCCTTCGCTTGCTTCGGGTCTTTCACCATCGCGGCCGAGAACACCGAGACGTACTGGATTCCCGCCGGGATCGTACCAACGAAGTCCACGCCCGGCGCGCGCAGAAGCTCGCTCACCGGCTGCACCGCGATCTCCGCATCTCCTTTGGCGACGGCAGCCACGCCGGTGCTCGTGGTCTTCGCTGCCATTTCCTTGGCGATCCCGAGCTGCGGAAAAAGCTTGGTCACCAAATAAATGCCTGTGGTGCTGCTTGGAAAAGTGACGGACTTCGCTCGAAGCATGGTCCGTTTGAAGGCCTCGACCGTGCTGATATCCGGCTTGGGCGCTCCGGCGCGCACGCTCATGCCCAGGGGTGACTGGCCCAAGTCAACATCCGTTCCGGCCACGATCCAGCCCTCCGCGATCAGTTCGTCCAGCCCTTCCCTGGACATGATCACCACGTCCTCGGGCACGCCGACGTGCAACTGCGCGCCAATGGTATCCGGCCCGACTCCTTGCGACGCTCCCCGGGTGACAGTGAGCTTGATGCCGGTGGTTTTCTCGAACTCCGGCTGGAGTTCTCGAAAGGCGGCCGAAAAGCCGCCAGACATGATGACCCTAACCTGAACCTGACCCTGCGCCAGCGACGCAGTCGGCAAGGCCACAACCACCCCGATCAGAACGACCAATTTTATCGGCGCGTGCCATCGCTTATTCATAGCGTCCCATCCTCTTCACTTCGTCGGCGAATCGAGTGAGTATACCCTAGCAGCCCGCCGAGTCGGGCCAGGATCGGCAGGTACATCTGCATATGCGATCTCAGCATCGGGCGCTCTGCAAGGTTCTCTTGCGCTCTCGAGGAGTACCGCCCGATTGGCTTGGCGCTGGCGTGGGAAGGCCTGAAACTCTACGCCGGCACGCTGTGCGGCGGGGGGCGCACGCGAACTGGTAGGGTAACCCCTCAGCGACATCCCGGTCCTTCCGCGAGAAGACCCGCTTTGCCAGCGATTAAAATACTTTCAAGCCGTGGCAGTTGCCAGGAGTGCCGGTGTGAAAAAGATTGGTCGCTACGAAATCCTGAGCGAGTTAGGCCGCGGAGCCATGGGTGTTGTATTCAAAGCGCAAGACTCACTGATCGGGCGGCTCATCGCGCTCAAAACGATTACAGCGTCTGTGGTTGGCGATACGGGCCTGGTGGAGCGCTTTCGCCGCGAAGCCAAAGCGGCGGGTGCTTTCCAGCATCCGAATATCGTTACGATCTACGAATTGGGCGAGGCAGACGGAGTTCCCTTCATCGCCATGGAGTACCTCGAGGGGGAAAGCCTGGATGCCCTGATCTCTCGGCGCGCCGCGGTTCCCTTGGCGCAAAAAGTGGGATACCTGGTGCAAACCTGCCGCGCTCTGCAATACGCGCACCGGCGCGGCGTGATTCATCGGGACATCAAGCCGGCGAATATCGTCGTAACCGTCGAGGGCGTGGTCAAGGTGGTGGACTTCGGCATCGCCCGGCTGGCCGAGAACCCTAAGACGCAAACCGGGACCATGATGGGCACGTTAGGCTACATGTCGCCCCAGCAAATCCGTGGAAACCGCGCCGATGCGCGTTCCGATATTTGGTCGCTTGGTGTTGTTCTATACGAGCTCTTGACCTACCGCCGCCCCTTTAAGGGAGAAAATAATGCGGCTCTGCTGCTCAGCATCTTGCAAGATGACCCGGTGCCTCTTCGCCAGTTGCTCCCCGAGTGTCCACTCCAACTGGATGTAATTTCACGGAGAACTCTGGCCAAGGATGACGCTGCCCGCTATGAGAGCATGGAGCAGCTGCTTCTCGAACTGAAATCCGCCTGGGCTGCACTCCACCTGAATAAGCCTGGGCAACCACCGGCCGAAGCGGCGGGCACCGCTGCACACGAGTACGCACTCCAAACCGTGGCCAGCCATGCAAGCCGCGCGAGAACCCAAATCGCGCCAGCCGCACAGACGATCGCACTGAGGAAGTTGCCTGCTCGAAACGCGGCGTCGAGCGGCGTGGCGGAGGCGCCCAAGGCGATCTCGCCAGCGTCCGTGCCCATTGCGGCGACAATCGCGGCGCCGGTCGATGTGCCGAAGACCTCATCCCGCGGCCCTGCGGAACTTCTCTTAGCCAGGCTGGTGAACGCGCCACTGTGGCAACGCGGAATCGCCGTCGCCGCGATCGGGTTGACGCTGCTGGCCGGCATCGCGCTGGAAGCAAATCGCGCCAGGCGTCATTTCCACGCCCAGGCAGCGCTTCCGGCGGCGTCCAATGCAGCCGAGCCGGTATCCAACGCACTCGCGACCGCTCCGGCGGGTGTGAACGCGAGCGAGGAGCAGCCTGCGAGCGTTGAGAAATTAACGCCCGATGCGCAATTCAACGCCGCTGTGTCCCACTTTCATCAAGCGGTTGCGGCGAAAGACGCTGCCGGATTGAAATTGCGCGTTCGGCTGGAATTTCAGCAGATCGCCCAAGGAAGCGGTCCGCGAGCCAAGGATGCGGCGGCCTACGTCTCGTCGGCGATCCCCATCGCGCTGCGCGGGATGACGCCGTGGCCGGCGATCGGATGCGGCGTCGGCGTGCCTGATTCGAAAACCGACGTGCGGTCCGGCGTCTTCGCCGCTTGCGGCGTGCTGGATCCGCCCAAAGTCCAGTGGGTTCACTTTTCGTGGCCGGAGTTTCCCTTGCAGGCTCGTCAGGTGGGCCTGGACAACGGGTTGGCCATGCTCTCTGTGACTGTGGATCAGCGAGGAGCCATCGTCGAGGCGCACTCGCGCGTAAGGCCTGATTCCTATGGCTTTTCCGAGTCCGCCATGCAGGCGGCCCGCAAGTGGAAAACGACGGTGCCGCGCCTGGCAGGAGAGCCGGTTCGAACGCAGTTTTCCGTGGACGTCCCTTTTAGCCAATAGGCCGCCGATTTCAAAGTGTGAAGCCGGGCGCCGCCTGACCTTAGCTTGCTTCTCGCGATAACACAGAAGTGACCTTCCTGGAGTGGGGTAAGTTCGGACACAGACTCCGGTTGCCGGCTCGTTGCTTGGATAGCCACCGAGCTGTAACGACACGCGCTCGGATGGAACTTTCATCCATTGGTTCTCTGTGCTGTTCGTGGCTTACTTTAGCGTGTGGCCGTGTCTCGACACGGTAGAACAGCAATAGCCTGGATTTCCAACAGGCCATCGACCGGCATCAGACGGCTCACGCCAATCAGCGCGCTCGCAGGGAAGTCACGACCGAGAATTTCCTTTCGAATCTTGAGGAATTCCGGCCCAAGACGGACATCGGTTATGAACACCGTCATCGTGACGATGTCGTTTAGGGATCCGCCGGCGGTTTTCAGCACTGCCTCGAGCTGGGCGAACGCCCGCCTGGCCTGAGTGTCGAAGTTGGTCGGTTCATTTTCAGCGGTTCCCGTATGACCAGCCAGGAACAGCATGTCGCCTACCCGAACGCCGTGAGAATAGGCGCTCGCGCTGGAGTCACCCAGCGACGGCGGCATGATGATGGTTTTGTTGCCTCCTGCAGCGAGTTGCACGCCAGGTCCGGATGGGCAAGACTGGGGTGCGGAACGCTGCACTTGCGCACCCTCCACCCGGCCCTTGGTCACTGCGGACAGCAGGATGAAAGCTAGAAATAATGCAAGCACTTGAGCGGCCGCGTAGGTCCATACTCTTCGACTCATATGGTCCTCCTCTAACCGGAATTTCCGATTTCAACTTTATCCTTGCGCAAAACCATATTCCCGCTCCCCTCTCGGGTCACGCTCAGACCTCCCTAGGCCCGCGGTTCAGTGGCGGCTCCGAACCGGCCTCGCCGCCGACACCCCCCTAGATGGCCTCTGAGCGTTCAATTCGCTGTCTCCGCTGCTTCGCTACTCGTGACACCGATTCGATAATCCATACAGTCAGCAAACCTTCGGCTGGCGGGTCACCCAGGGCCGTGCCGACTCAAGCTGGGCGGCGAGGCGGAACAGCGTGCTTTAACTCTAAAGAGTCTTTTTCTATTTTGTACTCACGGCGATTGCTTCGATCTCGAGCATGAGCTCATCGCGCGCGAGTTTCCTGACTTCGACCAAGGTGCTCGCAGGAAACGCGGACGCCAGATAGCCATTGCGTACTTCCCGCAAAACGGGCGCGTTCGCCATGTCGAGGACGTAGTAGTTGAGTTTGACCACCTGGTCGAACCCGATGCCAGCGGCCGCCAGTGCAGCCTTTAGGTTCTCAAAGGCTTGTTTGGCCTGAGCGCGGAAATCGCCTGGCCCGACCACATTCCCGTAGCTATCGACCGCCGTCTGTCCGGCGATGTAGATCGTGCGGCCGCTAGTTGCGACCACCACGTGGGTGTAGCCATTCGGTTTGCTGAGCGTCAGCGGGTTAATACGGCGAATTGTGGCGTTCGGTTTCACTTCCGTGTTCTTCTCCGGGGAGCCGGGTGGGAAAGTTGCCTGCCGCGCCTGGGCCGCCGCTGTCCTGGACATCAGTGTCACTAGCACGAGCAGAATCGTCAGTCTGGGTCTCATAACTCCTCCTGATTCCGCACTCTTTCGAGTGATCGCTTAACGTTAATTCCCGCTTAGGTGCACCGAGATAGTGGCAAGTCTAGTGCCAGGCGTCAATCGATGCGGAGGAGTTGCCAGAGAGGCTGTCGCCGAATTACAAGGTTAGAGAGACCCGGATTCGTCGTAGTGCCAACGAACATCAGAAATCAGTTCGGACGATGACAACACTGCATCAATGAGCCGGACAGCGTCAAATTCTACGTTCTTCTGCTGCCCGTGAAAGAGACGACCTACAATACCTCGTCGGCGTTCAAGCGAGCCTACCCAATCAGGGCCTCGGTACCTGGCGACGAAATCATAAGTGGCTCCGCGGAAACGGAACCGAACAATCCATCCGGCATCCTTTTGCCCAATCATAGGCTCGACAGCGGCATCGTGTCGGGCTAGTTCGTATATAAGCCAATTGGCCAAGTCACCCCCGTAAGCACGGCGGCTTACGAAATGCTTTTCAGGTGTGGACGTATTGAATGCAGTGCTTCGGAAGGTGACGATCATGCGCGTCGATAAAGAAGGCAGGGACAACACGGAGAAGCATTTTACAACCGCGAACTGAGGGTCCGTCGGCAGGGGCTGTTACCGCTGGACAAAGTGGAGGTCCATCCCGCCATGCTAGCCGGTGAAAGTGCCCGCAAATCGGTGTAATTGCACCCCCCAGTCGGGACTCCATTTGGTTTGACGACATCTTGAAGCAAGTGATATCGGAGCACCGACAGCGCTCGCTCCATAAGTGGCCCGGAAGACTTCATCTTTTCTAAGCCTGACGGGTCGCCGCTCAACCCGGACGTTCTTCGCCGGGACGTGCTGTACCCGGCGCTAGATAGGCCCCGCATTCCGCGCTTGAAGGGCGCTTCCGGTTTCCATGCGTTTCGCCACACAGCTGGAAGCGTCGTGGAGGAGCGAACTGGACGTTTGAAGCTGGCTCAAAAGCTTCTGCGGCACAGTAACGTCAGCACCACAGCGGACACACCTACACGCATACTTCGAGGCAATCGGAGCGTGAGGCAGCCGTCGCCTTAAAACGGGCGTACTTTGGCGATCTGTTCCCAGTTGTTCCCAATTCTGAAACTGGGAACAAGAAAGCGGCGGTCAACTAGGATGGAACTTCAAGAGGCTGAAGGAGTTGTGGCGCGCCTGAGAGGATTTGAACCTCCGACCTCTGGTTCCGGAGACCAGCGCTCTATCCAACTGAGCTACAGGCGCGCAGATTGGTGTCGCCGTGGACAATGCATTGTAAAACGCTTTTCGCGGGCCATCAATTCCGCACCGGCGCTGCTGGGAGTCGGCGTCCTTGAGACCAACCTAGAAGCCAGAAGGCCTGTCTCAGCCGCGGACTAAATCGCGCACCTGCCGGGCCAATTTTTCGATCTCCTCGGATTTGCGAATCACGTCAAGCGACAAAATGTCCGTGGTGTCGCTTTCCTTAAGCTGTTTTTGCAACGCGTCAATCAGCTCGGACATTCGGGTGACGTCCTTGGAGATCACAGCGCGATTCGCTTTGAGCATGAGACGATCGCGTTTCTGGTTTCGCGGGAGTTCCGGAGTTTCTGGCGGTCGAAACGGCGGAGGAAACTGCGACGCAGGCAGCCCCTGCTGCGTGGCCCAAACAGCGGCGGCAGACGCGGCGAACGAGAGCCAAGCGCCGATGAAGACTCTACGCGACGAGCACATGGCCATCCTTTCCGGGTTCAACAAAGGGCTACCCTACCTAACTCGTTTAACGCGCGCGGGCATCCCGCGGTTGACATTGCGCAACGCCTGGCGCGGTTTCGTGGCCGCTCCAAAGCCCAATGATATAATGCGCTCTTCTATTTTAACGCGCGAGCCTTATCCTGGGGTGATGCTCGCGGCTAAAGGGTTATGACAGACCAGGTATTCAGGTGGACGGAATTTGCGCTGGGGCACGGCACGCGCCTGCTCACGATTCTGCTGATCTCTCTCATTTTGGTTCGCGTCCTGCGAATGTTAACGCGACGCCTGATCGCCTCTGCCGGAAGTGAATCCGCCGCGCGCGTCGCTAGAATGCGCGAGCAGCACACCCGAACCTTGGCCGGAATTCTTTATAGCGGCGGAACTGCCGTCATCATTGTCGTGGCGGCTCTGATGGCCCTGCCTGAGTTCGGCTTTAATATAACGCCGGTGGCGGCGGCCGCCGGGTTAGCCAGCCTGTCCATCGGCTTTGGAGCGCAGCATGTGGTGCACGACTTCATCAATGGCTTTTTTACCATTTTGGAAGACCAATACGTGGTCGGAGATATCGTGCGCATCGGCGACGTCGTAGGCCGTGTCGAACATCTCACACTTCGCCGCACCGTAGTGCGCGACCCCCAGGGCGCCGTGGTCACAATTCCCAACAGTGAAATTACCAAGGTGGCCAATCTGAGCCGAGATTGGGGCCAGCTCTTTCTCGATGCGATTGTCGCCGCTGATCAGCCGCTGGATGAGGCGCTGAACGCGCTGGAAGCTGTGGCCAGCGAATTTCGCGCCGATCCGTCCTGGTCACCTATGCTGCTGGATGGACCGCGGGTGCTTGGAGTGGAGTCTTTGGCGCCAAATGGAACGACCGTGCGGCTGCAGGTCCGGACTGCGCCGACTCGGCAGGATGACGTTGCGCGCGAACTACGCAGGCGGATTCAGATCGAGCTCGCCGGGCGAGGCATTCAGCTCGGCGGTTTGCAGCGCATGCAGCTCGTGGCCGCAGAGCGCGACGTTCGCCGCGTAGCCCGCGAATAGAGCCAAGCGTCTCAGCCGTCGCGGGAACGCTGCGTCCGGAAGCAACGCCATTTGCGATGAATAGCCTCCTGAAAGAAGTGCAACTGTCAACATATAACTGACAAGAAAGATAGCATTCTTTCCGACTTGGCACAGCCTGCTCCGGACCCCGCGACTTCGGTTGAGCCCTCGGGGTACCTTGACGAAGCTCACCACGCCCGAATAACTTACAAGCTGCCCCCAAGAAAGCACGTCTCACGCGGCCATACATTGTTCCGATGATCCTCATTAGGGCCTATTGCTGATTGCCCCAACTCGCTCGAATCGCCATATTTACACTTCCTAGCGCCTTAGGCAGCAGCTAGGAGGGCAAAATGGAGGGGAATCGACGGCCTCACGCTTATACCGGAGTCGCGCTCACTGCTGGCCTTCTGCTTGTTATCTCTCTTCTGTCTTATCTCAATATACAACTCGGCGTCAGCAATGGCTTCCGGTATGCAGGCGACCTCAGGATCGCTTTCTTGCTGATTTGCCTCGCTTTCCTAGCCGGCGCAGTCAGTGGTCTGACTCAGCTCAGCAAACGCTGAAAAGCCTCGTTGACCTGCGCAGCCCGCGTCGCGTCCAGCGAGAAAATTTCCGATCCTGGAATAGAGCCAGGAGAACCGCCACCCCAGCCGGCCAAGTCGAGATGTAAGCTCGATCCAAGATGGGTCTCTTAAACAAAGTTAGGGCACACGTGCGGCTACCCGAGAGCAAGCATCACGGCTGGGAAGAGCGCATGTACGCGCTGCGGAATGTCCCGCCGGTAATGCGGATCTTCTGGGACTCTGCGCCGAGCTGCGTCAGCCTCAGCCTGGTCTTCCGGCTAATCACCGCCCTCCTTCCGCTCGGCGCACTGTTGATTACTCGGCTCATTATCAATGGCGTTGTCGCCTACGTGTCCCATAGTCGCGCCCTTCCGAAACACTTTTGGTTATTGGTCGTGGGGGATTTCGCTCTGGCAGGACTCTCTGTCGTGCTGACGCGCGCGGTTGACTACCTTGATGAAGTCCTCGCGGGCCGGTTCACCATGTCCAGCAGCCTGCGGATTATGAAACACGCCGCCGAGCTCGACCTCGCCTCCTATGAGGATCCCAATTTCTACGACCAACTGGAACGGGCGCGGGTCCAGGCAATTGATCGTGTCAGCATGATCCGGGCGGTCGGCCAGTTGATCCAACAGTCGATCGTCGCGGTCAGTCTTGCCGCCAGCGTCTTTTTGTTCTCGCCCTGGCTGGTAGTGATCCTCGTTGGGTGCGTCGTGCCAGCCTTCCTCGGGGAAACGCATTATGCCTTTCAAGGCTACGCGCTGCGCTTCCGCCAGACACCAATCAGAAGGAGGCTCGATTATTTGCGCACTTTAGCCTCCAGCAAAGAGAGTGCCAAAGAAGCCAAGCTTTTCGGCCTCGGGCGTTTTTTCACGTCGCGATATGACACTTTCTCGCAGCAGGTTCACCAGGAGGATGTTTCTCTGGCGCGGCGCAAGCTTGTAGCCGGCTCTCTGCTCGGTCTCGCCAGCACGGCGTGTTATTACGGCTGCTACGCATTCGTGATCTACCGCACAGTGACTGGCCATCTGAGCGTGGGAGACATGACGTTTCTGGCCGGAGCGATCGCCGGGACGAGCACGAATATCCAGGCGATCTTTTCGACTCCTTCCGGTTTGGCCGACCAGGCGCTCTTCCTCGGCGATTTGATCCGCTTCTTTTCCATCGGCCCTCAAATTCGCACGCGTCCAGACGGTCGGTCGGTTTCCATGGCGGTCATTTTGCCTCTGCTGCTCGTGCCTGCGACTGGAGCCGCCATTGACATCGTCAATCAACTGATCGCTCTTTTGTTTCCGCCCCGAGTTCTTCCAAAACTCGATCTCTCTAAAGGCATTCCTGATGATTGCGTCACAGTGGCAGCTGTACCCACGCTCCTTTTGAATGAATCTCAGACTCGCCAAATGGTCGAGGCCCTGGAGGTACGGTTCCTCGGAAACCGCGACAAGAATCTTCATTTTGCGTTACTCACCGATTCCGTCGATTCGCGCAGCGGCCCGGCGGACGAAGATCCTCTGATCCGCCTCTGCTCCCAATTGATCGAACGGCTCAATCGCAAATACGCGCAGCAGTCGCGCGGCGCCTTCTTCCATTTCCATCGTCGCCAGGTCTACTGCGCTTCTGAGGGCACCTGGATGGGCTGGGAGCGCAAGCGCGGGAAGCTGCTCGACTTCAACGGTTTTCTCCGAGCGGAGCACGATGCGTTCTCGGTCAAAACCGGCGCTCTAGCGCTGCTTAAGGACGTGCGTTACGTAATCACGCTCGATTCCGATACGCAGCTTCCCCGGGACGCGGCGCGAAAATTGATAGGCACGCTCGCGCATCCCTTGAACCGGGCTGTGTTTGATCGTTCAGGAAAACGGTTACAGCGCGGTTATGCCATCTTACAGCCGAAGGCCGGCGTGGACCTGCAGTCGGCAAGGAAATCGCGGCTGGCGGCCATCTTCTCCGCGGATGCTACTTTCGACGTATATACCCGCGCAGTCTCCGATGCCTACCAGGATCTCTTCGGCGAAGGCAGCTTCGTGGGCAAGGGAATCTACGATATCGACGCGTTTCATCGGCTCGTGGATACCTGGCTTCCTGAAGGAGTACTGCTGAGCCACGACATGATCGAGGGATGTGTAGGAGCAGAATATCAGCTCAATGTGGCGCTTCTTGATCACTACGGCTCCGCCGCAGAGTTTAGGCCATCTGATGGATGCATGCCGCTGGCGATAAGCAGACTACTGAAGCACCTCCTCCAGTGCGGCAACTGATGTTCTGGAGTGCCCCATGGCGACAAATTTATTCAGCTTCAGCGGCCTCTCGTTGAGAGATGTTGCAAGGCGCACCTGGGCGGAGATCCTCGAGGATGACGTCTTCGGCCGTGCCGCCCAGCTGGCGTACTACTTCTTCCTGGCCCTTTTCCCCTTTCTGATCTTTGTGATTGCGAGTCTCAGCGTCTTTGGCTTTGCAGACCGCGGCCGTGTGCTGCTGTTTCAATTTGTCGCGGGCGCCTTGCCGCCTTCCGCATTCGAACTCATCGACAGGACGTTCAGCGAGATCATTCATTCGAGCGGGCCGCTAAAAATGTCCTTTGGGATTGTGGCCTCGCTGTGGTCCGCATCCATGGGAATGAACGCGGTGATGGACACGCTAAACGCCGCTTACAAAGTGAAGGAAAACCGCTCGCTATTCAAGCAGTATGCGGTGGCGACAGGACTCACGTTGGGAATCGCGCTCCTGCTGGTCATTTCCGTCGTCATCGTGCTTGCCGGGGACAAAATCGCCCATGCACTCTCGCCTGGAAATATCTTGGCCATCACGTGGAAAGTTGCGCAGTGGCCACTGGCGCTGGCGCTCATCTTATTGGCCTTTGCGATCACTTTTTACTTTGCTCCAGATCTTCCCAATCGACAGTGGCACTGGGTGACGCCGGGCGCAATTGCCGGCGTGATCTTATGGCTGGTGGTGTCTATCGGGTTGCGGATATATTTACATTTTTTGGGCACTTACAGTGTTGGGTATGGTTCTTTAGGCGCGGTTATTGTTCTCCTTCTTTGGTTTTATTTGAGTGGAATCGCGGTGCTTTCAGGGGCCGTGATCAATGGCGTTATCGAAAATCGCGCTGCTTCAGCCGGCGTCGCGCAACAAAGAAACACATCTCCATCGAAAGCCGCCTGACGGCGAAAGCGCAGGATGCACTCTCGGCAAAGATGGGCATTCGCGTAATGACAAAAGACTCCGATAGACGTGAGCTTCTCCCGTGCGTAACCTCGTCTGCAACCTGACGCTCCTGTTTGTGTTTTCGCTTCCCGTATGGGGCAAAGCCATTCTGCTGATGGTCAGTAAGAAAGCCCTGTGCAACATCTGGCCACAGAGGGGCTTGTGGCCAAGAAGCCGTACCACGCGATCACCGCCAGGCAGTGAGTTCGATGGACAATAAAGAGCACCGTTGGGCTGGAAAGCCTCATCGCAGGCGTGCTGAGCGCCAGCCTCGGAACGGCGACGAATCGCCCGAGCGAAGATGGCCCATCCTGGGGTGCTTTCGAGAAACGCTACGGAATACGTCTGACCGGCATCGACACAGGAAATACCGTTGAGGCCAGCTTAGGCGCCATTTGGGGGAAGATCCGCGGTACGAGCGCTCGCCGGATGCATCTTTCGGCAGCCGCGTGCGAAATGTGATCAAACTCACCTTCACAGCGCCACGGCACGGCAGCCATTTGGCGCCCGCATATGCTCGTTTTGTCGCGATTCCCGGTAACAACGTGATGTCGGACATGTGGCGTGCGGGCAGCGAAACTCAACCCGCCGATACAGCATTAAGGACGATTGGGGGAATTTTAGGCCGGATGGGAGTTAATGCTTTTGTCGAATTCTGGCCTGACGTTCGCCGGCGCATCTTTCCGATAGGCGGCGAGACCGAATGACACTGGCGCATCGGCCCAATTTGGAGGCGCGGGTGGGATTCGAACCCACGAATGGAGGTTTTGCAGACCTCTCCCTTGGGCCTCTTGGGTACCGCGCCCAATGCCCGTCAGTATATCGAAAAGCGTCCGAGTATGTCAGTCAGGCGGTCTAAGCACTAAAAGCGCGCGTGTGATTGTAGATCTTCACGCTGCTGACGTAGCGGCAACCTGCGCCTCCCGAAGAAAGCGTGCTGACTCTTCGGGCGGAGTTGGGCAGATGTAAAAACCTGTTCCCCACTCAAATCCCGCCACTTTGGTCAACTTGGGTATGATCTCGAAGTGCCAATGATAGTGGTCATTGATCTCCTCGCCCACAGGCGAGGTGTGCAGCATGAAATTGTACGCGGGACGATCGAGCACGGTGTCTAGCCGCGCCAACGTGTCCTTGAGCATGCGCGCCAGGCTGGAGTAGACCGAGCTCTGATTGTTCTCAAATGCAGAACTATGCTGCTTGGGCAGCAGCCAAAGCTCGAATGGGAAACGAGGAGCGTAAGGAGCAATCGAAATGAACTGGTCGTTTTCGCCGACGACGCGGATGCCGGATTCGGTTTCCTGCCGGATCATGTCGCAGAAAATGCAGCGTTCTTTCTCGCGGTAGTAATGTTTGGATGCATCGAGCTCTTCGCGGACTCGCTTGGGCACAATGGGCAACGCAATCAGTTGCGAATGCGAATGTTCCAAAGAGGCTCCCGCTGCATCACCGTGATTCTTGAAGATCAGCGCATAACGAAAGCGCTTGTCGTTTTTCAGGTCCAGCACCCGATCGCGATAAGCCCACAACACATCCTCGATCGCACGAACCGGCAAGGTGGCCAAGGTGCTCTGGTGATCGGGAGTTTCCACGATCACCTCGTGCGCTCCCACGCCATTCATGCGATCGAACAAACCATCGCCCTGGCGGTCAAGATCGCCCTCGATGCCGAGCGCGGGGAACTTGTTGGGAACCACGCGGACCGTCCACCCGGGTGTATTCGGGCCTCCTCCGTTCCGTCCATACGCCAGGACTTCCGGCGGCGTTTTCGACTCATTCCCGAGGCAGAAAGGGCAAAACCCCTTGCCCTCCATGCGCACACTTTCGCGTACAAAATCGGACGGCCGCTTAGCGCGATCAGTCGAGATAATGACCCAGCGACCGGTAATCGGATCCTTACGTAACTCCGGCAACGCATCCTCCTCACGTGTCGCGGCACCTGGGGCCGGGAACGCCTCTTTAGCAACCCTTGATTGTATCCTGAGCAGGATACTTTAGCTTGAGCCCGGGAACCTGCAAAGCCCAGCCAGAGCGCTTGCGACCTATTGGTCAGTAAAGGCCCCTTTGTGCAAGCGTACGACCGGGCGATTGCCCGCCCGGGACTCGATCGCCAAGACGTCGAAGCGCCAGTTCACAGCGGCTAGCCTGCGGTCGATCAAAAACTGCCTTGCCATTCGCGCGAGAAAGCGCCGCTTATCCGCAGTGATGGCATCCTCCGGTAAGCTGGAAGGGCCGGGTTTAGTCGTCCTTGTTTTCACTTCTATAAAGGCCAAGACCGGTCCGTCAAAGCCGACGAGATCGATCTCACCCTTTATGCCCGGAGCGCGGAAGTTGCGGCAGACCATAACATAGCCATGGCGCCGCAAGTACCAATACGCGAAGGTCTCGCCGCGTACGCCCATCAGATGTCGAGGTTGTCGTCGTGGGCCGCCATCCGAAGGCAGGGACTGGGGCGCCAAGCCATTCCTTGCCGCCCATTCGACCATTCCAAAAATAAAGCTGGAGAAGACGCGCATTCGTTTTGCTCTCGCGGATATCAGTGGCTCTGGGGCGTATTCCGATTCGGCTCCTTAAACCAGGGATTCCGCCTCCCGGATGCACGCCTCGAGGGCATCCATCGCGAAATCTGCTTGCTCTTCGTCGATTACGAGCGGAGGAGCAAGCCTTAGAGTATTTGCGCCTGCTCCCAGCACCAACACTCCCTTGGCAAATGCCAGATTTTCAATCGCATCGCGCAGCTTGGGAGCAGGCTCTTTCGTTTCCCGATCCGCTACAATCTCGATGCCAATCATCAAACCCTTGCCGCGGACGTCTCCAACAATCCGGAACTTGTCGCGCCACTTCGAGAGATGCCCAAAAATATACTCGCCCATGCGCCGCGCATTCTCCATATATTGTTCCTGAACCAGCCGAAGTGTGACCAAGGCTGCCGCCACCGATACCGGATTCGCGCCGAAGGTTGACGCGTGGGCGCCCGGCTTCCAATCCATGACGCTGGATCGAGCGATCGTCGCAGAAAGTGGCAGCCCCGAGGCGATGCCCTTGGCAACACACAAAATGTCCGGTTCGACGTCCGCGTGATCCCCCGCCCACCATTTGCCTGTCCGGCCCATGCCGCTCTGCACTTCATCCGTTATGAAAAGGATTCCATGCTCCCGGCAAATGCGCTGCAAATCTCGCAGAAACTCCGGAGGGCCCGGAACATATCCCCCTTCGCCCTGAATTGGCTCCACGATAATTGCGGCCACTTCTTGGGGGTCCACAATTTTCTTGAAAAGCTCGCGCTCAATGAACTTGGCGCAATCCGTGCAGCAATCCTGCGGCTGGTGTCCGTAGGGACAGCGGTAAGGGTTGGCATAAGGGACGTGGAAAACACCGGAAAGCAGGCTTCCGAATCCAGTCCGTTGCACGGATTTGGAAGCAGTGAGCGAAAGCGAACCCAAGGTCCGCCCGTGAAAAGCCCCATAAAAAGCGATGATCTTCTCGCGCCTGGTATGATATCGAGCGAGCTTGATAGCTGCCTCGATGGCCTCAGTTCCCGAATTTCCGAAATAGACCTTCTTCGGCTCGCCGCCCGGTGATATCGCTTCTAGCTTCTGCGCCAGTTCGACCATACCTTCATAGTAAAAATCGGTACAGGACATATGAATGAGCTCGGCCGCTTGTCGCTGGACCGCGGCGACCACCTCGGGATGGCAGTGACCGGTTGCCACCACGGCTATTCCCGCATTGAAGTCAAGAAAGGTATTGCCGTCGACATCCTCAACCAAAGCGCCCAGGCCGCGCCGTGCAACGAGCGGATAACTGCGCGTGTAGGATGGCGAGATATGCCGCCGATCCTGTTCGATCACCCGTTTAGCATTGGGCCCGGGCAGCGCAGTGATCAGGTGCGGCAGCTTTGTGTGAACGAGGGTTTCAGTCCGAAGCGATCCTTTGGCCATAGAACGATTGTACACGCGCTCCGGAGTTATGTAGGGGAAACGTCGCGTCAAGTGCGGCTTAATTGATCACATCATCCTCGTCTCACTTGCTTGAAACGAGCTTCTTGTCGGGATGCAAAATCAGCTTTTGCAGCCGCCAGTTGTTCATATCCGCGACGTAGAGCGTATTCTCATCGGGGCAGGCAATGCCGTGCACCCAATTAAACTGCCCGATGTCGCGGCCTGATTTGCCGAGCACGCCGAGGATTTTGCCATCGGGCAAAGAGATCTTGTAGACGCGGCCCGGCTCCTCATCTGAGGTGTAGAGGTACTGCGGTGTCGTGTTGGTGATGCAGATCGTCCAGGGTCGCGTTTCATCCGGGCGGTTGGCGGGCATGTTCCCCAGCACCGGGTGGCGCGTCTTGTCGTAGGGAACATTGAGGAAAATGAATTTCTTGAAGTTGCCCTCGGTGTCGAACACTTGAATGCGCCGGTTGCCGCGGTCAGCAACGTAGATATTCTCGTTGCGATCGATCCCGATATTGTGCGGGTTGCTGAAGTGGCCGGGGTTCTCATTAGCGTGTTCTCCGCCCTTGCCGGGCGCGCCCCAGCGCTTGAGCCAATATCCGTGCTTATCGAACTTGGCGATCTCCGAATTGAAGTAGCCGTCGCTAACGTAGATGTTATCGTCTTTGTCCCAGCTGACGTCGGTGGAACCGTTGAAATAGCCATCCACCGGGGTTGGCGGAGGATCGGCGTGCCGGTAGCGCGGTTCGTCTGGACCTTCGTCGCGGCGCCCCAGATTCATCGCCACCATTCCTTGCGGATCGAACTTCATTACTGACATCGTCGCTTTGTCCACCACCCACAGATTGTCGTATCTGTCGAAGCGCACCGAGTGCGCGTAGGCCAGGCCGTAAACGCCGCGCCCGATCTCGCGGACGTAGTTGCCTTTTTCATCGAACTCCATTATTTGCGTGGTGGACTCGCCGTAAACCGGACCAGTGCCCGCGCTGCCGGGATGGTTCAAGACCACGACGTGCCCCTTGGAATTGACCGCCACTCCCAAAACTTCGCCCAAATTGCGCTCAGGCGTCAGCTTCAGGAACGGCACAGACTCAAAAGGAATTTCCGGAGCGTTCTGAATGCCCGGAGCCGGCGGCGCTTGCTGTGCGAACGCCGGGGCCGCGAGAAGCCCGAACAATACCGCCGCAACCAGTCCTTTCATAGATGCCTCCTCGAATCTGCGGATGCTGATCTACTTGCGCTTCCAGCGAACGATCCCATCTTTGCTGTCTTCGAGAATAATACCCTGGTCGGCCAACTCCTGGCGGATGCGATCGGCCTTTGCAAAATCACGCGTCTTGCGTGCTAGTTGTCGCGCCGCGACGCGCTCTTCGATTTCTTCGTTGCTCGGGACGCTGCCGCGCGCGCCTATACCGACGGAGCGGAGTTTCTCGTCGTCATCATCCTGGAGAACGGCAAAAATAGCATCAAATAACTCCAGAGCCTTGCACACCGGTGCTACATCGCCTTGCCGAAATTCACCGCGATCCATGACCGCATTGGCTTCCCGGATCAGATCGAACACCGCAGCCAAAGCCTGGGCCGTGTTCAAATCGTCTTCCAGCCCGGCTTCAAAATTCTCGCGGGCCCGCTCTGCGCTCTCGCTAAGCGCGGAAGTGCCCTCCGGAAACTTAGCGGTCTTGAGGCGCATGGCAAAATTCCGCAAGCGTTCGACGGAGCTTGCCGCTTGCTGCAGACCTTCTTGCGTGAAATTGAGTTGACGCCGGTAAGGGACCGACGCCAGCAAAAAGCGTAAGGTGGATGGCTTGTTTCCTTTTTCGAGCAAATCGCGCAGGGTATAGAAGTTGCCCAGCGATTTGGACATCTTCTGAGAGTCGACCAGGAGGTGTTCGGCATGAAGCCAATAGCGCACAAAGGGTTTCCCCGTCGCGGCCTCAGACTGCGCGATCTCATTTTCGTGGTGCGGAAAGGCAAGGTCCACGCCGCCGGAATGAATGTCGATCGTTTCTCCCAAATACTTCATGGCCATGGTCGAGCATTCAATGTGCCAGCCTGGTCGGCCTGGACCGATGCGCGTTTCCCAGAAAAACTCCCCCGGCTTGGGAGCTTTCCAGAGCGCGAAATCGCGCGCATCAGCCTTGTCATAGCGATCTACATCCACACGCGCCCCGGCCTTGATGCCTGCCATATCCACATGGGTCAGCTTGCCGTAATCGCGAAATTGCGATATGCGAAAGTAGATCGATCCCTCGCTCACATAGGTAAAGCCCTTGGCCGTGAGCCGCTCGATGAGCTGAACCATATCCTCGATATGGTCGGTGGCCCGCACCATGTATTCCGGTTTTTTGAGACCTAATACCCGCTGATCCGCAAGAAAAGCCTCGATATATTTGGCCGTGTAATCGCGTATATCGACCTTTGCCTCCGCGGCTTTGGCGATGATGCGATCGTCCACATCGGTGAAATTGGTGACCTGCATGACCTCGAAACCGCGCGAGCGCAGAAAGCGACGCAGGATATCCTGGAAAACGAACGTCCGAAAATTGCCAATATGGGCGAAGTCGTAGACGGTGGGGCCGCATGTATACATTCTCACCTGGCCCGGATGCAGCGGCACAAAGTCTTGCTTCTGTCCTCCGAGCGTATTTTGGAAAACGATATCGCCCATTGATCGTTGCGGCATCCCTCCGGCCGGGTGCCCGTTACTCAAATGATATGCTGAGAAACGTGCAAGGGCATCCGCCCTCGCGATGAGCTAGCATTCTAGCCGAGCGCTAGAACGGCAGCAACGCGCCCAAGCGAGTTGAAATTCGCTTGAACACGGCTCAGCGATGAGATATCGAACGTTCATTTCGTTTTAGAAAGCTGCTGCGAGCAATGCTTTACACTCCTTGGACCATGTGTTATGGTGCGGCGTGTAACCGCCGATCCAAGCGCCGGACGGCTGGGTCACTGCTAAACGCCCCGCCAAAGTTGTCGTCGCGCATCCCCTCCGCTCGAGGAAACCGAACACGTATCCGCCCAAGCGGCGTTGCTTTGGCGGGGCGTGGCGGAACTTAAGGGATCCCTTGCTCAAACTCCGCAAAGTCGAACTGGTTGGCTTTAAGTCGTTTTGCGAAAAAACGCACCTGACCTTTAGCGGCACCGGGCTGAGCTGCATCATCGGGCCGAACGGATGCGGCAAATCGAATATTGTCGATGCCGTTTCCTGGGTCCTGGGGGAGCAAAGCCATAAGACGCTTCGCGCAGAGCGAATGGCTGACTGCATCTTCAATGGAACAGCGAAGCGGCCTCCTATGGGTTTGGCTGAGGTCACCTTAACTCTCGTCGACACCGAATTGGCAGAGGCGGCGCGGCGCGTACTCGGCGAATCGCAAGCAGCCACGAGTCCCGGCGAGATTGCCCCTGACGCAGGCGAAGGGTTGCCCCCCTTCGCTGAGGCGGCGGAATCCGCCGAAACCACCCCGGTAGAGATCGAAAGTGGACCCACCGCTTTTGCCGGCGATAAAACCTCCAGAAAGCCGCGCGCGGCTCAAAGACCTGCGGCACGGCCCGGTGAAGTCGTAGTTGGCCGCCGGCTGTACCGCTCGGGCCAAAGCGACTATCTCATCAATGGCCGCGCTGCTCGGCTGCGCGATATACAGGAACTCTTCATGGGTATTGGCCTCGGGCCGGATTCGTACGCCATCATCGAACAGGGACGCATCGGACAGGTTCTGAGTTCCAAGCCCTCTGATCGCCGCGCGATCATCGACGAAGCCGCCGGAATTACGAAATACAAAACCAAAAAGCGCCTTGCCGAGGCCAAGCTCGAGTCCTCCAAGGTCAATCTCTCGCGCGTCAACGATATCTTTGTGGAAGTCGAGAAACAGCTGGCATCGCTCAAGCGCCAGGCGTCTAAAGCGCGTCGATATGTCGAGGTTCGCGAGCAGATGCGGACCCTGCTTCGCATAGTGCTCGCGAGCAAGGCGCGCCGGCTGGAGCTCGAGACCGACCGACTCGCCCTGCGACTTGCGGAACTCACCGAAATGGAAACGAAGCAGTCCCAATCTCTCGCGGAGCTGGAAGCGGAGCAGGAGCGGCTGGACCGTCGCGTCTATGAACTGGATGCCGAATTGCGTCAGAATCAAAACCTCATCGGCCAGGCTGCGCTGGAGCTGGACCGCGCAGAAAACCGTATCCTGTTCAACCGTCAGCGCCAGGAAGAACTCGCTGAGCGTGGGCGCCAATTGGCGAGTGAGCGCGAACAAGCCGCCGCACAATTGGCGCACGTCGAATCGCGCGTCGCGGCCCAGGATGCGATCGTCGCGCGCCTGCAGGAGGAGGCCGCGCGATGGGAGGCCGTCGTGGGCGAACTTGCGGCCCGCTCCTCAGAGTTGTCGGCGATCAGCCATTCTGCCGAGGCGCGTATTGCGGAATCACGACGCCGAATCCAGGAGTTCGATCAAGCCCTCGCTCGAATTCAGGACGCGCAGGCACAAGCCGAGCAGTTGCTGGCGCATCATTCGGGTGCGCTCGAAAGGGTGGAAAAATCCGAGCAGGCTCTATTGGAAGAATCGTTACATTACCGGGAGGGCTCGCAAGCGGCTGACCTGCGCTGGCAAGGCGCAACCGAGAGGGCCCGCCTTCTCGAGCGCTCCGTGGCAGATGCACAGCAACGCCTCGCAAATTATCGTGGCGATCAGGCCGAGGTGGCCTCGCGCTGTGACGCCCTTCGCGATTCGCTTGCCGCAGTGCGCGCTCGCCGCCACGCGCTTGGACAGGTCCTGAGTGACCGTTCCTACAGCACGGAAACCGTGCAAAAGCTGTTCGCTGCCAATGGCCAGGGAGCGGCTCGGAATTTCCGGGCCGTCGGTTTGCTCGCCGACTATGCCGAGGTGGAGCCTCAATACGAAACCGCCGTAGAACAGTTTCTCCGGGACGAGCTCGAATACGTGGTCGTGGAAACCTTCGACCATGCACGTGCCGGCATCGCCCTCTTGCGTGAGGAATTCGGCGGTCGTGCCACCTTCTTCGTCGATTCGCTGCGCAACTTGGATCTCGGCGAACAGGAGGTTGTTGCCCCTTTTCCCCAGGAATCCGGCGTATCGCGCCTGGACCGTTTGGTCGAATTTCGGAATCCCCTCGGCCCGGCGGCAAAGCAGTTTTTGCCGCGGCTCCGCTCTGCCTTCCTTGTGGAAGAGCCCGAAGTCGCAGAGCGGCTGGCGCGCGAGAATCCCTCGTACATTTTTCTGACTCCGGATGGAACCTGCTATCACGGGCGCGCCGTCACAGGCGGCCGCCCGACCGAAGCCGGTCCTTTGGCTACGAAACGTGAGCTGCGTGCGCTGGACGCCGAAGCTTCACGCCTGGAAGGCACCCTGGCCGAATTGCAATCCGCCGCCGAACGGCTGGAATCGGAACGCCAGCAAGCGGAACGATCTCTCGAGGAGATGACCCTGGAGCGTGTCGAGGCTGGGAAGAAAGTTGTCGCTGCGACCCTGGAACGAGATCAGGCGCGCGCCGAATTGGCACGGCTCAGTACAGAATTGGCGGCCTGCCAGTCTGATGTCCAACACCTTCGGCGCGACGCTCACGCCGCCAAACAGAAAGCCGAGCACGCCATCGTGGAACGCGAGGCCATCCTGAAAGGGCGCGAAGCAGCTGAATGCGATATGGCCGAAGCTACCGCGCTCATCAGCGAGGTCCGCCTGTCGGCGCAGGCCCATCATGACGAGGTTGCTGTCAAGCGTGCCGAACAGGCAACCATGACCGAGCGGCTTTCCGGCGCCACGGCCATTTCGATGCGCATCAGACAGGAACGTGAGGAGCTTGTCGCGCGGTTATCTTCCCTTTCCGCGCAGCAAGCAACGATCCAGGCTGAGGAAGCCGATCTCGTCATCCGGAGCCAAGAGCAACGCCTGCAGATGGAATCGCTGCGCACCGAACGCGAGCACCGCGAAAGGCAAAAAGCCGATCTGGAGCGCGAATGGAATCAAGTCCGCCTGCGCACGAGCGAAGTCGACAATGCGCTCCGAGGCGGTAGGCAAACTCTTAGCGAGCTTCGGGAAGATCGCAGTCGCCAGGAGGTCGAACGCGCTCGCAACGATGCCGAGCGAGAGCATCTCCGCGCCGCGTGTCTGAACGAACTCAACGCCAACCCCGAAGACCTGATGGCCGAGCAAGACGCGCTGCTCGAAGGGGATGATCTGGCGGCCTCTGAGGTGCAGTATCAAGACTTGAAGTCGCGCGCCGAGGCTATGGGTCCGGTGAACATGATGGCCCTCGAAGAATACAACGAATGTGAACAGCGCTTCAGCTTCCTCGAGCGCGAACGGGCCGATCTGCTGCAATCCATTGCCGATACCCAACAGACCATCGGTGAACTGGACCAGATTTCCCGTCAGAAATTTGAAGAAGCGTTTGCCATCATCAACTCGCATTTCGCAGCAGCGTTCCAAACGCTCTTCGGGGGCGGCACCGGACAGATGCGCCTCTCTGAGCCCGACAGCTCCGGAGAGGCGGGAATTGATATCGCTACGCAGCCGCCTGGGAAGCGTCTGCAAAACGTGCTCCTGCTTTCCGGCGGTGAAAAGGCGCTCGCGGCGCTCGCTCTGTTGATCGCCGTGTTCCGCTACCAGCCCAGCCCGTTTTGCATCCTGGATGAGGTCGATGCGCCTCTGGACGAGACCAATGTCGGCCGCTTCGCTCAGATGTTGGCGGAGATGAGCGCCGATGCCCAGTTCATCGTGGTGACGCACAACCGGCGCACCATGGAGATGGCTTCCGTCCTTTACGGCGTGACCATGCAGGAGCCCGGCGTCTCCAAGCTTGTTTCCGTGAATTGGGAACAAGCCCGCTCCAGCGCGAGCCACGCAGCTTGAAATTTCACGGCTCGAAATTTTCAGCTTGACTGTAAAGAATTTTCTTTGCTTGTCGGCGCCATTCTACAACTTAATTTTCCACGTTCAATTTTTCTTCACTGTTGACATCGCCTAGCTCTGCGCTAGAATACCCGCCTCTTCACCAGGATAAAAATTCACTCGTGGCATCTCCTTACATAAGCGCTGTTGTTTGGGAAACGGAGTTGCCCGGCCTCAAACTGCTGTCCAGGGGCAAAGTTCGCGACCTCTACGAAGTGGGAAACGATCTGCTGCTGGTGGCCACAGACCGGCTTTCCGCTTTTGACGTTGTGCTTCCCACTCCGATTCCCGATAAGGGCCCTGTGCTCACACAGCTTTCGCTCTTCTGGTTTGAGGCGCTCGGCGATATCGTTGCCCACCACGTCTTGAGCGCGTCAGATTTTCCTGGCGCCGCTGCCGCGTATCGTCAGCAGCTTGCCGGGCGATCCATGTTATGCCGCAAGACCCGGCCGTTGCCTATCGAATGCGTGGTGAGGGGATACTTGGCAGGCTCCGGCTGGAAAGATTATCGCGCCACGGG
>QHYR01000001.1 GCA_003223315.1 Acidobacteriota bacterium | reverse complement strand
TTCACCGGATTCAGGAACGGCATCAGCGCGCGCAGCCGTTCGCCAACCTGTTCCACGAGCAAGTGCTGCTCCCGGCGGCGCATTTCCATGAATCGCTTGCGGCCGGTTTCGTTTTCCGCGATCCACTCCTTCGCCATTTCGCCGTTCTGAATCCTGCGCAGCAATTCCTTCATCGTGCGGCGCGTTTCAGCGTTGACGACCTGCGGGCCAGCAATATAGTCGCCCCATTCGGCGGTATCGCTGATGGAATAGCGCATGTAATTCAGCCCGCCCTGATAGATCAAGTCCACGATCAGCTTCATTTCGTGCACGCACTCGAAATATGCAGCTTCCGGCTGATAACCGGCCTCCACCAGCGTATCGAATCCCGCTTTCATCAGCGCGCTGATGCCGCCGCAGAGCACGGCCTGCTCGCCGAAGAGATCCGTTTCCGTCTCCTCGGTGAATGTCGTCTCCATGACCCCTGCGCGCGTCGCGCCAATGGCTTTGCCGTAGGAGAGCGCAAGCTGCTTGGCCTTGCCCGTGGCGTCTTGATGCACGGCCAGCAAAGCCGGCGTCCCTCCGCCTTCGGCGAACACCTCGCGCACGCGATGTCCCGGCGCCTTGGGCGCAATCATAGTCACATCCACATTTTGGGGAGGGTGAATCGTTCCATAGCGAATGTTGAACCCGTGAGCAAACATCAGCATTTTGCCGGCGGAAAGACTGGGCGAGACCTCTTTTTCGTATATGGCCGGCTGCGTGGTATCGGGAGCGAGCAGCATGATGACGTCGGCCCAGGCGGCGGCATCGCTATTGGATTTCACCGTAAGGCCCGCGCTGACCGCTTTCTGCCGCGACTTGCTCGCGGGATGGAGCCCAACACAGACCGTGCAGCCGCTGTCCCTTAAATTCAGAGAGTGTGCGTGGCCCTGCGAACCGTATCCGATAATGGCGATTTTCTTGGCCTGAATCAGAGAGAGGTCTGCGGCATCGTCGTGATGAATCGTAGCCATTCTTTTGCTCCTTGATGATTCGGGCCCCATTCAGACGGAGCCGGGGCGCTCCGCCTCGACGAGCGCATTCGCGCCGGTCAGTTCTGAGCCTGGTTTTTGTTCGCTCTGCCGAGTGTCACCCCGCGCAGCCTTCTGCGAGGCGCTCTCATTTGCGCGTTCCTGCACCCCGCGCCGCATGACCACCTGGCCCGTGCGCACCATCTCCAAAATTCCAAAGGGACGCAGCACGTCCACCAGAGCGTGGATTTTATCCTCTGCGCCGGTAATTTCAATGACTAAGGAGCGCGGCGCCAGATCCACCACGCGCGCCCGGAAAACGCGCACAATCTCCATCAGCCGGTGCCGCGACTCTTCCGCGGCCTCTACTTTGATCAACGCCAGGCTCCGCGAAATCGTGCTGGCGTGCGTGACGTCTTCCACCGACAGCACGTTCACCAGTTTGTAGATATTCGCCTCCACTCGATGGGCTGCGCCTTCCCCGATCGAGGAGACGATGGTCATGCGCGAAATGTTGGGACGCTCGGTATGTCCGACGGCCAGCGATTCGATGTTGTATCCGCGGCGCCGGAAGAGCGAGGCGATGCGGTTGAGAACGCCCGGCTTGTTCTCCACATAGACGACGAATGTGTGCGGTTTTTCGCGCTCAGTCATCCGTCGGCCTTTCCACCAGAGGAGTAGGCCGCCGGATCATGGCGTGCAAATCGGCCCCCGCGGGCACCATGGGGTAGACCGAATCTTCCTGTTCCACCCGAAAATCGATCAAGGCCGCTCCGGCGTGAAAACGCGACGTATGCAGCGCCGGCACGACCTGTGAGCGCTCGGTCACCATGAGCCCAGGAATCCCGTAAGCCTCGGCCAGTTTCACGTAATCGGGGCTCAGCAATGGTGTTCCCGCGTACCGGCCTTCATAGAAAAATTCCTGCCACTGCCGGACCATGCCCAAATAACCGTTGTTGATAATGGCGATCTTGACGTTCAGCTTTTCCTGAACAATGGTCGCCAGCTCGGCCATGGTCATCTGAAAGCCGCCGTCTCCGGCCACCACCCAAACTTCTGCTTCCGGCCGGGCAAACTTCGCCCCGATTGCCGCCGGCAAGGCAAATCCCATCGTTCCGAGGCCGCCCGAGGTGATCAACGAGCGCGGCTTTTCGTGGTGGTAATACTGCGCCTCCCACATCTGGTGCTGCCCGACGTCGGTAACGATGACGGCGTCCCCCTTCGTCTCGCGCCAGAGGTCGTTGATCACATGCGCGGCATAAAGGTGCCCGCTATCGGGAAGATTCTGGATGTCGCGCACCGCCGAATCCTGCTTCGAGACATGGACCTGCGACCACCATTCCGAATGCCGGTTGGCTTTCACCAGTGGGAGCAGCCGCTGCAGGATTTCGCGCAGGTCGCCGATCAGCGGCACGTCCACGTGCACGTTCTTGTTGATCTCCGCCCGATCGATCTCCACATGAATTTTTTTGGCTTTTTGCGCATAGGTGTTCAGCTTGCCGGTCACGCGGTCGTCGAAGCGCATGCCCAGCGCAATCAAAAGATCGGATTCCTGAATGGCCTGATTCACCCAGGCTTCGCCGTGCATGCCCATCATTCCCAGATTCAGAGCATGCGAAGCGGGAAAAGCGCCCAGCCCGAGCAGCGTCAAGGCCACCGGAATATCGGCTGTTTCCGCCAGCCGGCGGACCTCTTCCCCAGCACCGGAGAGCATGATGCCGTGTCCCGCCAGGATCACCGGGCGCTGCGATTCATTGATCAGCGCGGCCGCCTCATCCAGTTTCGCGGGAGCGGGAAAGAAATCGGGCACTTGCCGGTGCGCCCGGGGCGCAGCCGCATCCCAATCGAATTCGCAGGAACCAAGCTGCGCGTCTTTGGTGATGTCCACGAGCACGGGACCCGGCCGGTCCGAAGCCGCGATGTGGAAGGCTTCGCGCAGGCTGATGGCGATTTCATCCGCGCGTGTCACCAGATAATTGTGCTTGGTGATGGGAAGAGTGATGCCGGTGATGTCCGTCTCCTGGAAGGCGTCGCTTCCGAGAACCGCGCTGCCCACCTGGCCCGTAATGCACACGATGGGAGACGAATCCATCATGGCCGTCGCGATTCCCGTAACCATATTGGTCGCTCCGGGACCCGACGTCGCCAGCGCTACACCCACCCGGCCGCTCGCCCGCGCGTATCCGTCGGCCATGTGCGTGGCGCCCTGTTCATGCCGCACCAGTACATGATGGACCCGCGATTTCGTCAGGGCATCATAGGTCGGTAGAATGGCGCCCCCGGGATACCCGAAGACGCGCTCGACGCCCAGCCGCTCCAGGCATTCCCAGATAATCTCCGCGCCGGTGAGCTTCCGTGGCGCAACGCTATGGGACGATTGCTCGTTCATCTCTGAGCACTCTTTTGCTGCTTGCGTATCCCTCATAAATAGCAGATTTTCTCATCGCGAGTCCAATTTATGTTTCTGGCAGATACTATAAGTATTGTTTATGCATGCAAATTTTGCCCCGCCAGCCGAAATCGCCTGACGCGCTGCCCATGGCCCCTGCCGCCCTGATGTCAATCGGTCCGCTGCGCCGTGAGCGGGGAGAGAATAACAACGAAACCATTGCGGGCGCCTTCCGCGTAACGATCCTTCCCTATCCCTCGTCTAAAAGATTGGCACATATTGTCTGCTACACTGAAGATAGCCGGGCGCCTCTATCCTGGATGAAGTGGGCAGATTGCTTGGATCCGCAGAAAAGGGTGCGGCTCGAAGCGCTCACCTGATCTGGATCTAAATCATAATAACTCGAAGTCAGCCTTGAGAGGGTCATGGACGAGAAAACCACAGAAGCTCCCACGCGCTCGGAAATCGCGTTGCAACTCCATCCGGACGATCCAAATCGTAACTCCGGCAAGAAGCGCTCTTCCGCTCGTCCCATCGGTATCCTTCTTCTGATCGCCGTCTTGGCCGGAGGCTTTTTCCTCTGGCGCACTACCCACAAGCCTCAGACCACCGCAGCCGCCGGCCGCGGTCGAGGTGACCGCAATGGCGATCTCAACGCGCGCGTTCCCGTTTCTGTCACGGCAGCGCAGCGGCGTGATCTGCCTGTCTATCTGGACGGCCTTGGATCCGTGCAGGCATTTAATACGGTTACCGTGAAAAGCCGTGTGGACGGCCAGATGATGCAGGTCCTCTTCACGGAGGGCCAGGAGGTAAATAAGGGCGATTTACTGGCGATTATCGATCCCAGGCCGTACGAGGTGGCCCTGGCACAGGCTCAGGCGAACTTCGCCAAGGACCAGGCGCAACTCACAGATGCCAAATTAATTGCCCAGCGCGATAGCCAACTCCTCAAGGACGGAATCATCCCGCAACAGCAGTACGATACGCAGGTGGCGCTCACAAATCAGCTTCAAGCAGCCACCGCGGCCGATCAAGCCCAGATTGATAACGCCAAACTGAATATCGACTACGCGCATATCACATCCCCGATCGATGGACGAGTAGGCTTGCGGCTCGTTGATTCGGGCAACATCGTTCACGCCTCAGACCAGAACGGGCTTCTCGTGATCACGCAAATGCAGCCCATTGCCGTGATCTTTGCCCTGCCTGAGGACAATCTGCAAGCCGTAAACAGCCGCACGCGATCCGGCGCCACCTTGCAGGTCAAGGCTCTGAGCCGGGACGATGGAACGGAAATCGCCTCGGGCACTTTGCTCACGATCGACAACCAGATCGATCAGACCACCGGCACTTTCCGATTGAAAGCCGTCTTCGACAATAAGGATCGCGCTCTGTGGCCCAATCAATTCGTCAATGCGCGCCTGCTGATCGACGTCAAGAAGAATGCCACCATTATCCCGGTTGCCGCCGTTCAGCGCGGCGATCAGGGCAACTTCGTCTATCGCGTGAAGCCATCCGATAACACGGCTGAGGTCGTGCCCGTCACTCTCGGTGTAACCGAGGGCATTCTGGCTTCGATCGAGAACGGCATTTCTCCCAACGATCTCGTGGTTACTGATGGGCAGGATCGCTTGCGCGCCGGAGTGCGCGTCGAGCCGCGGCCGGATACGCGGTCCAATGCAACGACCAATCCGGCGAACGCGCTGACCGATAAACCCGCGCCTCAAAGTTTGCCTGCGTCACCCCGCCCCCAATTCCAACCTCCAGCCGGCTCCCAGTCGTTCGCAGCTCCTAATGCACAGGGCAATCGGCCGAACGGCCAATCCGATAATTCGCAAGGATATCGAACGGGAAACAGGAATCGCCCTAGTCGCCAGCAATGAGTCCGTCTCGTATTTTCATTCTCCGCCCGGTAGCCACCACGCTTTTGATGACTGCCATAATGCTCACCGGCTTTGTCGCCTATGGCCAGTTGCCGGTTTCCGCGCTGCCGCAGGTGGATTACCCCACCATTCAGGTGCTCACGTTCTACCCCGGCGCCGGTCCCAGCGTGATCGTTTCTTCGGTCACGGCCCCTCTGGAACGGCAATTCGGACAGGTACCGGGGCTGAAGCAAATGACCTCGACCAGCACTTTCGGGGCGTCATTGATCACGCTGCAGTTCGATCTCGAGCAAAACATCGATGTTGCTGAACAGCAGGTGCAGGCCGCCATCAATGCCGGAGGCACGTTTCTTCCCACGGACCTGCCGAATCCGCCCATTTACAGCAAAGTGAATCCGGCCGACGCCCCAATCCTGACTTTGGCGTTGAGCTGCGACACCATGCCGCTGCAAAAGGTGGAGGACTTGGCCGATACCACGCTGGCGCAAAAGATTTCGCAGCTCCCGGGAGTCGGCTTGGTGACCATCAGCGGCGGCCAGAAACCCGCTGTGCGGGTGCAGGCCAATCCCACGGCCCTGGCCTCCTTTGGTTTGAGCCTGGAAGACTTGCGTGCAGCCTTGGCCGCGGCCAATGTGGACCAGGCCAAGGGCAATATCGATGGTCCGCGGCAGGCTTATACCATTGGCGCTAACGATCAGATCTTCAACAGCGCGCAATACAAGCCCATCATCATTGGATATAAGAACGGCGCGCCCGTCCGCGTCCAAGACGTCGCTAACGTTATTGATAGCGTCGAAAACATCAGCCAAGCCGCTTGGTTCAATGACACTCCGGCCGTGATCCTCAATATTCAGCGGCAGCCCGGCGCCAACATCATCAGCGTCGTTGACCGCATCGAAGCGCTTTTGCCGACCCTCAAGGCCTCTCTGCCGCCTGCCGTTCAGGTTTCCATTCTGACGGACCGCACCACCACGATTCGCGCTTCGGTTAAAGATGTGCAATTCGAATTGATACTGACGGTGGCCCTGGTCGTCATGGTCATTTTTCTGTTCCTGCGCAACGTTTCGGCTACGGTAATTCCCAGCGTGGCCGTTCCCTTGTCCATCGTAGGCACATTCGCGGCGATGTATCTG
>QHYR01000171.1 GCA_003223315.1 Acidobacteriota bacterium | reverse complement strand
TCACCTCGAACCCCACCCTCCATAATTTTGAGCCGCGCATCGGTTTTGCCTGGGATCCGCGCGGCAATGGGAAGATGGCCGTTCGCGGGGGCTTCGCCATCTTTGACGTGCTGCCGCTGCCGGGATACTACTTCAGTCAGGCCTGGGCGCCGTTTTTCCTCGCGACTACGCTTGCCGACAAGACTACGCTCGCCGGGGTGCTTGGCATTCCGCCCACGACTCCAGGTGGAACTCCCAACCCAGGGAGTGCCTATTCGATCTTCGCAACACCACAAGCGGGATGCCCGGTGGGGAATTGCACGCTCACCGCCTCGTATACCGAACCGAATCCGAAGCGAAATTACGTCCAGCAGTGGAATATCAACTTCCAGCGCCAAATCACGCCCACCCTGACGGCGACGATCGGTTATGTGGGCTCCCGTGGCGTCCACCAGCTCATACGCGGCGATGATTTCAATATGGTCGTCCCCACGAAGACCTCCGCGGGATGGTTGTGGCCTAAAAACACCACCAAACAGAATCAGATTAACCCGGATTTCGGGACGATCCGGGGGCTCAGCTGGGGAACCAGCTCCAGTTATGAGGCGGTTCAGCTGGGTGTCCAGAAGAGGATGAGCCATGGCCTCCAATTCGGAGGTTCTTACACCTACGGCAAATCGAAGGACAGCGACTCCGGGACCATCTTGGGCGACGCCTTTTCCAATTCCATCACCACTTGGTTCTGGTTCGACCCGTCCATCAGCTGGGGCCCCTCGGACTACAACATTACCCATAACGCGGCGATCAACGCCATCTGGGATATACCCGGGCCGAAGTCTCTCCACGGTGTGGGCGGCGCGCTCGCGAACGGGTGGGAGATTGCCAGCATCCTCAAGCTGAATAGCGGAATTCCGACGACTCCCATCATCAATGACGACGCCATGGGTGTGCGAAATGCCGGCTCAGACGGATTCGGCCTTCCGGATCGCGTTCCGGGATGCGATCCCATAAACCACAACTACAAGAGCGATCCGAACCTGACTTACATCAACACGAAGTGCTTCACGGTGCCCATGGCGCCCTCGGACCCAGCGCTCGCATCGCAGTGCAGGGCTTTTTCTGGGGTTACAGGCAGTTGCGCGAATCTCCTGGGCAATGTGGGCCGCAATAGCATTACCGGGCCAGGGCTCGTCAACCTTGACCTCTCGTTGTACAAGAACTTCTCGCTCAGGAAGATTTCGGAAAGCGCCAGTGTGCAGTTCCGGGTGGAGTTTTTTAACATCTTGAATCGCGCCAACTTTGGAGCGCCCTTGGACTTTCAGGGCGGTAAAACTGCCCAGATACTCGACGTTGGTACCGGGTTGTCGACCGGCCTAGGGGGTTTGGCGGGCCCGACGGTGACGAAACCCAGGGAGGGTCAGTTAGCGCTGAAGGTCATCTGGTAACGAGGCTCTGCCGATAAGAGCGCGCTTCACGTCCCTTTGGCGGTAGGTGTGTGGAATATGATGAGGAGTGCCAGCGGGAGCGCGGCTTTGCGGATGGCTTCCTCCCGCGCGTCATTTTGTATCAGCTTTATCACGGCAGCGGTCGTTTTGGGCGCAAGCGTGAGCTCAGCCTGGGCGCAGACGGCGAACCCGCCACCCGCCGACCATCCCGAGGTAACTGTCCACGGGCGTAAATTTACGCCGCGGTCGATCCTGGCGCGCAACATGGGTACGCCTGAGGACCAAACGACGCAGTTCCCGCCGCACAAAATTATCGGCAATGTCTACTACGTGGGGACCAGGACCCTGAGCTCGTTCCTGATTGTTACACCGCAAGGCAGTATTCTCATTAACAGCACGTACGAACGGAACGTGCCGACGATTCAGAAGTCGGTCGAACAATTGGGATTCAGGTTCTCGGACGTCAAGATCCTGCTGGGGACCCACGCGCACAACGATCATCAGGAAGGCGATGCCTTGGTCAAAGAGATGACTGGCACGCAGACGATGGCGATGGCCGAGGACGTGCCGGCGCTCCAGGCCATGAAGCCCAGCGGCAAAGAGCATCCGATCGACAAGACGTTGCACGATGGCGAGACAGTGACGCTCGGCGGCACTACTCTGACCGCGCACCTGACTCCGGGTCACACCCGCGGCTGCACAACGTGGACCATGAAGGCACAGGACGGTGGAAAGATGTACAACTTGGTCATCGGCTGCAGTTTGCGGCCACCCGCGACGCTAACGCCGGAGGTGATCGCCGAGTTCAATCATACATTCCCGCTGGTGCGTTCGCTGGCGTGCGACGTGCCGCTCGGCGACCACCCTGCCCAGTACAGCATGCAAGAGAAATACGCGAAGCTCCAGAAGGGCGCGCCGAACCCCTTCATTGATCCTGCGGGGTGCAAGAACGAGGTGGACATCGAGGAGGCCATGTTCCACGCGCTCTTGGACGAGCAGCGGCAAGCCGCTGGGCATTAGGGCGGACCGGCGCGCTTTTTGAGGCCCTAAAAACGGCGTGCCTTTTTAAACTCGATCAAAATTGCCAAGTGAGTTTCGCATAGGCGCTGCGCTTGGCCAGTGATGAATTGACGCTCTGCAATTGATCGTTGAATTCTTCGTGGTGGCCTCGGAGCAGATTTTGTCCCACCACGTTCAGTTCGATTCGTTCCGCAAGCCTCCAACTCAGCTGCGTATCCAGCCGCGTATAGGAAGGTACAAACTGTGCCGGCAAACGCTCGACAAAGTAGGCATTCGCATCCCAGCTGAAGCCTCGGGACAGTTCCATGTGGGACCGGAGCTGCGCCTGATGGTTTGGGTTCGAACCCTGCGTGTCCGCCACGCTCGTCGAGTCCAGGCTGGTCGCTTCGGTATGCAGATTCATTTTCAAGAACGAATAGCCGGGGCTGAGGGTCCAGCGATGCGTTAGTTTCCAATTTACGGACGCTTCCACGCCCTGCGTCGTCCCGTACATTTTGTTACCCAGCACGATGGGGAAAACGAGAAGAGGTGGAACAGAGGCCGAGTCGAAAAATGAGGGAGACGGCTCTAAGCTCTCCAGTCCGTGATAGGTATTGAAAAACGCCGCGACATCGAGAGAAACGCGGTCAGCTGGCTGCGCTCGATAACCCACCTCATAAGCGATGACGTGTTCAGACTTCATGTTCGGGTTGCCAAGCAAGGCGATTTTAGCAGGCCCGGGCAATACCGCGAGCGCGGCATCCAGGCCCACATCTCGTCGCGTAGGAGTGCGGTTGGCGCGTGAAATGGCGGCCCAGAACGTGCGGCGATTACTCGGAGTCCACGCCAAACGAGCGCTCGGCTCAAGGTCGAAACCGGTAAAATAGTCGTTCTCGAATTTCGATCCCAGGTACAAGGCCACGCGGTCGGACTCGAGTGTTATTTGGTCTTGTATGAATACGTTGAACAGTTGGCCCGCGAAGTTGGCTGGGAGAAAGGCCCGGTCAATCGTGGCAGTGGTTTCGTCCGCAGTATGGCGATATCCTAGGCCCCAAATAAGATCCTGACGGGCACCCAGGATGATGTGGTTCTGAAAATCGAAATCAAAGGTATCGCGGAAGTCGTCCAATTGCGGGGCGTCTCGATTGTATTTGTCGAAATAAAACTGCACTGTGATGTCGCGGCGGCTTGACAAAATGTGACTCCAGCGGCCCAGTACGTTTCCTCCCGACAATATGGCGAGGCCCTGTACGTTTATGTTGTCGGGAGGAGAGAGGATGGAATGCACGAAGATCGCGCCTTCATTCCCGGTATAAATGTCTCCTTGAGTCATCAGGGAATCTTTGGTGGACAGGTTTGTATCCACCCGAAAACCGCCGCGCAGCAGATGCCAACTATCGTTCCCGTCCTGCCCGTTCAAGTCAGGGAAATGGTTGTTGTTGTTGTACTTTGCGAAGATTCGATATCTACTGCCTTCTTTGATTTTCCCACCGTACTGTACAGTGCCGAATCCTTGCGCCTGTGCGCCCCCGCCGCCAGTTACCAAGCCGCCCTGCGTATCCGCAGCACTCTTCGTAATAACGTTGATCACGCCGTTCACCGCGTTGGCGCCCCACACTGTCCCGCCCGGCCCGCGGATCACCTCGATGCGCTCAATGTCCTCGAGCGGCACGTCCAGCGTGTCCCAATAAACACCGCCGAAAAGCGGCGTATAGAGAGCTCGGCCATCGATTAACACCAGCAATTTGTTGGCGAACTGCAAATTGAAACCTCGAGCCGATATGGCCCACGTATTCGCATTGATCTGAGCTACATCCAAGCCGGGAACCATGCGCAGTAGATCGGGGATAGTCAGCGCTCCCGAACGGCGGATGTCCTCCTGCGTAATGACGAAAATCGCCGCGGCTACCTGGGATAGCTTCTGTTCCTTTTTCGAGGCTGAAGTCACCTCGATATTCAACAGGTCTTCAAGGCTCGCCTGTGCCAGATCGTTTCTCGTGCGTTGCTGCGAGCGCAGAGGAGCTGCAGAAAACAGCCATAAAAGGAGCAGCGCGGACCCGGTAGGCCAGCTCACCCAGCGTCTTATTTTCACGGTGCCTCGCGCGCGCAGGAAGGAAAACGCGCAAGTTAAATTGAAGGGGTGCTTCTACGATACGGACTGTGGCGTTGAGAGGCAATTACCTCTCGGTTGATGAGTTCCTACCAGTCAACAGCACCTGGCCGCGCTTGGGCTAGCCGGTCAAGTACGGATACTGATCTTTGGATCGGTGAGTCGGGCTGTAGTGAATGAACCCCGTGCAGTCCGACCGCCTCGCGCCATTAGTCGCAAGAACTTACCAACTCTGCGCCTGCTGAGCCGCGTCCATTCCAGGTTCACGCAATCAAATAAGAAAACAGCCGGGAGGATAGCCGTGGTCTGAAATCTGGGCTTTCAGATTTTAGATTGGCGATCGAAGACTGAACACTGCATGCGGTCAGCTTGAGTTCTTTCGCGGGACCTTGGCTCCCTTTTTGCGGGCTTCGGAAAGGCCTATAGCAATGGCCTGCTTCCGGCTTTTCACCCGGCCCCCTTTTCCGCTCCGGCCCGAGCGAAGAGTCCCGTGCTTTCGCCTGCGCATAGCCCTCCGGACGCTCTTACTTGGCGCCTTGCCGTATCGTGCCATTTGCTTCCTCCAGATGTTCGTTTCCACGACTTATCTGTAAGCTTCTGATTCTAAACTGTTGATGATGCCATCAGGCTGTTGGACGCTCGCCTACCCTGGATAAGGGCGGTATCCGTGTGCCGTCGGGCGCACCGGAACGGAACAACTGCGTTATCTCACTACTGGGACCGCCTCGATTTCTCATTGCTCCAGATCAGCCAAGCCCGCCAAGCTATGGTCGCCAAAGTACTTAAACCGGCAACAGTAACCCAATGGCGACGTCCGTTGGAGTTCGTCGTGCGGCAGGTCTCACTGTTGGGAAATGATTGTCTATATGTCAGACTCTGCCCTTTCTCGAGGGGATGCGCCAAATTCCGATAAGCGCCTTGGTAAGCCACTCTTCTACCGCGTAGTTATCGGTGCGCTCTTATTGACCCTGCCTGCCTGGGGGCAAACCCCGGCAACGGACTGGCAAGCGCAAGTTCGTAAGTATTCCCAAATGAAAGATTGGGCGTCGGCACTGCAAATTGTCGATCAAGAGATCGCGCGTGCGCCGGCAGATATGGATGTACGCGCCTGGCGGGCACGCATCCTGGCCTGGTCGGGTAATCTCGCGGAAGCGGAACGGGAGTACTTGCAGATCTTGCAGGTTTCCAAGAGCGATCCGGATAACTGGCTGGGGCTGGCGAACGTGTATTTGGGCGAGGGCAAGAGCCTAGATGCCTTGCGCGCGCTCGATATTGCCGTCGCACTCGATCCCGGGCGGGCCGATGTGCGCATGGCCCGTGGCCGTGCGCTCGCCGCAGCCGGAGATCGGAAGAGCGCACAGCTGGAGTTTCAGCAAGCGCTAAACCTGAACCCCGCAAACGAAGAGGCGAGGATCGCGCAGAGGTCTGTCCTCGGCCAACCCAAGAACGAATTGCGCTTCGGCCAGGAAGATAACGCCTTCAATTTCCTGTATCCGAACTACGATGAATGGCTCAGTGTGAAGACGCAATGGAGCCCACGTTGGAGCACCACGTTTCT
>QHYR01000170.1 GCA_003223315.1 Acidobacteriota bacterium | reverse complement strand
ACGCAGCCTTTCGGGCCTAACAAAGGAGCCTCCATGCCAGACGACACTCGATACCAGCGCGGTCGCGCCAAGCTGAAACAGATGCTCGGCGAACTCGGCGAACAAGCCGTGGAAAATATCGCCCGCATTTCCCCGGATATGGCTCATTACCTGGTCGAATTCATTTTCGGCGATATTCACTCGCGGCCCGGCCTCGACCTGAAAACGCGGGAAATCGCCGCGGTCACCGCGCTCGTCACGCGCGGCGGCGTCGAGCCGCAGCTTCGCGCGCATCTTCACGGCGCGCTGAACGTGGGCTGGTCCGAAACGGAAATTATTGAACTGATGATCGAGCTCGCCGCCTACACCGGTTTCCCCGCCGCGCTCAACGGCTTGTACGCCGCCCGCGACGTCTTCGCCGAACGCACCGCCAAATCCGCCCGCTGAGCTTGCCGCGCAGCTGGCGTTGAGTTGTCATTCCGAGGAGTCCGCCTCTTTGCGCAAAAGTCGACGGCGAGTCGACCTTTTGCACGTTAACTAAGGCGGACGACGAGGAATCTGCTGTTCTCTTGCTTTTTTTGCTGTCATCCCGAACCCGCGGCTACATGCTGTCTGCGTCCCGGAGTTTTACTCGGCGGGTGAGGCGCGCTGTTTGCGTCCCGGATGTTTTCGCCGGGGAACTGCTTTTGAATTCTAAGCCGAAGGATAGCCAACCAAAAACGTGATGGGCAAACGCAAAAAGCCGCGTTTCACGCAGCCGATTTCCCACTGATAGCCGGATTCCGCGAGCCCGCTTGTGAGTTCGCGCAACTCGCCCGGCGAATAGGCCCGCAGGCAGGAAACAATTCCGTCAAAAAACAGCACCAGGGGAATGATGGGGATAAGCCATCTCCATACCAGTCTCCAGGCGGCGCGCGCGAGCGGCCGTGGCCGCAGAAATGGCACCAGCACGATATCGGCGATGGGCACAAGCGGCAAAAGCAGCAAAGTCAGCGGGCGCCGTCCGGGAATCTCGAATACCCCGATGCCCTGCCGGTTGGCCACGGCGTCGCCAAGAAT
The DNA here is from genome assembly GCA_003223315.1 of Acidobacteriota bacterium. Classification (GTDB taxonomy): domain Bacteria; phylum Acidobacteriota; class Terriglobia; order Acidiferrales; family UBA7541; genus Palsa-189. The sequence goes on along the minus strand of QHYR01000170.1, from coordinate 6,655 downwards.
TTCGCGCGCCTGCCCCGGCGGAAAATGATGAAAAGAAGCGAATAGCGTGCGAAAGCCGGCCATCCCGCGCGGCACGCGCGTGGCGTCCACGGCCTCGTCACGATAGTGCAGGTTGGTGGAATTGCCCTGCACCCGCCTGCGCGCTTCGGCATTCGGATATTTGTCGCTGAGCTCCACGCGAACGCGCCAGTCGTTTCGCCCGAGAGCATCCGCCAGCCACGGCCACGGTCCTCCCGCCCCCGAGCACAAATCGAGCACGCGATCCGCACCGGCATGCTCGATGCCTTCGCGCAATTGCGGAACGATGTCGGCATACGGCTTGCCGATGTTCAGCAGAGTTTGCAGGTCGTCGGTCACCTGATCGCGCAGAAAAGATGGAAACCACGGCTGATCGTGTATCTCGATGAGTTGCACTCTGCGCATCAGCTCAGTTCCGAGTTCGAACGCAGCGTAGGGTGGGAGAGGAACGTCGCCGCGACCGAGGGGTTCACGAAGCGGCGAAATACGGCAGCCTCTGCGGCGCGGCCCAGCGCGCGTGCAGTGGGCTCGCGAGCAAGTTCGCCAGATCGCGCCGCTGGAATCGGCTGTTCAGGAATTTGCGCATGGTGCGACGCAGCCAGGGTCCGCCGTAGCACAGGGCGAAGCCTTCCTTCAGCAGCGCTTCGAGGCTCCCCGGAGGGCAATGCGGATGCCGCCAGACGAGATGCTTGGTGTCGTACTTGGCCCAATCGCGCTCGAAAATTCCGTATTGCGTCTCGAGTTCGCTCCACAACTGCGTCTGCGGATGCGGCGTGACGATGGTGATCTGCGTTACGTCCAGCTCCAGCGAAGCCAGCATGCGCAAATCCTCACGAATCGATTCCGGCGTCTCGCTGGGAAATCCAATGATGTAGTATCCCTGCGCATACCGCCCCGCGCGGTTCAGCCGCCGCGCCAGCTCCAGCACCGCCTCCACCTTTTCCCCTTTGTGAATCTGCTTGAGCACCTCCTGGTGAAAGCTCTCGATGCCAAAGAGCGCGCCTTCCATGCCCTTGGCCAGCCATTCATCGAAATGGCGCAGGAAAAGATCCACCCGCGACTGCACCAGCCAGCGGATGCCGTACCGCGCCAGCAGCTCGATCACCGCTTCCGCGTGGTCGGGAATATTGCCGAAATTTTCATCCAGGATCAACGCGTAGCGAATCCCGCGCGCGACGTAAAACTGCACCGCGCGCTCGATGGCTTCGAGCGGAATGGCCTTGGGCCGCGGCGCGAACGCCGTAGTCTGGCAGAACGTGCACTGAAAGCTGCAGCCGCGCGTCGTGAAGATCACGCCGACCGGCAGCGGCCAGCCTCCGGGCAGCCGGAACTCCGATACCAGCGGCGGATGCTGCACCACGTCGATTGTCGCGCCTAGCGCCCTGGCCACCGCATCTTCGCTGTATCCGCTGAAGACTTCGTCGAAGCTGCCGCGCAACGCCGGTGTGAGCGCGCCGTAGTTCCCTGCCCAGAGGCGCGCCGCCCCGGCCGCGCGCGCCTCTTCCGCCATGCGCAGTATCTCGTTCGTCTCTTCGAGATAAAACGAAAAGCCCACCACATCCCAGCCGCGCGCCAGCGCCCGCCGATATTCCGCGTGCGTGGGATATTCGAGGATTTCGATCCCAGGAATGTTTTGGCGCAAAAAGCGCAACCCAAAAGAGATTCGCCGCGGCATGCGAAAGCGCCACGCGAATCCTTCGGGTGCATTCTCGCGGAAGTAGTCGTAGAGCCCGAAATCGCGGTGAACGGTGGTCAGCAGGACCCGTGTCATTGCGTCACGCCCTCCCCGCCTGCCGGCGAAAGCGCCGATCCGATTAGGATCGGCGTCCCGAGCGAGCAGCGTGAGCGAGGGATCCCTCCGGAGCTATTGCTCGTAAATTCCAGCAGCACTCGCGTCACGTATCACGCCCTCGCGGCAGTGTAGAAACCGGCGGATCCGCATCCGCCATCGATCCGCGACCTTCGATGGTATACCAGGATCGCGAGTTGCTTGAAAGATTCATAAAACCCACCGTGAAACGCCCCGCCATCGGCGCCCGCGCGCGGCGAAAGGGTCATGGGCCCGCCTGGAGGGGCCCTACCTGGCCTAAAGTACAGGTTCCCGCCCCGCAACGCTGTACAAATTTCGCGTCGCCAGCGTCCCTTCCGGCGCCTAGAGTGAATCTACATTGCTTCCGCGGACGACGCCCGGCCGATCGGTCCCGGAGAATAACCTTCAAGGAGGAATTTTCGCATGTGGATGAAGCAGCAAACGCCAGCGCAGCCCCAACCCGAGTCCCAGCCAAAGAGTACGCTCCCGACGCCATTCCAACGTAGCCCCGAACCCGCATCCGACCCGAACGCCTTCTCCGGCCGCCCGGGAACCCCTGGGGCGCGCAGCCTCGCCTGCATCGGTGCCAGCCTCGAAATCAAGGGCCGCATCAACGCCGACGAGGATTTGCAAATCGATGGCAAAGTCGAAGGGCCGGTCTCCGTCCGTGGCCACCGCCTCACCGTGGGGCGCAGCGGCCAATTGAATTCAGAGGTTTCCTCGCGCGAATTGGTCGTCTTCGGCAAAGTCACCGGCAATATCAACGCCACCGATCGCGTGGAAATCAAAAAGGACGGCGCGGTCATCGGCGATATTCAAACCACGCGCATCAGTATCGAAGACGGCGCCATCTTCAAGGGCCGCATCGAGATCGATCGCCCTGGCTCGAAACCGATGTCTGTTCCGGCTCTGAAGCCTGAACCGGCGAGCGCGCTGGTCGGCGCGGACTAACTGTAGCGCCCTAAGCGGCGGGAACGTAGCGCCGGCTTGCCCTGCTTGCCCTGAGTTCCGAAGGGAGCTTCGAAGGGCTTCGGCCCGGTATCCGTGGCCTTTTCGTAGCGCCGCCTTCCAGGCGGCATCCTAATTCGCCACGTTGTCATTCCGAGGGCCGCATTTGCCCGAGCGTTACAGTCGCGGCGAAGCGTAGCATTCCGGCACGGATGGGTTTGGAGGTTGGGTGCCGCACCCTGCTTGCCCTGCTCGCCCTGAGCCTCGAAGGGAGCCTCGAAGGGCGGTTTCAAGGGTGCGGTTTCGTTTATGCGCAGCCCTCTGCGGCGCGACTACGGATGCCCGCTTCGAAGCCGGAGTCTTGGCCGGGGATTTCCCCGTCTTCGCCGGCGAAGTCGCCTGCCTCGATTTCGCACCCGCGTTCAATGCTCCGGCTTGCCCAAATGACACCGCGGCCTGCCCGCAAGTCAACACCGCAACAATGGCCATGAGTATCTAGGGCGCGGCTTCAATCGAATGCTTCTCATCGAATTTCCCCTTCCCTGCTTAATCCCACACGATTAGATTCTTGCCTCGCTGCCTGTGGGCTAAGCTCATGTGGGCTAACGGAAGATCAACGTGCTAAAATCCGCGTCCTCTTCCAGCAGCGGCGGCTCGATTGGTAGGCCCGTGACTACGTCTGATTCGGAGGAACTTGCCATGAGCTGGTACAACTATGTTGCGTGCTTCTTCGCGGGGGCATTTCTAGCCAATGTCGTGCCTCACTTTGTTCATGGTATTTCCGGTAACCGCTTTCCCACTCCTTTTGCGCATCCGCCCGGGCGCGGTTTGTCGTCTCCCACTGTAAACGTAGCTTGGGCCTGGCTGAATCTCATTGTCGGTTACGTATTGTTCCGCGCGGGCAAAGTCTCGCCAGAGAATTACGCCTCGCTCATTGTGCTTCTGGCGGGCATCGTCGCCATCAGTACGATTCTGAGCTTTCGCTTCAGGCAGAAAATGACGCAGTAAACGGGAACTAGGGCTTCGTTCAGTTGAGCAGTTCAAGGCAGATAAGGAGGAACGCCATGCGTTCGATTCGTCCGGCAGTGATCCTGCTGGTCTCCGCCGCGGTGATTTTTGCGGGCGGCCTGCTCACCGGCAGGCTTCGCGCCCAGCAGTCTGGGGTAAGCCCCACACCCTTCTACGTGATCACCTTTGTGGACCTTATTCCCCCGAATAAGGATGCCGGTGTGGCGCTGCTAAAACAATACGTGGACACTACGCGCAAAGAGCCCGGCAACCAAAGTGCCGAGGCGCTCACCCAGATCAGCCGCCCCAATCACTTTTTCCTCTATGAGGTCTGGCAGAACGAAGATGCCTTCAACAAGCACGAAGGCAATGCCGCCACGCGCGAATTTCGCACCAAAATGCAGCCCATGCTGGGCGCGCCTTTCGATCAGCGCCCGCATTCCAAGCTCGAATAGCGAGCAGAGCGTCGCTCCTCTAGCGCCGTTCCCCTGGGGTTGTCGGGCGCTAAAAGCGCGTGCTGAATCACGCGGCTTTTAGCGCGAAAAAAAGTCGCGCGCGTTGGGTTGGTAGCCGGCCCTGGCGATTCCTCTTGCTACCCACGCACTCCCGCCTTTTCGCCTTGGCGGGTGCCCCATCCCTCGCGTTGTGACGCCCAGGCGGAGCCTGGGCGCTGAGCGGGTCCTACATCGTGAACTCAGGGCTCAAGGAGCTTGGCGAGGTCCGCGGAAAATCGGGCGAGCTCTTCGAGGAGTTCCGGGGTGGCTTCGACAGATTCCTCCTTCCACACAAAAATGAGTCGGCCCTCGCGCCGGGTGCGCACGGCGAGATTCGAGCCGATCACGTAACACGGCTCTCCTAGGATCTTCAGCGCCGCCTCGCCTGCGGGCACGAGCAGCGCCGCAAGTGAGCCTCGCCGCACGCCAATGGCGCTGGCACTGGCATACATCGGGAACGCAACTGGCGTGAACCCCTGCGCGACCAGTCGCTCCAGAATTGCCATGTGAGCGGGCGTGAACTCGGGCATAGCGAGATTCTATTCTCCGCCCTCTGCGGCGCGAACGACGATGATCGAGCCCTTGCGCAGAACGCTGTTACGGGGCATGTAGCGGCCGCCTTCAGGCGGGCCCGGAGGGAAGGATAACGTGCAGACAGGCAAAGACCCAGCGGCCAGCCGCTGTCATCCTGAGCGGGTCCGCGAGCGAAGGACCTCTCAGCGGTTTCCCGGGGCTTATGCCACGGCAGGATCGCTCGCGGCGCTGGGAGCCTCGCGCTCGAGCGACTCGAGTATGGCGCGCAGCGTGTAGATCAACTCCTGGCGCGAGACGTTGCTCTTGCGGAACTGGATGCGCAGGCGGAAGGCTTCGTTTTCCGGCTGAAAATTAAAGATGAACGGCTGCGGTCGGGGTCCTACGCTTTTTTCGTCGCGGCGTTCGCGGCGCGCTTCGTCGCGCGTGAGTCCGCCCTGAATGATGCGCACCAGCACTTCGGCCATCTTCTTTTCGTTGGGTTGCCGCGCGATCTGCAGAAGCAAGGATTTCGAGACGATGCCGTGCTCCACGCACTGGCGCCGGATGGCCTCCGGAATAAGGCGCAGCGAAAGCGTTTCGGTCACGGACGAGCGCGCTTTGGCGATCTTGCGGGCGATGTCTTCGTGCGTGTAGGCGAATTGTTCCGCCAGGCGATGCAGGCCATCGGCTTCCTCAAAAGGCGTGAGATCCTTGCGCTGCAAATTCTCGATGAGCGCCAGCTCCAGCGTTTCCGCGTCGTCGGCGATTTTTTCGATACAAGGCAATTCCTTCAGCCCGGCCTCGCGTGCGGCGTGATAGCGGCGTTCGCCGGAGATGATGTAGTAAGTGTCTTCGCGCGGCAGGTAGCGGACCAGCAGCGGTTCCAAGACGCCCTTTTCCTTGATGGATTCGGAAAGCTCGCTGATGTCGCCGAGGAATTTGCGCGGCTGCTCCGGATTGGGGCGAATCTTGGCGATGGGTACCATCCGCCCCACCGCCGCGCCGCTGAAGCTGGTCAGCTGCTCGACATAGTGGGCGTCATGCCGCATCTTCAGTGTGACTGGCAATCCGATCCTCTTCGACACGTTGAATGACCTCCAGGGCAAGCTTTCGGTATTCCTGAGCGCCGGGCGACTTCGGCGCGAAGGTGAAGATGGTCTCCTTATAGGCGGGACTTTCCTCCAGGCGCACGTTTTTACCAATCCGCGTTTTGAACAAGACCGGGCCAAACACCGAACGAATCTGCTCGTGCGTATCGCGGGAGATGTTCGTGCGCTTATCGTAAAGCGTGATCACCACGCCGAGAACCTTCAGCGCGGGATTCGGGCGCGCGCGGATGCGTTCATAGGTCTCGAGCAAGTCGTCGGTGCCCTCGATGGCGAAGTAAGCGGCCTGAATGGGCACCACCAGATGCGTGGACGTGACCATGGCATTCACGGTCAGGATGCCCAGTGCCGGCGGCGTATCAATGAGCACGTAGTCGTAGTCTTTAAGCAGCGGCGCGAGCGCGTCTTTCAGCTTGAAGGGCGCGTCGAATTGGCCCGCAAGCTGCTGTTCGAGTTTGGCCAGCGCCAGCTTGGCGGGCGCCACGAAAAGCATCGGATCCTTCGTGGGCCTGACGACGGCAGCCATTTCCGCGCGGTGATCGCCGAGCACGTCGAACATGGAGGCCTGCACGTCGGCGGCATCAAAGAAGGCGATCGTCGCGTTGGCTTGCGGGTCCAGATCGACTAAAAGCGTTTTCTTTTTTCGTTGAGCGATGGCGGCGGCGAGATTAATGGCAGTGGTGGTTTTGCCTACTCCGCCCTTCTGGTTGGCTACAGTCAGGATGGCCGTCATAGAGTGCCCTGCTCCCGCCAAAGCG